>MPMP01000060.1 GCA_002238565.1 Albidovulum sp. bin36
TTGGCCGCCTTCGCGCCAGTACCGCGCGTAGCCGCCGTCGTCCCGCTTCAGCAGAACAACCGGCGAGTGCGCCGCCGCCTCCTCTTCGGTAAGGTCCGCCAGAAACTCTACGGCTTTCGGAAGGCGGAAGCCCGCCTCTTTGCTTTTTCTTGCCATGGTGAACTCTCCTGCTCGATGCCGAGCGCGGCGCCGACCGTGTTCTCCGGTCGATTCCGTCCGCGCAAGTAACGACTATCATAGTCCAAAGTCTCGCGATGAGCAATTCTCAAGAGCGGCGGTCTTCTTTAGCAATCTTTCCCGCATCGCCTTTTCAACCAAATTTGGTTTACACCCATCCTTGGAATGAGGTTTGACTCCTGGTTCGAATTGTTGCAAAAGCGGCCCGATCGTCGGGCCCCGTCCGGAGAATCGGATGGAGTCGGGCATGACGGTTCATGGTTCGCCGGGACGACGCTTGACCTGGGCCGTAATCTCGATTCCCGGCATGTTCACCGAGAGTTCGGCCAAATTCAGGAGGGAAAAATGACGAACAAGATCGAACGACGCAAGTTCATTCGGGGAGGTGCGGTCGCCGCCGCCTCTGCCGGGGCGTTGGCAGCACCGTCCGTTGCACGCGCCGAAACGGTTACGCTGAAGATGCAGGCCGCTTGGCCCAGTGGAATTTTCCTTGAGAACGCTCAATCCTATGTTGACCGAGTCCACGCGATGGCGGGCGACGCGCTGAAGATTGACCTTCTCGCGGTCAATTCGGTGGTCAAGACCAGCCAGATGCAGGATGCCGTGCACCGCGGTGTTCTCGATGCCGCCCACTATGTTCCGGCCTACTGGTATTCGAAGTCGAAGACGGCATCCCTGTTCGGCACCGGCCCATGCTTCGGATGGTCGAGCCAGGAGGTTCTCGGTTGGGTCAACTATGGCGGCGGTCAGCAGCTGTTCGAGGAGTTGATGGACAGCCTTGAGCTTAACATCGTTTCATTCTTCAACAGCCCGATGCCTGCTCAGCCCCTTGGCTGGTTCAAGGAGCAGATCATGGATGCCAGCCAGATGAGCGGACTAAAGTACAGGACCGTTGGCCTTGCTGCCGATGTCCTTCTGGAAATGGGCATGTCGGTTGTCCAACTTCCCGGCGGCGAAATCCAGCCGGCGATGAAGACCGGTCTCATCGATGCAGCTGAATTCAACAATCCGACCTCTGACCGTGACTTCGGCATGCAGGACGTGTCCAAGCACTACCATCTTGCCTCGTTCCACCAGAGTCAGGAGTTCTTTGAGGTCACCTTCAACAGGAAGAAGTATGAATCGCTGTCCCCGGAACTGCAGGCGATTCTCAGATATGCCTCGGAGGCGGAAAACTCTAACTTCTACTGGCACAACACCAAGCGGTACTCCGAAGACCTCGCTACGCTACGCGACGAGCAGGGCGTCAATGTCTACAGGACGCCTGACTCGGTGATGTCCGAGCAACTCAAGGCGTGGGATGTCGTAATTGAGCGGCTTGCCAACGAGGATGCGTTCTTCGCCAAGGTTGTCGACAGCCAGAAGGCCTACGCCAAGGAGGTCATGGGCTATCTCAACCTGAATCAGCCGGACTACAAACTGGCTTACGAACACTACTTCGGATAGCGAATTGAACAAACGGGGGGAGGCTGCCCGGCTTTCCCCCGTTTCCGGAAATCATCATGCAGCAATTGGTCCGTTCGATCGAAGGCATCAGTGTGTGGACCGGCCGGGCATTCGGCTGGTGCATACTCGTGCTGACGTTTTCCGTCGCCTATGAGGTGATCGTCAGATACGTCTTCAATGCCCCCACGGTCTGGGCATTCGACATGATGGTGCAGATGTACGGGGCCCTCTTCCTGATGGCGGGGCCGTATGCGCTGGCGCAGGACTCGCATGTCCGCGGCGACGTGCTCTACCGCCTGTTTCCGGTCCGTTGGCAGGCGCGAATCGACTTCGTCCTCTACATCCTGTTCTTCTTTCCCGGCATGCTGGCCCTCTTCTGGTTCGGCTACGAAATTGCCGCCGACAGTTGGCGCTACGAGGAAGTCAGCTGGAACAGCCCTGCGCGCATTCAGATCTATTTCTTCAAGTCCCTGATCCCTGTAGCCGGATTCCTTCTGATCGTCCAGGGCGTCGCCGAGATGCTCCGCTGCTGGAATGCAATGAAAACGGGCCAATGGATGGAACGGCTGGATGACGTCAGGGAGACTGAAGACATCCTCATCGAAAACCCCAGTGACGGCGCAAACCAAGTTTAGCCGGACATCAGGCAGGCATCGAACATGACAAACCCCGAAATCGCAATTGTGATGCTGTGCCTGTTCATTGTGCTGGTGCTGCTCGGATTCCCGATTGCGTTCACGCTGGTGGCGATCGGTGTCGCCTTCGGGTACTATGCTTACTATCAGGGCGGCATCGAAACGATCGCCGATCTCTTCAACAACAACATCTTCTACCTGCTGAACCAGAACACGTACTCCGTTATGGAGAACGACACCCTGGTTGCCATCCCACTGTTCCTGTTCATGGGATATGTGGTTGAGCGGGCAGACATCGTCAGCCGGTTGTTCTATTCGCTTCAGTTGGCGGCACGCAACATGCCTGGCTCGATGGCCATTGCCGCCCTGATCACCTGCACGGTGTTTTCGACCGCCTCCGGCATCGTTGGGGCCGTCGTTACGCTCATGGGTTTGCTGGCGTTTCCGGCAATGGCGAATGCATCCTACAACAAAAGGTTCGCATCCGGCGTGATTTGCGCCGGCGGAACTCTGGGAATCCTCATTCCGCCCTCGATCATGCTGATCGTCTATTCGGCGATCGCCGAATTGTCGCCGTTGAGGCTGTATGCGGCTGCGATGTTCCCGGGATTGCTGCTTGCCGGTCTCTACATCCTCTACGTGATTGCGCGGGCGCTGATCAGTCCCGAGATCGCCCCGAAGCCAAAGGAGGAGGATGTTCCGAACCGGATGGTCATCTACCGCGACCTCCTGGTTTCCTTCGTTCCCCTGACCGTGCTGATCATGCTCGTCCTTGGTTCCATCCTTGGCGGCCTCGCGACACCCGCCGAAGCCGCGGCAATGGGTGCGCTCGGTGGCCTGGTGCTGGCCTCCCTCTACCGTTCCCTCAACTGGAAGAAGGTGAAGGAAAGTGTCTTCCTGACCGCCAAGGCAACAGCGATGGTGTGCTGGCTGTTCGTCGGTTCGTGGACCTTCGCCTCAGTGTTTTCCTACCTTGGCGGACATGACGTGATCGAGCACTGGATTCTGGGCATGGACCTGCAGACCTGGCAGTTCCTTGTGCTGGTCCAGTTTATCATATTCCTGCTCGGTTGGCCGCTCGAATGGACCGAAATCCTGATCATCTTTGTTCCGATCTTTCTTCCGATGCTAGATACGTTCGGCGTCAATCCGTACTTCTTTGCCATGCTGGTTGCACTCAATCTGCAGACCTCATTCCTGACGCCACCGATGGCAATGTCCGCCTATTATCTGAAGGGAGTCCTGCGTTCGGAGATTGAGCTGATCGAGATATTCAAGGGAATCCTGCCGTACTTGGCCATTGTGATCTTTGCGATGTTCCTGATGTACCAGTTCCCTGGCATCGCCCTGTGGCTGCCGGATTACCTGTTCGGCGAGTACATCCCCTGACGGAAGGCGGATGACCGCGCAGCCCAACGAACTTTCCGCGCTGGAGGCCGCGGACCGCATTCGGTCGGGAACGCTGACCTCGGAATCGCTGGTTGCTTCATGCATTGAAAGGATCTGCGAAACGGATGAGGGCCTCGGCGCATGGCAGTGGCTCGACCAAGAGGCCGCTCTTGATCATGCTCGCGAACTGGACCGGATGAGGAAATTCGGAAAGCCCCTCGGAGCGCTGCATGGCGTACCTGTGGGCCTGAAGGACATCATCGATACGAAGGGGATACCCACTGAGCGCGGATCGCCGATCTTCTTCGGGCGCAAACCCCGACGGAATGCGTTCATCGTCGACCGGCTGCTCGATGCAGGAACCGTTCCGCTCGGCAAGACGGTTACGACCGAACTCGCGTTCATGAATCCGGCCGGAACGGTCAATCCGCATGATGCCACACGGACTCCGGGCGGCTCGTCAAGCGGGTCGGCGGCATCTGTTGCGCATCTTCAGGCACCGCTTGCCATCGGAAGCCAGACCAACGGGTCGGTGATCCGGCCCGCCTCGTTTTGCGGAGTGTTCGGCTTCAAGCCCACCCGCGGGGCGGTTTCGACCTCCGGGGTTCTTGAAACCTGCCCGCACCTTGACCAGATTGGGGTGTTCTCAAGAACGCTTGAAGATGCCGCAGCATTGGCGGACGCAATTTCGGGTCATGACTCAAGGGACATCAAGTCCCACCCGCGGCCCAAGCCCGGCATTCTTGAGGGCTGCCGCCAGGACGTGCCGGTGAAACCTGCATTTGCCTGGTTTGAACCAAGCTATTTCGGGCGCCTGAGCGACGATGTGCGGGAGGGCATGGAGGAGGTGCTCGACCTTCTCGGAAAGCAGGTCGAACGTATTCCGGTTCCGGATGGATTTGAACTGCTCGTCGATGCCCATGGAAGGATTCAGGAATTCGAACTCAACAGGTGCCTTGGAGGCAAAGTCAGGGAAAACCGCGAGTTGGCCAGCGGCGCGCTGATTGAGGTCATCGAGAGGGGGGCCAAGGTGTCGGATGCCGACTATCTGCAGGCCCTTGCGGTGAAGGCTCGGGCCGAGCGGTTCTTTGATACCTTCTTCTGGGATTTCGACGCAGTCGTGGCGCCCTCCGCCCAAGGAGAGGCGCCGCCCATCGGGAGCGGAACCGGTGATCCGGTGTTCTGCACGGTCTGGACCCTGTGCGGGCTGCCGGCCCTGAACCTTCCTGTGCTTTCGGGGGGGGCGGGCCTTCCGGTCGGGGTGCAGTTGATTGCCCAGGCTGAACAGGATGACCGGCTCTTTCGCACTGCCCGCTGGTTGCTGTATGCAATTGGTGACGAGCAGAGTTGATGATTCGGAGCTGAACGATGTTTGACGGTTGGATTCGGCTTGTGGCGATCTTCGGGGCCACCATGCTGTTTGCGAGCTTTGTGCTGGGGCTTGCCCACAGCATTTCGACCGGGTTCGCCGGATTCTGGGGCGGCCTTCCATTCTGGTTCATTTCGCTGTTTGTGCTCTCGCTAGCGGTCTACGATGCCTGGGATGAAGGCATCAGGAAACCACGCAAGGGAAAATGACCTTCGGTTGGGGCGAACCGGCTGCGGTCAGCCGAGACTCATCTGTTCCCGCCTGAAGTCATCGACTGACCTGAGTTCGCCGAGTGAGTACAGCGAAGCGGCCTATTCCCTTTTCGCCCTGAATCACCCGGTTTCTCTCTGACGTCCGCCGCTTTCCCCCTTCTTTGCAAGGAACTTCGTCGGCGTAGCGGGGTTCATCCAGACGGTCTTCACCGTCTCGGGCGTCATATCGCACCCGTCGTCTCGCACAACGATTCTTGATCCCGGTTGCGTCGTCATATCTTCTGCGAAACCATCGAACTCCACGTCGACGCTGCCCGCGTCAGCGTCGTAGGCGTTCTTGATCAGTTCGACCAGCGCCACGCGCTAGTTCTTCAGAAGCTGCTCTCCCAGCATGGTCAACAGGCGCGCGTACGGGCGTATCGACAGCGGCGCTCGCTCCGGACACTGGACAGATACCGTCGCCGCCTCTACCTGGATGGCTTCCTCGGGATTCATGCCTGCCTCCCGATCAAGACGAGCTCCTCGGCATAAACCTGCCGCTGACTGGAGTCCCGGGTGAAGCGCCCACGCGCATCCCGATACGGGGTCATAATCTTTAGAGACACTCTGCGCGGTATAACCTGAATACTCTTGAAACCGGCTCGCCCCATGCAAACTTCAAGATGCTCCGCGTTATCGACCTTCACGCTCTTGTACTGCGTGTTCCCGATGACGAACACTACCATTCCACCAGGCTCGAGAACGTCCCAACACCGCTGAACCGTCTTGTCTAAATCTATGAAATACCTGGCAATGGACGAGGCATGACTCGGGCTCTGCCTCTGCATATCCTGGTATGTGTTCCATGCCGCGTTGCCAAGCTTTCTGACCACGCTGTCGCGCGGCGGACGAACCCCGCGGCGGTTCCCAAGCATGTTCCGGCGAAGTGCCCTATAGTCGGTCGCGTATCCCAACCAGAGCGTCGACAACTGATGGATGTCGGCATAGCTGTAGGATGTGACGTATGGCGGACTGGTCACGATCAAGTCGGCTCGATCCGGACTGCAAGTGTTCTCTAGAAAGTTCCGAGCTCGTATTCGCGTCGTCGCCGCAGGTCGCGGGAACACATTTCGTTCGCGCGACGCATCAACGCAATCTGGTCCTCAAACGCCTCCATTACGCGGCGCGGCTTCTTGTGCGGGTCGCGCTGCGCCTTGATGGATTTCGTTAGCCAGTACGACGTCGCTTTGAGAATCGCCGAGAAACCGCATTGAAAAAACCGTCGGTGCGCACTGTATGAGCGTGTCGTTCTCCGAATGGCTCGATCAAGGCGAATCAAATCGTCAATATTACCCTCACTAAACCAGTGGTGAATCCTGTCTCCCATTGCGGCGCGATCCTTTGGCGTTACGACGGAGAGACGTGCATCCTCCCTGATTGCGGAATAAGTCCGCCTCAGATCGTGGTCGCGGTACTGATGCGTCTTGACCTGTGCGATCAACGTCGCTAGCGGGTTGATGTCGCAGCCCCAGAAGTCCTTTCCGTTTCGCTTTGCTTCGACGGTCGAGGTGCCGCAGCCGTAGAAAACATCCGCCACGTTGCGCACATTGATGCCATCCGCGTCGGCGTACTCGAGTGCTTTCGTCGTTATAAAGGCCTGGAATCGCGCCGGATAGGGATGGATCCGGTGGATCAAATCCTCTCTCGTGTCCCCGAAGTCCCATGACGATGCCAAAATTGCAGCCTCGTCCATTCCTTACGGCCGCAACTCGCGCAGTCCTTCTGCCGACCGCCGGCCTCCATGCTTCCCCGCACGGTCACGACCCCCGTCCCAATCTCCAAGTTCTTCCAATGATCAACGGCCTGTTGCGATCTTCCTGCCCTGCCAAGATGCAATAGGACCCCATCACGAATTTCCTCACCCTTGCGGCCGACAATCTTTGTGGGCCAGCCCGGACCGCAAACGAAACTGTCTGATATATTGCCCGCGAGGGCCTGTTCCCCTTCGACACTCTCGGCGGTATGGCACCGCGCATCCCACAACCTTGAAGCGAATCACCCGGTACGAGAGGGCGATGACCTCTCACGCCAAAGACCCGTGGCAACAGATCACACCGCCCCGCGACGGTCACTCCGACAGGCTAGTACAGCCGACGCAAGCCGTAATCGATTATGAATTAGTCGCGCTGCGCTTTTTATTCTAGGATTTCGGTGGTATGGGTCGTCGGGATCTTTATTCCGGTCTGAATTACCGATGTTCAAATCAATATTCATTTCAAACAGAGGCGAAATCGCCTGCAGAATAATTAAATCGGCAAAGAAATTAGGCATTCGAACCATTGCGGCCTATTCCAATGCTGATCGCAACGCGCTTCATGTGCAGATGGCGGAAGATGCGGTTTATCTCGGGCCTTCGGAAGCCGCGCAATCCTACCTCGACATTGCCAAAGTCGTTCAGGCCGCGCGCGACTCCAATGCGGACGCGGTTCATCCAGGATACGGGTTTCTTGCCGAAAACGCGGAATTCGCAATGGCCCTTGACGATGCCGGAATCGCCTTCATCGGCCCGCGGCCGCACGCGATCCAGGTAATGGGCGACAAGATTGAATCGAAAAAACTGGCGGCGGAAGCCGGAGTTTCGACTGTTCCCGGATATATGGGAGAAATTGCCAGCGCGGACGAGGCCGTCGAGATCGCGAGAGGCATCGGATATCCGGTAATGATCAAGGCTTCCGCCGGAGGCGGCGGCAAGGGTATGCGCGTCGCTGCGAGCGACGAGGAGACTCGCGAAGGATTTCGCGTATCAAAGAGCGAAGCTGCAAACGCTTTCGGCGACGACAGGATATTTATTGAAAAATTCGTTGTTAGGCCGCGCCATATCGAAATTCAGGTTCTTGGCGATAGCTACGGGAATATCATTTATCTGAATGAACGCGAATGCTCGATCCAAAGGCGCAACCAAAAAGTTGTCGAAGAAGCGCCGTCGCCTTTTCTCGATGCGGCGACTCGGCGGGCGATGGGAGAGCAGGCGGTCGCGTTGGCTAAGGCCGTAAACTACCAATCCGCTGGAACCGTGGAATTCATCGTCGATGCGGAGCGTAATTTTTATTTTCTGGAAATGAATACGCGGCTTCAGGTCGAGCATCCGGTCACTGAGCTGACGACGGGCATCGATCTGGTTGACCAGATGATTAAGATCGCCGCGGGAGAACGGCTTGAGATTTCTCAGGACGATATCGGCATAAGCGGGTGGGCCATAGAATCTCGGATTTACGCCGAAGATCCTTATCGAGACTTCCTTCCGTCCATCGGTCGACTCGTTCGCTATGCGCCGCCGCCCGAATCCAAATCCGGCGAGCGCGTCGTACGCAATGACACGGGTGTATTTGAAGGCGGAGAAATCAGCATTCACTATGATCCGATGATTTCCAAGCTCTGCGCCTGGGCGCCAGATCGCGAGCGAGCGATCGAAGCGATGCGCCAAAGCCTGGACGAATATGAAATCGAAGGCATCGGGCACAATATTCCGTTTCTATCGGCGGTAATGGATCATTCCGATTACCAATGCGGCACCGCGACGACGGCATTCATCGACGAGGCATTTCCAGACGGGTTTTCAGGCGCGGATCATCCGGAACAGGTCGTGAGGGATCTCGCGGCATCCGCGGCCGCGATGCACGCGATTGCGGAATCCCGCCGATCGCGCATCTCGGGCCGGATTTCGAATTCGGCAAGACTCTCGCCCGAGAAGTGTGTTGTTTCAATCAAGGAGAAGGATTTCAAACTGGAGCTTGCCGCGGACGGCGAAGGATTTGCCGCCGGACTAAACGACGGTTCGGCCCTGCGAGTGGTCGGAGACTGGCGGCCCGGGAGGCGACGCGCAACTTTCAGCGTGGACGGGCGGCAATATCATCTCCATGTGCGTCAAATGCCCCTGGGATTCGGAATTTACTACAGAGGCGCGAACATGGAGTTTCTCGTCAGAACTCCAAGGCAGGCGGAACTGGGCCGTCACATGGCGGCGAAAAGGCGGCTCGACTCCTCAATGAGCCTAAGATGCCCAATGCCGGGGCTAGTTACTTTGATCGAAGTGTCCGAGGGCGACAAAGTACGGAAGGGACAGGCGCTATGCACGATCGAGGCGATGAAAATGGAAAATATTCTTCGTGCGGAGAGGGAAGCCGTAGTCGCAAAAATTCTCGTTGCGCCGAAACAGTCGCTCGCCGTCGATCAAGTGATCATGGAGTTCGAATAGGAGCGGCCGCGAAAGATTCTAGCGAGTGCGCAGCTCTTGTTGCCGAATCGGCAGCTTGTCGATCGCCCTGACGATTTCCCGAACCGACCAGGGAAACGGCTTGCGTAGCTTGACCCCGCCGTCTTTGCCAATAAGCACCAGCATAAAGCCCCGCGGCCTTAGCTTTTTCCTTAGAGCGCTATTGGCGCCGGGGTCGGCATCGATCAATACGACGACATCTCTTTCCGCTAGAGGGGCTGGATCTTTTTGCAAGAGCGCCATTTGCTCCGAAAAGCGCGGATCGCTTTGCGATTCCGCCAGCACGACGAAAGGACGGGCCGTCCACTTGAATTGATCGAGCTGAATGCCCGAATTGTCCTCGGATGCGGCATCGATGACTTCAAGCGCAATTTCCTCGTCGTCGGCGAAAGCCGGCTTCAACATCGCCGAGACCAGCAAGATAGCGAGAATTCTTTTTTTCATCTTGTCTCCTAAAGACTCCGCGATTGCATATATAATGCAGGCTCGCGGAATTTCGAAGGTTTGCCGCGGGATTCGTTCGCTAGTTGGCGTGGCGGCTCCGAAGAAAACCGCCTATTGTCGGCTTCCGACAAGTCCGAGGGCCTGAAATTTCCGGACAGCCGGTGACTTGCAGAACATTGGCGCCACGGCTTGTCTTCAAAGGCGAGGCCGCCGAACGCGGCTTCTTGACCCGTCACCGGCTAAGTAGCCGCCGCCGCAGGATTGAGCATGGTCAAAAAAATCAAAGAATGGCAAGCTTTGGCCGAAAAGGAACTCAAGGACCGCAGTTTGAACGAGGCCGCTTGGCGAACCCATGAAGGCATAGACGTAAAACCGCTATACACCGAAGCGGATCTTGACGGCATCGACCACCTCGGCACGCTGCCCGGGCTCGAGCCGTTTCTGCGCGGCCCGAGGGCGACAATGTATACGGGCCGCCCTTGGACGATTAGGCAGTACGCCGGTTTTTCGACGGCGCAGGAGTCCAATGCATTCTATCGGCGAGCGCTCGCGTCCGGCCAGCAGGGCGTTTCCGTAGCGTTCGACCTTGCAACTCACCGAGGCTATGACAGCGACCATCCGAGAGTCGTCGGCGATGTCGGAAAAGCGGGAGTCGCGGTCGATTCGGTCGAAGATATGAAAATCCTTTTCGACGGGATTCCGCTCGGCGAGGTTTCGGTATCGATGACGATGAACGGGGCCGTGATTCCCATACTGGCGAACTTCATTGTCGCTGCGGAAGAGCAGGGCGTTGCCCGCGATCATCTGTCTGGAACAATTCAGAACGATATCCTCAAGGAGTTCATGGTCAGGAACACTTACATTTATCCGCCTGAGCCTTCGATGAGGATAGTAGCAGATATAATCGAGTTCACTACTGATTCGATGCCGAAATTCAATTCAATTTCGATTTCAGGCTACCACATGCAGGAAGCGGGCGCGAATTTGGTTCAGGAGCTCGCCTTTACTCTCGCGGACGGGCGCGAATACGTGCGCGCGGCCATCGGGCGCGGAATGGATGTCGACCGATTTGCGGGCAGGCTGTCGTTCTTCTTCGCTATCGGCATGAATTTCTTCATGGAAATTGCAAAACTGCGGGCCGCGCGGCTGCTATGGCACCGTATCATGTCGGAATTCTCCCCGCGAGATCCTCGATCGAAAATGCTGCGAACGCATTGTCAAACCAGCGGCGTTAGCCTGCAGGAACGCGATCCCTACAACAACGTCGTGAGAACGGCTTTCGAAGCGCTGGCGGCGGTGCTGGGCGGAACGCAATCACTTCATACGAATGCACTGGACGAGGCCATCGCGCTGCCGACCGAGTTTTCGGCTCGAATAGCCCGCAATACCCAGTTGATACTTCAGGAAGAAACGGGAGTTTCCAAAACGGTAGATCCAATGGCGGGTTCGTACTATGTCGAATCGCTTACGAAGCAGATCGCGGATGCGGCCTGGGAACTTATGAATGAGATCGAATCGCTCGGAGGCATGACGGCCGCCATGATCTCCGGCCTGCCGAAGCTAAAAATCGAAGAAACGGCCGCGAGGCGCCAGGCTATGATCGACAAGGGCGAGGAAGTTATCGTCGGCGTCAATAAATACGCCCCGGACGGCGACGACAAGGTCGAAATTCTCGAAATTGAAAACAGCAAAGTCAGGGAATCGCAAATAGAGCGTATCGAATCGCTGCGAAGGAACCGCGACGAATCCGCCTGCTCCTCCGCGCTCCGCGCTTTGGAAAGGCGGGCGGCGGAAGGCGGAAACCTATTGGAATCGGCCATTGGCGCCGCGAGAGAAAGGGCGACGGTCGGCGAGATTTCTATGGCGATGGAAAATGTTTTCGGGAGATACGCGGCAACCACGAAGACGCTTTCCGGAGTGTACGGATCTGCGTTCGCCGCAGACGAAGGATTCGCTCGAATTCAAAAGGAAGTCGAATCGTTCGCAACGGACGAGGGCAGGCGGCCTAGGATGCTAGTCGCGAAGCTGGGGCAGGACGGACATGACCGAGGCGCAAAGTTAATCGCAACCGCATTCGCGGATGTCGGTTTCGACATTGATCTAGGGCCGCTTTTCCAGACGCCGGAAGAAGCCGCTCGCGCCGCTATGGAAAACGATGTGCATGTTGTCGGAATTAGCTCGCAGGCCGCCGCCCACAAGACTTTGGCTCCCAAACTGGTTGCCGCGCTGGAAGAATTGGATGCCGGTAATATCGTCGTCGTATGCGGCGGCGTGATTCCCCGGCAGGACTACGAGTTCTTGCGCAACGCCGGCGTCAAGGCGATTTTTGGTCCGGGAACGAAAATTCCCGATGCCGCCGCCAAAGTCATCCGGCTGATACGCGAGGCTTCCTGTCGAAGGTAGTGCCAGAACGCAGCTATGCTGCCTTGCAATGCCCGATCGCCGGGCCAGGGTATTCAAATCACGGCTTCCAGTGCGTCGACCAGGGACTCGATGTCACGCTTGCTGGTGTAGTGGACAAAGCTCAGTCGCAGGACCCCGTGGCCGGGATCAATGCCGAGCGCATCTAGGCAGCGCACTGCGTAGAAATTACCGCCGCCAGCCATGATTCCAAACCTACAGAGTTCCTTTGCAATTTGCATTGCCGGTTTGCGCGTAGCTACGGAAACGGTCGGAGCCCTGTCGGCAACCGTGTTCGGCCCGACCAGCCGAATCGAATTCTTGCTCGAAAGATAGTCGAGCAGCGGAGCCAATAGCGTTTCTTCGTGCTTGCGCATAAGATCGCTAACGTATCCCGCCCTTTTTGAAATCGGCGCATCGGCCCCGCAATGGTGCTCGTAAAGCGCATCGATGTAGTCCGCAATTCCCGCGCATGCCGCAATCTGCGCGTGATCGGGTCCGGCAGGCGTGAATTTTAGGTGCGGAGCATCGGCATTGAAGTAGTGCCCCTGATTTGGCAGGCCGTCGGACAATTCCCGCCGTATGACCATTAGCCCCTGGTGAGGACCGTAAGTCTTGTAGGCTGAAAACAAATAGATGTCCGATCCTAGTTCACGTACGCAGGGCAATCCATGAGGCGCGTAGCTGACGCCGTCAACGCAAGTCCACGCGCCTGCTTCTCGAGCGAGACCGCAAATTTCCGCAACCGGATTAATTTGACCGACTATGTTCGAGCAATGAGGAAAGCAAACAAGGCGAACTCTTTGGTCAAGCAGTTCCTCCAGGCCATCCAGGCGCAATTGCCCTTCGCTCGGTTCAATTCGCCACTCCCTGATTTCAATGCCGTCATCTTTCAAATTCCTCCAGGGCCCTGAATTCGCTTCGTGATCCTGGTTGGTTACGACGACGGCATCTCCCGGCGCTAGGATTTTCCGAAAGGCTTGCGCCAAGACGTAGACATTCTGCGTAGTCGACGGGCCGAAGCTCAGCTCGTCGGCATCGACGCCGAGGATTCCCGCTATCCGGAGCCTGGCTTCATCCATTTCATCGCCAGCTGCAATTGAGGGTTCGAAAGCGCCGTAGGGCTGAACCTTGCGCTCGTTGTAGAAGCGCGCAAGGCGGTCGACCGCTTGCCTGCACGGATAAGATCCCCCCGCGTTCTCGAAGAAGGCTTTTTCCGCTAGAGCATCGTTCGAAAATGCCGGAAACTGCGTCCGCACGAATTCTAAATCGAGTTCCATGCGCCTAACCCTATTGAATTGTCCAAGATCCTGTCCATAAACGATTGTATCCTGAATTCCGAGGCGGACCCACTTGATTTAGCTTTTCGGCGCGTCGGGCTGGAAATGCAATGTAAAAATAAAGTCGGCGTCGGTAGATTTCGCCAAAGGCAAGTTTCAGAGCGATGCGCTTAATGACGAAAAAATTGTCGATGAGCGCTGATCAAGTTCGTTGCCCGGGCGCGCGAGGCGGCGTCGGCGCGATAGCCGGAGTCGGAGGCGGCGACGCGCGGAGGCTCGGAGTGTCCAAGTGCTGCCGCCTCGGCCGATAATCGGCGCAGTCTGAATCCTGTGCTGAAATCTCCGCCCGGTCAGCGGCCCTAAATTTATTGGCAGACCTCCGAGCTCAATATCGGCAGCAGGCCGGTCCGGAGTGTCAATCAGCCGATGGGGTTCGAAAGGACGGTTGCGACGCGCTGCGGCGTCGAAACAAACGCGACTGCTGCCCATAGGACGCTCCTCGCTTGGTTTTCGAGATTTTTTTAGGTGCGCCGTCTAGGATTTCAAGCCGCAGCTTTCTTGCGATTCCCTTTCAGGAATGTTTTCGGTCGGTCGCTTTCTCGCCGGCATAAAGCTCTATTCGCGAATTTGCCGCCTTGAATCGCGCATAGCGTGGAGCGGAAAGCTTTTTGGAGATCGGATCCGCCGAAATGGTGCTCATGACCGCGTTCGGGCGCATCTTCCGGCCGGATTCGCGTTCTTCGGAAGTGGTTGAATTCGACGTCTTGGGAAGCGAAAACCGCCCGCCGCGCACTATCGCCGCTAGCGCCGCCCGGCAGTTCGAAACTGCTTGCTGATTTGCATGGAATTTTCTCCTTGACTCATCAGTCAAGCGCTCCCGGCAACAACGCCAAAAGGTCAGCTGGAAAATCGACAAATCTACACCGATAATTTTTACGAACGACATCGGCTTCTGAATCTATGAGTTATGAGATTTGTCGGGTTCTTTCCATAATGGAACCATTGAACTCCAAACACCGTCTCTCTTGAAGCGATGGTAAATTGCTGCGACTACATGCACGGCAATCAGCCAATAAATTAATGTCACGGAAAATCCATGTATGCCAATTGTTACGTCAATTAGGAAGCCATTCTTCAAACCCAGCCAGAAAAAGAGACCTATCAGCAAACCCGTGCCTGCTATCGCTGCAAAAGTGACGTACATTCCTAGGTGAACGATTTTGGCTGCCAACTTTTGGTAGTGAGAGGTGTTGTCCGGCAGGGAAGACTTCTGTGTTTTTGTCATGTATATGAAGCGCACTGCTAGCAATAGTAAAAATGCCGCAGCAAACATAACCTCGAATCTTAACAAAGCGAAATCTTCCAGCTGATTTATGTCATCTACCTGTTTGATTACTCCGTAGATGAAAAGCAGAGCGAAGCCCCAATGAAATAGCTTGGCTAGTAAACTGTGACCCGTCCTTGTGGGTGCGCTCTCAATATTACCCATTGTCCACCTTAGTTTTTTTCTAATTCGTATGGATTCCGCGCCAAGGTTTGCCGAATTTCACCAAATTGCCACCCAAATTTTATCCAAAGTGGCCGGTCATTTTTTCGCCAAGCAGCCAACTGGAGCGAAGCGGCGTCATCGGGCTGCATTCGGCGGCGGTCGGGCCTCCTTTTCCATGCCCGGTCTCTATCTATGTCTCCGAAGGCCATGTCGCAAGGCACGGATGCGAGGTCGGCGCACGATGCGTGACAGGTGCTGTTTCTCACTTTACTTAAGAACAGAATTTCCAGAATTATTCGTCTGCTCGATTTTGCAGCAATGTCGTGAGGATGCGTTGGCGCCTCGAAGGAATGCCCTCGCAGCAGCTAACTACGCTGCTTGGGAATGCCTGATTGGAAAGGAGGAATGCAGGAATGGCGGCCTGATTAATTTGAGAATGTTCATCTTAAGTCTGCTGGCATAAAGTGAGGAACTACACCTGTCACGAGTCGTAGCGGCGAGCGCCGACCTTGCTCTCTCCTCCGGCCTGCCGCGGCGAGCGCAGCGAAGACGCTTCCGGATCGGCGCGGCGCAGGCTCCGTACGTGGCCATCATGTCGGAACGCAAGCCAGCGAAAAAATGGATATTATCGGCAAGACTTATGGATAGCAGCCGGTACCACCGCGCCGCGGCAGTTCCTTCGCGACAGCAAATTGATTCTTGCGGCAGTCGGGGCTTCGGCGTTATCTGCGGGCGGTCGGCACCATTGAAGTTCGAGATTGACTTGGGGATTCGAGATGTTTGGACAAATTGAAGGCACCGGTTGCGATGTTTTTGATGAACGGTTTTCGCGTTGCCTAATAGGTCATGCTCGCGTCGAACGGCTGTGGTCCGGCGCGCGATGGAGCGAGGGTCCCGCATGGTTTGCCGCAGGGAGGTATCTGGTTTGGTCCGATATCCCCAACAATCGCATGCTGCGCTTCGATGAGACGGACGGTTCTGTTTCTGTCTTCCGACAACCTTCCAACAATTCTAACGGGAATACGGTTGACGGTTCGGGTCGGCTGCTTACGTGCGAGCATTTGACTCGCCGCGTAACGCGTACGGAGCACAGCGGCAGGATCACGGTAATTGCCGATAGATTTCATGGAAAGAGATTTAATTCACCCAACGATATCGTCGTTTCTCGAGATGGCGGGATTTGGTTTACCGATCCGACCTACGGAATAGCAAGCGACTACGAGGGCGATCAATCGGACCCGGAAATCAACGGCTGCCATTTGTATCGAGTTGACCCCGCGACTAGCGAAGTCAAGCAGATGGCTGCAGATTTCGTGCAGCCCAACGGGCTGGCCTTCTCCCCCGACGAGAAAATTCTGTACGTTTCGGATACCGGACGCTCCGAAGGCCCCAACGGCCCTGCGCATATACGAAGATTCACCGTCGGACCCGACAATTGGCTGTCCGGCGGAGATGTATTCGCCGAATGCACAGAAGGACTATTCGACGGGTTTCGGGTCGACGGCGCCGGACGGATCTGGTCCAGCGCCGCCGACGGCGTGCATTGCTATGACCCCGACGGCACGTTTATCGGCCGTATTAGAATTCCCGAATTCGTTGGTAATGTTGCCTTCGGCGGGCCAAAGCTGAATAGGCTCTTCATTTGCGGAACAAGTTCGCTGTACTCTTTCTACCTTGCAATAAACGGCATCCGTTGCTGCTGATTTGCGGATAGACGATATCGTTCCGCAGAATTGCGAGAGTCTGCTTTGGTTCATTCGAGCGGCTGAAAATCCGTGGAGAGCCTAGCGGCAGTCCTGCAGTTCGCAAGTAGCGCCGCATTCCGCAGGCGAATTGTTCACGTTAGAAATACCATATAGCCAAGCCCGAGAAATGCTAGGAATCCGACGATGTCCGTAACCGTCGTTACGAATGTGCTGGATGCCAGCGCCGGGTCCACTTTCGCTCGCTCGAGCAGTATCGGAATCAATATGCCGGAAATGCCGGCCATGAGCATTGTAACTACGACGGCCGCCGCGAGCACGGCGCTTAGAGCCGCAGACCCGTACCAGATCAAGCCGATCCCGCCGATTATTGCAGAGAAGACAAGGCCGTTGATTAAGCCTACGACGCTTTCGCGGCGAATCACGCGCCATGCATTGGAGTTTGTCAAATCCTTTGTCGCGATCGCCCTAACGGCGACAGTTAAAGACTGCGTGCCTGCGTTGCCGCCCATGGATGCGACAATCGGCATCAGAACAGCGAGCGCTACCACGGCTTCGATGGTCGCCGAAAACTGCGCAATTACAATGGAAGCCAGCACGGCCGTCGCGAGGTTGGCGACGAGCCAGGGAAATCTCTGCTTTGCAACATCGATTATCCGGTCGGAGAGGCTTTCGTCGCCGACCCCGGCAAGTAGATGCATGTCTTCCTTTGCGTGCTCGTCAAGCACGTTAACGGCATCGTCGATGGTAACGGCGCCCATTAGCCTCCCGGCTTCATCCACGACGGGCGCCGAAATCAGTCTGTATTGCTTGAATGCGTAGGCGACGTCCTCTTGGCATTGGTCGACCGAAAATGTCGCGAAGTCTTCTTCTGCAATACTCTTTAATTCCACTTCGCGCCGGGAACTCATAAGCTTGCCAAGCGCGACTTGGCCGGTTGGCCTGATGCGCGAATCGATCAGCATGACGTGATAGAATCCGTCGGGGAGACCGCTGCGGGATCGCAGATGATCGATTGCCTCTCCAACATTCCAATGCACCGGAAGCATTACAAACTCCGTCTGCATTAACCTTCCCGCCGATTCGTCGGGATAATTGAGCAACTTTTCTACGGATGCTCTTCTAACATCGTCGAGAGTGTCCAGTACTTCCTCTTGACGATCCGGCTCCAAATCCTCGACGAGGTCAACGACCTGGTCGGACTCGAGATCCCGCACTGCGTTGGACAATCGATCCGCAGGCAGCGATTCTACGATTTCTTCCGTTATGTTGTCGTTCAGCTCCGGTAGAACGCCGGGTTCAAATTCCTCGCCCCACAATTCAATCAATCTGGCACGTTCTTCGGGGCCAATTTGCTCCAGCAGGTCCGCGATGTCCGCTCGGTGCAGCTGTTCGAGCAATTCGGAGAGTTTTCGCTGGTCGCCGTTCTCGACGGATTCCAGAATTGATTCGATGAAGCCGGCATCCAACGAATAAGAGCTATCCCGGTTGTCGCTGTAACTCGTCGCCATGTTGCCCACCCTATCTTGAATTCGAACGAAACATGCGTCCGCCGGCTTGCGCTCGGGTCGGAAATTGAAGCATCCAGTATTAATTTAGTTTCGACGCGCGGCTCCGCTGCCATGCGCCGCGGACGATTCCGCTACGAAAAGCGGCGCTTGGTTTTCGAAATACAGAAACGAATTGCGATTATCGTTATTTAGTGCCGAACATTCGATCGCCCGCGTCGCCGAGACCCGGAAGAATATAGCCGATTTCGTTCAGCCTTTCATCTAGCGAGGCGGTGACAATCGGTACGTCGGGATGAGCCTCCAGCATGCGTTCGACTCCTTCGGGAGCGGCAAGAAGGCACATGAATCTGATATTCGTGGCCCCGGCTTCCTTCAAGCGAGAGATAGCCGCAGCCGAGGAATTTCCGGTAGCGAGCATGGGATCGAGCGCAATAACGAGCCTGTCGTTCAAATCCGCAGGTACTTTGAAATAGTATTCGACCGGCGTCAGCGTGGTTTCATCCCGGTACAGACCCACGAAACCGACCCGCGCCAATGGAACGAGCTCCAGGACGCCGTCGAGCAGTCCGTTGCCGGCGCGAAGAATCGAAACGAGCGCCAGTTTCTTTCCGAACAGGCTCGGAGCTTCCATTTCCGTCAGCGGCGTTTCAATCGTTCTTAGCCTCGTAGGCAGTTCCCGCGTGATTTCGTATGCGAGCAGCATGCTGATTTCGCGAAGCAATTGGCGGAAGACCGCCGTGGGAGTGTCTTTTTTCCGCATTAGGGTGAGTTTGTGCTGAACAAGCGGGTGGTTTACGATCGTCAGGTGTTTGCTCATGCCAGTTTCACTTTCCTGTTTTTCGTCTGCCGAATCGCAGTCAGGCAAGGCAATTCACGCCGAAAAGAAAGCCGGGGTTCCCCCGCAGGCGCGAGCATGTTCTCGCTTGCAGCGGCTCGAGGCCAACCGGAATCGCTAAAATCGCCGCGAAAAGATTAGTCCTCCGCCTCAATAGCAGCAACAGCTCGATTCGGTTCGTTTTTGATGCCGTCAACCGAGAAGCGGTATTCAGGATACGAGTATTATTCGGCCAGACGACGATTCGCTCAAATTTACGAACCATGCGGGAAATTGGCCGTCGCCGGTACCGGCGACGCGCGACGGCGAACATTCGCGGCGATGAATCTGCGACGGGAATTATTCCCGCGAGCTTTCCGGGCGTTTAAATTTTCTCGACCGCTATGCTGTATGTCGTGCATAGCGGCTTGTTTCTCCAAAGCGGCAAAGCGGTGGAAAATCCGGCCCTGGCGATCGGGTTGTCTGGACTGCGGCCGACTTCAGGTCCGAAATCGAACGGCGAGCGCAGCGGCTCCACGCCTAGAGCGACGTGTCGTCGGTTCCACGGGTAGTGGCTTCGGCCTCGATTCGAATACCAGAACAAAACGCTGGGAAAAACATCCCGGTCGAAATCGAGCGTAACGCGATAGCCTTCCGACTGGTTATCAAGCGCGACCGGGCCGTCGACACCGCATATTTGGACGATTTCCTCGGTATCTCGTGGCAACGGCACGCGCCGCATGTCGGCGAATCCGCCCTTTGCCGGCACCGCGCCAAGGTCGTGAAAAGCCGCGCCTGGTTCGAGTTGCGATACGCCTTCGACAATCGAGACCGGATAGCAAAATCCCGCGGCAAAATTCGGGGGGCGGATTCTCATGCCCCCAGGCTCGCTCGGGAGGCGAAATACCGGATGCAGAGAACCAGGCAGGCGCGTGTCTTTTCGCGCTTCAATGCAAAGAGTGATTTCCAGCGCGGGCGCGCCTTCGACGCCTTTGAAGGCTCTAGTCAGCCTCTCGACGGCGTGGTCTTCCGGGTAGTCGATTGCAATCGCTAGACCGCCGGTCTCCCGGCTTTCCAGATGCCAGAGGTTATTGGCCGCGAATCCATGATATTCGCCTCCGCCTTCGGATTCCGCTGTCGCCGTCCATTCTTCGGGCAAGCCGGAAGGAGAGAAAGGGTGCCCGAACGGTATGCAAGGCCATTCGCCGCGCATGCGCTTTAGGTGCCCCGGGAGTTCGTCGAATTGCGGTCCTATGTCGGATGCCCATGGAGCAACTGACATGGGCTGAATTTTTTCGCCGTTTTCGAGAGTAAACGTAATGGGACCGAGCATTCCTCCCAGGAGTTGCACCCCTGCTTGGCCCATGTCCCATTGGAAGGAGAAATCAGTCATTGGTCTTGCCTCGGAGCCATTTGGCGGTTGGTCATTCATTTAGTCGATGCCGAAAATAAATCGAGTCCCTTTTCCAAAACAGGCGCTGACGGACAATCAAGTGATTCGCCTCGAAGCAACGATAATACTACCGTAATGAAAGCCGAAAAGGCATTGAATAGGCATATTATCGAAGCAGAAGCATGGGTATGGAAAGAAATGTCCTGACCGACGAGATGCGGCGGGCGGTCGAGGACTTGCGGCCGGGAAGGCAAGGCTCGCCTAGGCAGAACGGCGGCGGATAATCGCCTCTATTTGGAGGACGTTCCGCGGCGCACCGGATCCGGCGCGCCATGGCGGGAAATTCCGGCAAAATTCGTCAATTGGATTAGCGTTTTCAAACGATTCGAGCATTGGGAAAAACAAGGCGGTTTCGACAGGATTTTCGAAAAGCTGGACAAATCGTTTGATTTCGAGCGGGTTTGCGTCGACGGCGATATCGTCCAGGCGCGCTCGAAGGCATTCGGTAAATAGGGGATGCCCGTTCGCGGGGGTTTGACCGGTCCCGAATCATCCCCGCAAGAGTAATCGCTGCGACGGCGGGTCGCTCTTGAAGGCATCCTGTCCGCTCGGGCAAATTTGCGAGGTTCTGCTACATTCCGGCTGTTTGCGAACGGCGGAGTTTCGGTGCGCAAGGTTTTCGGGCACTGTCGGCGAAAGGGCGCCGGCCGCGTTTGACTGCGAACTGAACTCGAAAGTCCGGACGAGTGCGAGGCGCCGCCGTTCCGATTAAGCCGGGATTCGCGGCTTAACCGATTCGAAGAGCTGCGCATGCTGGCACCGAACTGGAGAGTATGCGAAAAAAATGGGAATTATATACCAAAGTCCCAAGCACCTTGACCTAGTGCCCGCAATCCGAAAATACACCAAATGTTGAGCCGCCAGTGCTGCTAACACTGACGGCTCGATGCCACGTAAGCTTGACGGCGGCGCGGCAATACAGGTTTTTAGGCAGTATATCCCCACCATACAAGCGTTACGCGGTCGCCGTGAAAGCGGGCGGCTTGGTGCGGCTAGTGACCCCAAGTCCCTGAGCCGAGGGTTCGATTCCCTAGGCCCGCTCCACGAAACTGAATGTCAGGCGTTCGTGTCTTCAACCACCTTCACCGGCTGAAATGCCGCCCGGATCACGTCTTCCGGGGTAGCATCAATTCTGACAGCTTCGTCCAGTTCCGACTTGCTCGGCTAATAGGCGGAAGGTTTCAACCGCACCTCCGGACGGGTATGTGGCTTGTTCATCGGTTTCTCCCTTGATCAAGTGGATTATGTAGGAAAGTAGCGGGTGTCATCGACTACTGCCGGGGATTCGGGCGAGAGATACGGCGAATCCGCACGGGCCGCGTCAGTGCCCGCACCTATTCCTCGACCGTCGCGTTCAAACGCATATCCTCCTCCAACTCCGCGCGCGACGGCCGATAGCTCGGGTGCGCTACCCGAACACCGCGCGGTGGCATCAAGGTCTCAGTGGTCACGGTTCTCCTGCTGTGAATGTGTCGGGGTTCCGGTCCCGAACACAATAGGCGAGCCGGTCGAAGAATGCGGCCATATCAGGCGCTGCCACGACGCGCGGCGGTGCCTCTGCGAAGTCACCTCAACGACGGCGGATGCCTCCACCATCCCGGCCGCCCAGGCTGGCGCATCCCGTCCTGATAGCCTATTGACCGCATCGCGGAAGTAATCCACCCAACGCGATCCATCCTTGCGGAGTCGGCTTTCTGAGGTGTCGAAGATCATGATGTAGCCGGTGACAATCTCCGGCGAGAGCAGTTGCACGTTCGCCATCTCACCCGTCAGATCGTCTACCCGGTTCGAGACGGCGCCCGGGATATTGCGGAGCAGGGACTTGAGGCTGATGCAGAGACGAACCTTTCCGTGGGGCGGCCATCCTACATCCCATGACTTCGAGCGCCCGATTCCTGGCACCGGAATCTCCTTCGCCGCACCAGGTATTCCACGCGCCGCCAGCTGCTCGACGCACATCTCCGCCAACACCGCCAGGCGGTTTGGTGATTGACGCTTTTGCTCGGTGACAGCGATCCGGTACAGGTCGTCCACTGCATTCTGCAAGGTGATCATGAGCCGAGTCGCGCTTCAGCCATCGCGTGGTATGCTGGCTCAACTTCGACTCCGATGCTATTCCGGCCGCACTGTTGCGCCGCCACCTGCGTGGTCGCCGTTCCTGTGAATGGGTCGAACACGGTATCACCTGCGAAGCTGAACATTCGTATCAGGCGCTCCGCCAACTCGACCGGGAACGGTGCTGGATGGTCTCGTGTCGATGCGCCGCGCACGTCATTCCAGATTTGCCGAAACCATCGGTCATGCTCCTGCGCAGACAGGACGCTCAGGAGACGTGCCGCGGATGACGGATTTCGGTACCCACCCGGTTTTCGGAGCATCAGCACGAACTCGATATCGTTTTTCACTACGCCATTCGGCTCGAATGGCTTTCCGAGGTAAGAGCCACTGCCGTTGGATTCGGTCTTCATGTTGCTGATCTTGTGCCAAATGATTGGCGCGAGGTTGTCGAATCCAATATCGCAGCACTGCACCTGAATGGAGGCATGGAGCGGCACCACCATATGCCGACCGCCGTTCTGGCGGCGTGACAGGCAAACGTCACCGACCACGCATACCAGCCGACCACCCGGCACAAGCGCGTCATAGCAGCCTTCCCACACCCGCCTGAGACTAGCCATGAAGTCGTCATAATTGGCGAGCCGTCCCATTTGACCCGTTCGGCTGGGATACTCCTTGAGTGTCCAGTAAGGCGGCGAGGTCACCACCAAGTGAATAGACGACGACGGCAACCGCACCTCTCTTGCGTCTCCGAGAATTACTTTATGGAGGGTGTCCAGGTCCGCCACCAGTTCACGGATTCGCGCGATAGCAGCCGGGTCCTTGGCGAGAGCGGGAATGGAACTCTGTTGCCGGTTGGGGCGGATCGCTTTCAGATCAGGCGTCAGAACCGATTCCAGCGCAGTGCTCACGACCGCGCCCCGCTTGAAAGGCCATTGTCGGCAATCAAATCCCGGTAGCGCAGCCGCTTCCCGACCATGCTGGAAACAATGTCGCCCGTCTGGTCAACGGTGTTCGCATCACGATCATTGTGCCGCCCGGAAAATTCGGAGACATAGCGTTGCAAGTGTTTCTTGCTGAACTTGTGGAACGTCCCCTTGTGCGCTCGCTTGAGCATGGACCAGAGGCTCTCGATCCCGTTGGTATGCGCCATTTCTCGGACGTATTCGCCGGCCGAGTGATTGACGCTCTCATGCGCCCTGCCCATGCCGACATATCCACTACCGGTATCGGTGTAGACCTGCGCTTCCGGTTCGGTGTGATCTTCCACGAACTCCTGCAAGGTTTCGGCCTTCGAGTCTGAAATCACTTTGGCCGCAACCTGTTTGCTGTCCCGGTCCTTGACACCAACAACAATCGCCTTGCCGACGGCGCCTCGGCCAGTGTTCAGCTTCTTGTCGGCATGTTTGTTCTTCTCAACACCGCCGATAAAGGTTTCGTCCGTCTCAACTGGTCCAGCGAATATCGGCTGGCCCAGCTCGTAGGTCTTGCGCAGACGGTGCATCAGGTGCCAAGCCGATTTCTGGGTGATCTTCAGATCCCGGTGCAGCTTCATGCTGGAGACGCCTTTGCGGTTGGTTGTGACCAGGTGGGCGGCAATGGCCCATGTCTGGTAGCCCAGCTTGCTCGATTGCATGACTGTTCCAGTCATGACGGAAAATCGCGGTCTGCCTTCGCAGTCCCGGAAACGATGTGTCATGGATTTGTGCTTGATATCACACTGAACATTGGTTGACCCGCAATGCGGTCAGTACGGGCCATCCGCCCAGACAATGCCTTCAATCCCTTTCCTAGCGGCTTCGTCATCGGGGAAATTCCGAAACAGTTCTACCAGGGACAGTCCCTCATGGTCTGATCTTCAGGGTGCTTGTGCCATCTTCTTTCCTCCAGTGATTCATACGTATGGCACTTTGCTGAAATTGCAATCCCCTAATCGGCACTTTGGTATATAGTTCTCTAAAAGTGTTCCCGGCCATCGCGACGTGCCGGGATTTGGCGGTCAATGGAAGCCGGATCGTTTCCGATTAGGCGAATGTGGCAATCCTTTCCCGGCCGGCGGCGGCCATGCTGAGAACATTGTTTGTAGATCCCGGCGAAAAATCGTCAAATTGAATTACGGTCGCAATTCGGAGCGCCAAACCGGTACAAGGCCATCTACCGATATTCCTATTTGACCGTCCGCTTGCCGGACTTCTGCAATACCGACTCCCTCGGCATCGCATGACCTTGGTCGCCCTGCGCCCTTTGCTTTGCCAAACACGGGCCTTGCGGCGAATACCTGCTCGTCGACGCTGTAGCGATTGTCGCCGGAGCTTGCCGGCGTCCAACGGCCGCTGCCGCCCATCTTTCCGTTCCATTGGCCGCCTACGGCCTTGTCGGCGATTCCGTCTCCGTTTGTATCCAGCGCGGCGTATTGGCTAGATCCATCGAAGCGAAGCTCGTCGTGCCAGATCCAAATTATCTCGTTTGCCGTCGTAAGGAATTGGAGCGTCAACTTGCAGTGCGCGGTTCCTCCGCCGCCCTCGGCGGAAGAAGTTTCCGCATTCAAAAAGGAATAGGCTTTTGCGCTCCCGAACTCGTATTGCCCGAATCTGTTGGTTCCGAAGTCGTTGAATTTCGGCTTGGATACGGAGTATGCTAGCCACTCGGGCGCTTTGGAATTGCCGAATATGCAGTGTATAAGCCCGTCGTTGCCCTTGTAGCGGCACGACATGCCATCGTCCTTTCCGCCGATGATGGATTCGTCCGGCGAACGAGGAATCGAGAATTCGGACCGTTCGACAGTCGAATCGCCTAATGCCGGGCCGAAGAATCCGAATGCCGAGATAATAGTTGCGGCCAGAGGAAAAAACATCGAATACTTGATTTCTCTCATTGATTTGCCTTTCGCGTTCTGCCGCTTTTTTACACCGCGAGGATGAATATTCAGTGCGCCAAATCTGCTCATTCGGGAATTGCCGTGAACTAGGCCGGGGAAAACTTTCCGGCGGATTCGATTGTCGAAGGGCGGACGGGCTGATTTTCAGGGCGCCGACGCGCTGCGGCCAAGCTTGGCGCAGTAGAGCTTGCCGGGTGGCAATCTACGTTTCCTCGGCTCCGGGCGGGTTGCCGGCCGGCGGCGGCGAACGCGACATGCGCAAGTAGGGACTTATGGACAGCAAGAGCATTGATCGCCCGTATCTTGTCGATTGCCTCCAGTATGCGAACTGGTCGGAGACGATATTTGCGGAAATGAGGGAAGGCGGCGTCGACGCCGTTCATGCTACGATCGCCTACCATGAGAATTTTCGGGAAACGGTGCGCAATATCTGCGAATGGAACCGCCTCTTTCGAACCTATGGCGACATGATAGTTCACGCGAAGACTGCTCGCGACATTGCCTTCGCCAGGGAGTCGGAGCGAACTGCGATTCTTTTCGGATTCCAGAATCCTGCGCCAATCGGCGAAGAAATTGAGCTGATTGAATTGTTTTGCGGATTAGGCGTGAGGTTCATGCAGCTGACCTATAATAATCAGTCGCTGCTTGCTTCGGGATACCTTGAAACAACGGATTCCGGCATTACGCGCATGGGAAGAGAGGCTATCGCGGAAATGAATCGCGTCGGCATGGTCGTGGATATGAGCCATTCGGGCGAATTGTCGACGCTTCAGGCAATTGAGGTGTCGAACCGGCCGATAGCGGTTACGCATGCCAATCCCGCCAGCTGGAGGCCCACGCCGAGAAATAAATCCGACAGGGTGTTTTCGGCGCTGTCCGAAACCGGAGGCATGATCGGCTTCTCCATCTACCCGAACCACTTGAAGGACGGCTCGAATTGCGCGCTGGACGAATTTTGCCGCATGGTCGCCGGTATCGCCGACAAATACGGCGTCGATATGCTGGGGCTGGGCACGGACCTCTGCCAGGATCAGCCCGACGAAGTCGTCAACTGGATGCGGCGCGGGCGATGGATGCGCGACGAGTCGGCTGGCGGCTCGCCCGCGGCAAAGGCTGCATTCCCTCGACAGCCGGACTGGTTTGCGAGCAACAGGGATTTCCGTAACATAGCTGCGGGATTGCGCTCCGTTGGATTCTCCAAGGCGAATGTCGATGCCATCATGGGCGGAAACTGGATGAAATTTTTCAAAAGCGCGTTTGGCGAATGAACCTTCGCGGTCAACCTGCGCCCGGCGAATTCGGCTCGGACATTCCGATGCGGCAGCCCGGCGAGATTATGAAGCCGTCTCGAATCGGGCTGTTTTTCCCTCATCGATTAAGTTTCATGCGAGTGCTTTCCCGAGCGCTGAACCGAGACCGGGCGAAAGTTGAACGACCGGTTTGGCAAATGGATTCCGGCGGCTTCGGACGGGCCGTCTATACTGTCGTGCTAGGCGGCCATGCCTATAGCCTCGTGGCTTTTTCAAACTATCTGGAACCCGAACGGCGGACCGACCGAGTGATCGCGGAAGCATGGGATACGACATTCGCATTGTTCGACGGCATACCCGGCCGCAGCGACATTGCGCGGCTCGAGGCGAACGTGCCCAAGCAGGAAGGCGGTCGTTTCGAAGCCACCGAACTCGTGCTCAGCCGCGCGAACAAGAGTGTGCGCTTGTTCGAGCATGTAGCGGACCGTTTGGCGAATGGAATGCAGCCCGACCGGGAGCAGATCAGCCGCGTAGGCTATTTGATGCGTACGACGGCAGTTTACGGCAACGGCAAATTCGGCTTGGCCGATAGGGAGGTCATCGCTCGCCGATCCGGTCTTTCGGGCGCATTCCAGGCGGAGATGCTGGCTATATGGCTAATTCGCGGATTTTCCCACGACCTTGTCGAGCACGTGTCGTCGAGCCGGGGAAAAAACCCGGTAAGGATGGCATCTCATATTCGGCAGTATCTCGGAATCGGCAATTCGACCGGTTTGGGAATGGCGCCGTTTCTAATCAGCCATCCCATTCTTCTGAACAATTGGATGTCTGCGCGAGAGACCGCCCTTTGCAGAGTGAGATCAATCGCGGAAGCCAGCGAAGGAACGGTAGCTGGATTTCGCGACTTGCTGGCCAGAGCGAAACGCCACCTGAATGAATGGATAGTCGAGGACGAGGTCGCAATGCGCAGAATCATTAGCCTGCGCAGCGAATTCGATCAGTTTTGCGATATTGCGGCGAATACGGAACCCGGGTCAGGCTACTATTGGAATCGACTCTTCGGCATCTCGGAATCCGCGAGCTGGGAATTCCAGGAATTGTGCCTGTCTCTGCTCCTGGAGCCGCACGGGAATCTGGTCGACGATCTGGAAAGCTGGTCGTCGAGCGAATTCGAACCTCGCCTCGACCCGGCCATGAGGGTTTCGAAATTGCGGGAAATAATCGAATCGCGCTGGCATTGGGCGCTGACGGTCGATTTCGATGATCCGGAGCAACGTCGCCACTTTTGGTACGTGTCGGAAGAGAAGCTCGAGCCGAGGCTTGGCAATCGGTACAGGGACGAGGGTTCGGAATTAGAGCTTCCGATAGATGTCGCCTATCGAATTAAACTGCTTTGGGAGTCTCTGGGACAGGCGGGCCGGGACGAAATCGTAGCGGAGTTTCTCGTTAGCCGCCCCGAGCTAAGAGATGTCGTTCGCCGGGCGCAGAACCTGGTTCGCTTTCCATACGGCGAAATTCGCGGCAATCTTCTTGACGGCGCCTGCAAGCCGATAGATCTGTTGCGATTCAAGCTTTCTTGCTTCGGCGCCTCCAAATTCGATCCAAAGTCGGACCGCTGGATTCGCGTCGCCTTGTTTCAAGGAGCGCCGACCTTCGATAGCATCGGGGAGGCGGATGCCGACGACTGGCTTTTCCCGGCGCTCGCCGAATGCCAGTGACTTATTCCTACAATGAAATCGAGACGACGATGCGCAAGGCGGCGCTGGGCCTCGGCTGGCCCGGCGGAATTGCCGAACGCTTCGGCCTCGCCGCGGCATATCTGGAACGGCACGGAGTTTCCGGCATAGAACCGATTCTTTCGCTTCTTGAAAAAGGTCCCGTCGCCGCGAAACCGGAGTACGGTTCGGGCACGGCGTGCTTCAACGATGCAGGCGGCCTTGCATTCATCGCAGGCCTCGATTTGCTCGCTGCCCGTTCGGTCCGGCGCATCGAATTCGGCGAATCGGAAAATTGCGACGCGCTCATTGGATTGGCTGGCGCGGCCGCGTCGGAATACTCGCTCGGAATATCGCTCGAGAGCGGCGGCGAGGTTTTCGCCTCGGTCTTCGAAAGGCGGCTGATGCTTCGCGAAGGCGGTACGGAATCCGGCGGCGCGGTTGCGGCGGCGCTACTGCCGCGAAGCGAATGCCGCATCGCGGTCGCCGAGCGCAAGGAATTGGATCCGGCGGCTTGGAGCAAGGCGCAGGCGCTTGCCGCGTTGACGCTGGTTCCGTCCACGGATGCTTCGCGCCTGCTTGGCGCCGGCGCCGGATTGCATGACAATGACTAGGCGGCCGGACTATTGGGAAATCGGATAGCCGAGAGACTTCAGGGAGGTTTCGATTTCGGCTATTATTGCCGGATCGTCGATCGTCGCCGGCATCCTATAGGATTTGCCGTCGGCGATTTTCGCCATCACGCCTCTTAGTATTTTTCCCGACCGGGTTTTTGGAAGCCGATCAACCACGGTGGCCAATTTGAATGCCGCGACGGGCCCGATGACGTCTCGCACCAGCTGGACGCATTCCGAGGCAATCGCCGAGTGATTCCTCGCGCATCCCGCATTCAGGCATATGAATGCCAGCGGCACTTGCCCCTTGAGACTATCCTCGATTCCGACAACCGCGCATTCGGCGACATCGGGATGGCCGGCCACGACTTCCTCCATAGCGCCCGTGGAAAGGCGGTGTCCGGCGACATTAATGACATCGTCGGTCCTGGCCATGACGAAAACGTAGCCGAATTCGTCGACATATCCTGCATCTCCGGTTTCATAGTAGCCGGGGAACTTGTCGAGATAGGTTTTGCGGAAACGGTCGTCGGCATTCCAAAGAGTCGGAAAGGTTCCAGGCGGCAGCGGAAGTTTCACCGTGATGGCGCCGAGTTCTCCGCTTGGAAGTTCTTCGCCGTTGTCGTTCATGATTCTAATGTCGTAACCCGGCATCGGCACCGACGGCGACCCGGGCTTTACCGGCAATTTTTCAATTCCCATGGGATTTGCCGCGATCGACCATCCTGTTTCCGTTTGCCACCAGTGGTCGACAACCGGAACCTTCAGCTGGCGTTCGGCCCAGTCTATCGTATCGGGATCGGCGCGCTCGCCGGCAAGAAATAGAGTCTTCAGCGAGGACAGGTCGAAATCCTTCACCAGCTTGCCGGTCGGGTCGGCGCGCTTGATGGCGCGGAAAGCTGTAGGAGCGGTAAAAAGCACCCGAACGCCGTGATCTTGGATAACGCGCCAAAAAGCCGCCGCATCCGGCGTTCCGACCGGCTTGCCCTCGAACATCACTGTCGTGTTCCGGTGCAGCAGCGGCGCGTAGCAAATATAGGAATGGCCTACGACCCAGCCGACGTCGGAGGCTGCCCAAAAGACATCGCCCGGCTCCACATCGTAGATATTCTTCATGGTCCATTGCAATGCCACCAAATGGCCGGCCGTGCTGCGAACGATGCCCTTGGGCTGCCCTGTCGTGCCTGACGTATAGAGGATGTACGACGGGTGGCTGCCTTCGACCGGAACGCACGGCGCCGGTTCCACATGCCTTTGGAATTCGTGCCAATCCAAGTCGCGGCCGTCCGCAAGGTCCGCTATTGATTGCCGCCGCTGAAAAACGACGCAGAATTCTGGCTTGTTCTCCGCCAGCTCGATTGCGTCGTCGATTAGCGGCTTGTAATCTACAATCTTGCCAGGTTCGATGCCGCATGATGCCGCTATAATGCATTTAGGCGACGCGTCGTTGATTCTAGCTGCGAGTTCATGAGAAGCGAAGCCACCGAATACGACGGAGTGGATCGCTCCGATCCGGGCGCAGGCGAGCATGGCGACCAAGGCTTCGGGAATCATTGGCATGTAGATGATCGCCCGGTCGCCCTTTCCAAGACCTTGGCTAGCGAGCGCGCCCGCCAGCTGCGCGACTTGATCCCGCAATTCCCTGAAAGTCAGCGATTGCTCGGTTCCGGTAATCGGGCTCGCGTAAATGACAGCGGCCTGGTCCCCGAAACCGGATTCCACGTGCCGGTCGACCGCGTTCCAGCAACCGTTGACGCGCGCATCCGCGAACCACTGGTAGAACGGCGGATTTTCCGGGAACAATGCTCGCGAGGGCGGCTGTATCCAGTCGATGGCCTCCGCGGTCTTCATCCAGAATGCTTCCGGGTCGGTTTTCCAATTGTCGTAGATTTCTTTGTATTTCATGTCGTACTGTCTCTTGCTTCAGTTTCCTGAAGGAAGTCCTGCGAGTTCGGCGAAATTCAGCGGATTTCTCGCGCAACGAACGGCGTAACGATATGCGCCTAGTTTCGCAAGCCCGCCCGAAAAAGGACGAGCTTTCAACCCGCCTCCTGTCGCTTCACAGCATTGCGAATTTCTCTTGCCGGCCGGATGCAAAAAATTTTTTCGATGCCAATCAGCCGATGAATTGTCGATTGTTCAATTCAATAACCTCGCAATCGACAACCGGCTTATCCTCGAACGCGGCTGATCCGTTCGAAACAATGCCGCAATGATTTCAATCACAGCCGCCTGGTCGTCGTCGAACTGTCGGCGCATGTTTACGATGCGCGCCTGCATCTCCGAGATTCTTTGCTTTGGCGAATACGCGAGGATTCGCTTTTTTGCCGGAAGGCTTGGCGACCCGGTCCAACGCCATGCTCAACAATTTGCCGATATAGGGTTACGTGGTGAAATTGTGGAATGTTGGCAAGCCCAAGAGTTGCGGCCGGGATGGCGGCAATTCATGCACTGTTTGGCCCGGAGCGGTTCTACTCGACTCTGCCGACGATAGTACGCAGTCGGGGAGGCTACGCTGAAAAAGAGGTTTTGCATGAACAGCTTATGCGGGCTCCGGCGGTGCGATGCGAGCACCAATGCTGTCGCCGATGCCTGCCTCCAATGCCGTGCCGGATTTGCACGCAAGTTGCGCATAGCGCGCGGTGGTCTAGACTTGGGTGCGCCCGCGAAACTTTGGGAAGACAAGGCGATGGCACCGGAGGGCAGAACAGCGGCTGGCCAGAATCTGAAGGTGGCAAGAGAATCGGAGGCCGGCATCGGGTCTACCACGGAGAGGGGCGGTCTCGAAGCACCGTCGTAGGATCAAAGCGGGCGCGGAATGGAGACGGAGTCTTAGACTTCGGCGTCGTCGGATCACGACGTTGGGTTTGGCGCCGATACGGGGCGATGTTTGCGGCAAACGAGACGCAAGTCTTGTGCATTGTGCGCACTGCAAATATCGCATATATCTATTGCATATCAAAAAACGCAAGAAAAACGTGCGATAGGGCCGATGACGACTCAACAGATTGGTAAACGGATCAGGGCGATTCGAGAGGAACGCGGGCTTTCCCAGGAGAGTCTAGCGGAAATGTTCGGATTCAACGACCGGCAGACTGTCTCAGCGATAGAGACCGGTGTTCGGCGCATTACTGCGCAGGAGCTGGTGCTGGCGGTCGAAAGGCTCGGCACGTCGCTTGAGTACTTCACCGATCCCTTCCTGCTTGCCGGCGAAGGACGATTTTCCTGGCGTCAGTCCGGCATCGAGGTGCAGCAGCTGGAAGCCTATGAACGCAAGGCGGGGCGCTGGATCGGCGCGTTCCGCGCATTGGCGCCCCAGGTGGGACGCGAGGCACCGCTCATGCGCCGCGCGCTCGGTCTTGTGCGGCGCTCCGGTTTCGAGGAGGCCATGCATGCCGGCGAACGGTTCGTTGCCGAGATCGGTCTCGGCGACGTGCCGGCTGTGAGCCTCGCCGATGCCATGGAACGGGAGCTGGGGATCCTCGTACTGATGGTGGACGGGCATCGGGGGATCTCCGGCGCGG
>MPMP01000061.1 GCA_002238565.1 Albidovulum sp. bin36
GGAAAAACAGGCGGAATAAACCCCCTCGACGCTTCCCGCGGCCGCAGCCGATCCGCCTCCGCGGGACCGGGAAGCAGAGCTACCCCAACTTGTCTACTTGGAAAGAAAAAAGGCGCAGTATCTGAAATGCGTCCTAATGATCAAATAGCCGCACTTATTGATGAGTATCAACAGGGACGGGCGCAACTTGGCGGGCGGCACGAACGGGCGAACCCTGAATGAGGATTTGCGCATCGTCCTGCCGCCGTTGCCGTACCTTTTCAGCGCGGCCGGCTTCATGCTTTTCGGCGTCAATGAATTCGGCGCGCGAATCGTGCCGGCGCTATTCGGGTGGTTCTCGCTCGCATTGCTTTTCGGTCTTCTGCGCCAGCGACTGCCGGAAAATCCTAGGTTTGTCTTCTTCGTCTTTTTGCTCTCAGCTTGGTCTGCGCAATTGTTGCTGTTCTTTCGCCAGGCCAATTATTACTCCTTCATGGTATTCGCCGTGATTGCGTCCTTCTACCTTTACGAACGATTCTGGCGAACACGGCGGTATAGATTTCTTGCTGCGCTAACATTTGTCGCGATAGTCGCCTTTTTCAATCACTACACCGGTGGTGCGGCCACCGTTCTGGCATTGGCCGCGTGGCATGTCCTGATCCGCGCAAGAAAAACCGCCGGACGAGAGTGGCTCGCGCTCGGAGGGTGCGCTTTGCTAGTTGCCGCGTGCGGCGGAGCGTACCTAATTTTTATCGGAATACTCGGAGGCGAGCGAAGCAGTTTTCTCGAATTCACTGGAGTTACCGGTGTCGGCGAGGACAGAGGCGCGATTCCACTGGTTCTCCTTCGCATATGGATTTACGGTCGCGAATTGTTTACGGCGGATTGGATTTCGTGGCCGGTTTTCCTTTGGTTCGCCGGAATTTCGGCGATGATGGCGTATCGAGGTCGCTTTCGCGACCGTTTGCCCAGCTCATCTCGAAAACGCAGACTTCCTTCTAGGCAAAGGGGAAAGGCGGCGCTTCTTGCGAGAAATTCCCGGGAGACCGCGACAATTGCTGCAGGTAGCCTGCCCATTGTCGCGACGCAGCGCATTGTACTCATGGGCGTGCTCTTCGCCCTTTTCTCGGCGATTCTGTCCGTTCAGCCGGTATGGGCGCATGATGTCGCGGATCTTCGATACTATGTTGGCGCACTGCCTCTGCTCCTGGCAATGAAGGGGCTGATTTGCGAGTGGGCGTGGCGAAACTCCAAATTTGCCGGCGGCGCGTTGCTCGCGGTTTTGTTGCTAAGCAGCGCTGGAGCCGCCCCGATTAATGCGGTTAATCATTTTACCGGCCAGCGAACGCTGGGATTCCACCTGTTCTCGTTCGTCGACGAGATCCGGCAAAATTACCGGGATTCCACACGAGTTGTCTCCGACTTCATGCTCGAAAACTCCGAGCAGGACGATACGGTATATGTATCCGGATTCGCTGACCGCGAAGCGCTGACATTTGCAATTGGCCACAGGGTTCTGTTCTGCTGCGTCCTCGATCAAAATTCGCCTCTGCCGCGCGAACGGATCGGGCAACTCAGGCTATCGTTAAGCTCCGGCGGCGGAGCCCCCGACTGGATCCTCGTTTTCGGGCCATTGCAGGTGGATTACTGGAACAGGATCTCTGAGCATTACTCGATTGCGTCAGCACTCGACGTGTTGCCGTATCCGACCCAGCGGCCCGAGATCAATTTCCACGTTTTCGAGCCAATTCCTTACGAGGCAGGCGTTTATGTTCTTCGAAAAAAGACAAGTCCTTAAAGTCTTGATGCAATAATTTGATCCTCCCGTTCTAGAGTCACGTCCGACGAATACTCAGACCTAGTCAAAAGTCGAGGCGAACAGACCTGCAAATTCCAGAGGCGCATTTGCAGCGCCTGTCGAAAATTCGATCCGGTGGAAGCAGAGCGGCTCCGGCGGCGCGTTCGTTCGGAGGATTCGGCGGCGGGAGCCGAATAGAGGCAATAGTCCAAAGGGATTTGGGCGGCGAAGGCCGGCTTCGGGCAAAAAAGGCGCGTCCGCCGTGTTCCGCTTTGCGGTCGACGGCCGGGGAGAGGTTGGCGGCGCGAGGCGTTCAGCACCGCGTCGAGGGCGTCCTGGGTTTTCGCGTCGTAGTGGCGGTTGGCTTCGGGAAGGTATTTGAACTCGCCCGTCAGCCGGATGATGGAAATGGCGGCGTTGCCCGGGCAGGGCCAGGTTGCGCGGCAGGTGGCGAACCCGAGCGCGGCAGCGGTCTCCATCGCAGGTGAAGTCGGTTGCGTAGTGCAGGCGGTTCTCGATATGCCAGTGATTTCCTGCCAGGCTCAGCATCGCGTCGGGTCCGGCCTTGTCGGCACCGAGCGAAGTCAGTCCGTAGACCAGGGCTGCTCAAAAGCTGAACGCGAAATGCTTCTTCACGGGCATCCAATTCGCGGTCCTCGCCGACTTCGCGACCGAGCGGCGACTCACCGGGCCGGACTATCTCGGCCGCGCCATGGGCCTGGTCGCCGCGATGGGCGGCCACCTGAACCGCAAGCACGACCGGCCTCCGGGGAACGAGATCGTCTGGCTCGGATACTCCCTGCTGGCCGATTCGTCCGCCTCGACCGTGCGCGCCGTGAAGCTGGGGCCGGAAAGCGATGTGTACAAGCTATTGCGGTCTGATTAAATCTATGGTCAATGGGCGGGCAGCCGGGATCGGCGCTCCACTATCGAAATCCCAAGTCTTGCTGGATTTCTAGACTGATTTGAAAGAAATACCTTCTCCCGGCAACTCTGTCGCCAATTCCCGGTCGGCAGGTGCGATTTCCCATGCGCCTTCCGTCTCGAAAAGCTTGCGCAGCAACTTAATCGTAAGGGAATGGCCCGACTTGTAGCCGACGAACTTGCCTGAAATCACGCAGCCGCTTAGGGCGAGGTCGCCAACAGCATCAAGCATCTTGTGCCCGACGCACTCGTCCGGCTTCCGAAATCCTCCAGGCGTCAATACGCCGTTCGGCGTCAAAATCACCGCTGTATCCACGGTGCCGCCGAGAGCCTTTTTTTGCTCCCACAAGCCGAAAATTTGATGAATCGTGCAAAAGGTCCTGCAGTCGCTCAATTCCTTGGCGATCGAGCCGTTTTTCAACTCCAGCTTTTTGTATTGCTCGCCTGAGGCCAATTCCGGAAATATTATCGTAAATTCCATTTCCGGAGTATCCGACGGCGTTAGCTCCGCAAACGCCCCGTCGTAGTGAATCGAGACCGGCTTTAGAATCTTCAACAAATTCGCGGGCACGCCCTGCTCGGCTTTTCCGGCTCCAAGGATGCCGTTGACGAAATTCCTGGCGCTTCCGTCCATATTCGGCAGTTCGGGCCCGTTCAATTCAATAATCGAATTATGGATGCCGCAGCTATAAAGTGCCGCCATCAAATGCTCGATCGTGCTAACCGAAACGCCGTCATCATTCGCAATTCTAGTACATGAATCAGTTGCAACTACACGGTCGAGTCTAGCCGGAATAAGATTGCTGCGGTCGTGGATGTCTACTCGGCGGAAAACAATGCCAGTGCCCGGTGGCGCGGGCAAAACTCTCGCCCAAGTAATAACTCCGGCATGCAACGCGGCACTCGTGAAGAAAATTCCCTTTTCAGAAGAAATCGTATACTGCACCGGCTCTCCGCTCCGCTTGATTCACAAGATAGCGGATAGAGGAAAAACTCGGCCCTTTCAAATCAAACAGTATTGCAAATTATTTCAACTGCCGGTTGCACTCGGATGCAGACCAACACCATGTTGTGGGATTCCGGGCTGCCAATCAGCCTGATGCCGAAATTAGGCTAGAGCATCGCGGGTGCTTCTTCTAATGGCGGCAGGCAAGTGTTGTCCGCTTCAATGCGCGTTTGGTCCGAACCCCCGTTTCTTGCGCGGCTCAATTCGCCTGGCGTCGAGCGAACGCCGGCACGTCCCTCAATTCATCGAATTCGGAATCAGCAGAATTCGTGCGAATCGAAGGCTGAACTGCTCGAACTCCGCCTTTGGATGAATTCGCCTGGGAAGATCCATCCGCAAACTTTTTGAGAAAGCCGGCGATTTTGAGCGATGCGGACTGCTTCGCCTTCTTTTCCGGCATATCGGAACCTTCCTGATTTAGCGTCCAATCCATGTCATTGTCTACTAATTCGGTCGGTCTGGAGGCCGAGGCCTGCAACGGTTTCGGCGCTACAAATTCCCGGTACCTGTTTTCGGGCGCGGGCTCGGGCGCGGCCGACTCGAAAAATTTCCTGTCGCCGTCTTGGACGGCATCCGGGAATTCCTGCGATTCGCGCATAGAGTCCCATTCATCCGATTCGCCGTCTTGCTTGCCAAATGCTCCATCCTGCATTTGGTCCTCTTCGGCCGCCTCCACAGGCCGCTCCGAGAAACTAACGCCCGACCCAGTTTCCATTTCCGGGAATTCGTCCGAGTATACTTCGTGGATTTCCCGTTCGGGCGCCGGCTGCGATGCCGCGATTTCTTGCCGTTCGCCAAAATCGGCCAAGACATCGTCGGCGAATCCCTCTGTCGTCGCTTCGCCAAAATTCGCCGGGCCGATTCCCGTAGCCACGATGGAAACTCTGATTTTTCCCTCAAGTTCCATGTCCAGCGAAGAACCAACGATTACGTTGGCATCTTCGTCAACATTCTCGCGAATCGTGGATGCCGCTACGTCGAGATCAAATAGTGTTTGATCGGGGCCTCCGATTACATTGATCAGAATGCCTTTGGCATCCTTTAGATTCGTGTAGCCCAGCAGCCGGTTTTGCATAGCTTCATGCGCCGCCACCGACGCTCGCTTCTTCCTATCGCCATTCGACTCGCCGCTGCCCATCATCGCATTCCCCATCTCTCGCATGATGGCTTTGACGTCGGCAAAGTCCAAATTGATGATCCCGGGGTTAACGATGAGGTCCGTTATGCCCTTAACCCCGTCATAGAGCACTTCGTCCGCCTTCTCGAACGCTTCCTTGATGGTCGTGTCTTCTTTCGTCACCATGAACAAATTGTCGTTCGGGACGATAATTAGCGTGTTGACATTCGCCTTTAGCTCTTCGATCCCCCTTTCGGCGATTTTCATGCGCTTGCTGCCTTCGAATTGGAAGGGCTTCGTCACGACGCCGACAGTTAATATTCCTTTGTCGCGCGCGATTTTCGCGATGACGGGAGCTGCGCCCGTGCCGGTTCCGCCGCCCATTCCAGCGGTAACGAAGCACATGTCGGAATTTTCCAGGCAGCTTTCGATTTCTTCGCGGCTTTCATCCGCCGCCTTGCTGCCGATAGCCGGGTCCGAGCCGGCGCCAAGGCCTTTGGTCGTTTGCTTTCCAAGCTGGATCTTGTCTTCGGAATTCGAGTGTTCCAAGGACTGGGCGTCAGTGTTGCCAACAACGAAAATTGCCCCCTTCAGGTTTTTCGCAAGCATATTGTTGACTGCATTGCAGCCAGCTCCACCGACTCCAAAAACCACGATTTTCGGCTCGAAATTTTCCTGTTCAGGGATTCTTAGTGTTGATATCGTCATCGCTCCTGCTCGATTTTGCCGTTACCGATGGCTTATCACCATTCTGATTGGCCATTTTAAACTATCGCGGCGAAAAAGTCATAGATTTTTTTCCGGCCGGTTCATTTTTTTAAACTGTTGCCCAAATTCACACATTCCGCCGATTCCTCTACCATTGGCGACGAAGCCACCTGAACGCGCGCCCTATCGACGTGCCGCCAATGACCTCGTTCGGCAGCTTGAAATCCCAGAATTCGTCGTCGGGGTGCGCTGCGTGCAGGCAAAGCCCGACCGCCGCCGAATACGCGGGTCCCGTCATTTTTGTCGGAAGCCCGCGCACCCTGATAGGCAGGCCGAAACGAATATGCTTCCCCAAAACCTGCCTTGACAGCAGATCCAGCCCGGGCATTTCGCTGCACCCTCCGGTCAAAACGATCCTGTTGCCGGGAAGCTCGTCGAAGAAATTAACCTCTTCCAGCTTTGAATTGATGATTTCGAGGATTTCCTCGACGCGCGGACGAATCACGCCGATCAATTCCGTTCGCGTTATTTTTTCGATTTCCTGATCGTGCGCCTTGCCGTCCACGCCGCTACCGAGCTCGCACATGTCCCAGTCGTCTCTTTGAGTCGCCACGGCCCCGCCCTTCCGGACCTTTAGGTTTTCAGCCGCATTGAACGAAATGCCGAATATCTGGCTCAAGTCCGACGTAATCGTCCTCCCGCCAACCGGAACGGTCGCCGTGTAGATCATATTCTTCTTGAAAAAAATCGAGATGCTCGTTGTTCCGCCTCCAATGTCGACGCAGGCGCCCCCGATCTCCTGCTCGTCTTCGACGAGGCAAGCAACGCCCGACATGTAGGCGGACGTCGTAATGCCGGCCAAGTTCAACTGGCAGCGGCTCGTGCACCCGATAAGGTTTTCTATCGCCGAACTGTCGACTGAAAGCAGATGCATGTCGACTTCAAGACTGTTCCCGATCAACTGCCTGGGATCGTTCAGCGACAGTCTATGGTCGACTCCGAAATTAATAGGCTGCGCATGCAGCAATTCCCGACTCGCGTCGAACTCCGGAAATTCGCAGGATGCCATCGCTTGCGCTATATCGGTTCCGTCAACGGGTTTTTCGCCCAAGCTGATCGCTCCCGACGTCAATTGCGATTTAGGGCGCGCGCCGGAAAGGCAAACTACGAAGATATCAACATTTCGGTTAGCCATCTGCTGAGCTTCGGAAACGGCTTTCCTCACGTCCTTTTCCGTATTCCTAACCGAATCGATCTCTCCGAAACTTATGCCTCGCGATTTGGTTGCATGGGCGCCGACGACTTTGAAATCCATCTGCCCTTTGGACGAAATCTCTCGATTCCCGCCCTGTTCCTGACCGTCGTCGAACTCTACGACGATGCAGGCGACCTTGGTCGAGCCGATATCGATAACGCCGATGGCTCCGTCTTTCTGCGCGCCTTCCAGATTTGAGCGCATCGCCCTCTGCAAATCCAGAGTCTCGCCCGTTAGGATTCCCTGATCGAATTCCACCATGGTTTAGATTTCTCCCGCCTTCGGTTCGCGCATGCGAACGGTCGGCCTGTTCGCGATTCGCAAATCAAAAGATTCAAAATCCCGATGAAGAATTTTTTCCGCCCGGTCCCAGCTAATCAGCTTCTCGAGCGCTTCAACCGCGCCCCGCTCCGGCAGCAGAATCCGTCTTTCGCCTTTCAATTCCAAATTCCAGCGCCTGTCGCCGATTCTAACCAGGCCTCTAACCTGGTCCTTGATTGTCTCGGCGACGCGGAAAATCTCCAGGGCTTCGCCGACGGCCGCTTCGGCGCCACCACCCGCGATCAGCGGTAGATCCAGTCTTTCCAGCCTCGACGACGCCAAACTAATTCGAAAGCCATTCGCGTCCAGCAATTCCAGATTGCCATTATTCCGCCAAACTGCTTCCGGCAGCCTCTCGTCGACCAAAATTCGCAGTTCGCTTTGCGGCGTAACGTAAATCTCCGCATTTTCAATCCCGTCCAGCGCCAGGACGCGGTTCCTGACATCCTCGAAGTCGATGCCAAGAACGCTAGCTGGAAACTGTATATCGGCGGCGGACAGTACGGCGCTTACCGTTTCCGCCCGGGTCGATTCGACTTGCGCGCCGAGCACGAGAAACGGAGCGCGGTTCGCAATCAATTCGGCTTGCGACTCGAGCCACGCCTCGACTTGATCGAATTGTCCGGGATGCGCGGCGGCCCATATCGCGATCGCACCGGCCAGAGCGATCGACGCCGCCGCCTGCTTTAGGTTAAGGCGCCGAAGCGCGCGGAAGCGCTTCGAGACCGGGAGGCCGCTGCTGGCCAATGCTGTGCGGTCCAGGGACTTTACCGGCTGCATGACGCGTCCTCGACCAGCTGGCGGCACAGCTCTCCGAATTCGATGCCGCATGCCGCCGCCTGCTCCGGCGAAAGCGAAGTTGGAGTCATTCCGGGCTGAGTGTTGGTTTCCAGTATGAAAAGCCCGTCGACGCCCAGCCTGTCGTCCCAGCGGAAATCGCTTCGGCTCAAGCCTCTGCACCCTAAAGCGCAATGCGCCCGAAGCGCGCAGTCGAGGCAGGCGTCGAAGACTTCGCCCGGGATTTCAGCGGGCAATACGTGACGGGAGCCGCCAGGCGCGTACTTCGCCTCGTAGTCGTACCAATCCCGGTGAGTTTGAATTTCGGTGACGGTCAGCGGCTTGTCGAGCATGACGCTAACAGTCAGTTCGAGACCGGGAACGAAGCGTTCGGCCATTACGCATTCCGATTCGAACGAACCAAGTTCGCCCGGAGCGTTGGCGCCTTCAGGGACGATACGAACTCCGACCGACGAGCCTTCATTGTTGGGCTTCAGAACATAGGGAGGATCCATCGGATGCGCGTGTCCCAGGCTGCTTTTGGCAAGCAGGCGCCCCTCGGCGCACGGGATCCCTTCTCCGGCGAACACGGCTTTCGCCCGCTGCTTGTCCATGGCGAGCGACGACGCCAGCACGCCGGAATGCGTATACGGAATTTGCATCCACTCCAGCATGCCCTGGATGCAGCCGTCCTCGCCCCAGCGCCCGTGCAGCGCGTTGAAAACGACATCGGGCTTCGCCCTGTCCAGCCGAGCGGAAACGTCGACATCGGCATCGATCTCGACGACTTCGTATCCTATCTTTCGCAGCGCGGCGGCGCACTCTCTTCCCGAAACAAGGGATACGTCTCTCTCCGAAGACGCACCGCCCTTAAGCACCGCCACGCGGATATTGGAAAGCCTGCTCGACATTCCTCGCTCCGCTTGCCCTTCGCCACTAAGTGGGGGGCATAGGCTTAGATAGAGCCGTGTTGCCCGACTCTTTCGACCTCGTATTCTAATGCAACGCCGGTCAATTGCAAGACTTTTTTGCGAGCCTTTTCCGCAAGGGCTTCCAAGTCCCCCGCCGTCGCGCGGCCGTCGTTAATAAGAAAATTCGAGTGCAGTTCCGAGATTCGGGCGCCGCCTTGCGCCGCGCCGCGCATTCCCGCGCTATCAATCAGCTTCCACGCCTTGCCTTCGTGGGACTCGCCGTCTTCGCCCGTCGACGAATAGCCAACCGGATTCCGGAAAATGGAGCCGGCCGTCCTTTCTCCGTACGGCTGAGTTGCATTGCGCCGCTCGACCTGCCTTGCCATCAATTCGCGAAGCCGCCCAGAGCGCGCTTGCCGTCCCTCGAAAACGGCTTCGACGACAATCGCCCCGTCGGGAAGGCGGCTGCCCCTGTAGGCGAAGCCAATTTCGCCCGCGGCGACGGTTTCTATGCGGCCGTCACGGGTAACAATTCGCGCTTCGCGGAATATGTCTTCGACATAGGAGCCGTAGCAGCCTGCATTCATGCTCACGGCGCCGCCGACGGTGCCGGGTATCGTTCTCAGAAACGTCAAGTCGATTCCGGCGTCGGCCGATTCGCTCGCCACCCTTGCGACGCGGGCCGCGGCGCCGACGGAAACCGAACGGCCGTCGATTTCTATGCCGGCGAATTCTCGTCCCAGCCTTACGACCACCCCTCGAAGCCCCCCGTCCCGAATAATTACATTTGAACCGGCGCCGAGGGGATAGACGCTGATATCGCAAGGCAGATGCCGCATGAATTGCGCCAGATCCTCAATACTCGCGGGCTGGAAAATCCAGTCCGCCGGACCGCCGACCTTTAGCCAGGTATAGTCCGCTAGAACTCTGTTTCGGAATAGCCGCCCGGCCGTTTCGGGCACGGCATTCAGTTTCTCGGGTGCGCGTCGAATTTCCATGCCGGCACTCTACTCCAAAGCCAGAAGGTCGGGAAGCGCATTCGCCCAGGCCGTAATGGATCCCGCGCCCAGGCACAGTACGATGTCGCCCGGACGCGCGGAATTCCTGACGAAGCTCCCAAGGTGCCGCTCGTTTTTGAGAACGGCCGCGTCGCGATGCCCATGCCTTACCAGGCCCGCCACCAGCGAATCGCTGTCGGCGCCCGGAATCGGCGATTCGCCCGCCGGATAGACGTCCGCGATTCCGACGAAATCCGCTTCGTTGAAACACCGGCAAAAATCGTCGAACAGGCTTGCGAGCCGCGTATATCTGTGCGGTTGGTGAATTGCGAACACTCGGCCCGAACACGATTGCCTCGCCGCTTTGATGACAGCTGCTATTTCGACCGGGTGGTGCCCGTAGTCGTCTATGATCGTGACTCCGCCGACTTTTCCCACCAGCGTGAAGCGCCGGCCGACGCCCGCGAACGAAGCGAGCGCGTCGCGAATGGATTCGCCGCTGATGCCAAGGTGCCTAGCAACGGCAACGGCTGCCAGAGCGTTGGCGACGTTGTGGTCGCCGGGCATGGGCAGCGTGCAATCCTCTATTCGGGACCTTTCCGATTTCAGGACGATATCGAACCTGGCATGGCCGCGATCATAGCGAATGTTTTCGGCGCGAACTTCGGCAAGCTGATTCAAGCCGTATGTAATGATTCGGCGGTCCGTCACCCGGCCGACCATGGCCTGGACCTCGGGGTGGTCCGTGCAGCAGACCGCGATGCCGTAGAAGGGAATGTTTTCGATGAACATGTCGAACGCCGCGCGAATGCCGTCGAAATCTCCGTAGTGGTCCAAGTGCTCCGGATCGATATTCGTAACTACGCCGATCGTGGCGGGCAGCCGAACAAACGTGCCGTCGCTTTCATCGGCTTCGACCACCATCCATTCGCCGCCGCCGACGCGAGCATTCGAACCGTAGGCGCTAATGATTCCGCCGTTTACGACCGTCGGGTCGAATCCGCCCTTCTCCAGAAGCGTCGCGACGATCGTGGTCGTCGTTGTCTTGCCGTGCGTGCCGGCAACGGCTACATTGGATTTGAGCCGCATCAGTTCCGCCAGCATCTCGGCTCTTCTAACGACGGGCAGCCCGAGGCGCCGCGCGTGCGCCAGTTCCGGATTTCCCTTCGCGATGGCCGACGACACGACGACCACCGCCGCGCTTTCGACATTGTTCCGGCAGTGCCCGGACATGATCCTCGCGCCCGCGGACGCCAAGCGCCGCGTGATTTTCGTATCGGCAATATCCGATCCCTGAACTTCGTAGCCGGTATTCAGCAGAACTTCCGCGATGCCGGACATGCCGATTCCGCCGATGCCGATGAAGTGGATGGGACCGAGCCGATCCGGCAGTTTCGTAGTACTGTTCAAGATCGATGCTCCATGATGGCCGACGCAAGGACCAAATCCGCCAATTCTTCCGCCGCGGCCGGTTTGCCGCAAGATCGCGCGGCCGCGGCCATTCCCGTCGCCAGCTTCGCGTCGGTTAAAATCGAATTTATTTCCCCGGAAAGCCGTTCGGGCGACAATTCGGACTCCGAAATGACCGCAGCGGCGCCCGCCGCCTTGAGACTCAATGCGTTCGCCGTCTGATGATCGTTGGCCGCAGCCGCGAAGGGCACAAGGATCGAAGGCCTGCCAATGGCGGAAATTTCGGCAACCGACGACGCTCCGGCTCTCGAAATTACCAGCTGCGCCTTTGCGATCTGCTCAGGAATATCGTCGAAAAAGCAAGAGACTCTTGACTCGACGCCTTCTTGCTTCAACTCGACCCGCGCGCCTTCCTCCTCTCCCGGCCTTGTCTGCAGAACGACGAAGAGCCGGGATTTAATGTCGTCCGAAAGCAGCCGTACGGCTTCGGGCACCGCGCGCGAAATAATTGACGCGCCCTGGCTGCCCCCGATTGCAACAACGCGCAGCGTCTGATCGCCCGGCGGCCGGTAGTCGGCCTCGAGCTGGTCGAGTACCGATGACCTTACCGGGTTTCCAACCGCGATCGCCTCGAATCCCCGCTGTTCGCCGAGCAGCGGAAAGCCGGTTGCGACCAGGTCGACGCGCCCCGCCCAAAAACGATTCGTTCGTCCGAGGACGCTGTTTTGCTCGTGGATGGATCGCCGCCGCCTCGCCAGCCAGGCTGCGGCCATCGCCGGAAAGGCCGGATAACCACCGAAGCCGACAACGGCGGACGGCATGTCGAGCGCCGTGCGGACGACCGCGACGACAATTCCTGCCGCCAGCCTGAACGGCGCGACCGATTTTTCCAATAGGCTGCCCTGGCCGAAAGTCCCGCTGGCGATCAAGCGGGTTTCGACTTCTCCGGGAAAATTGCCTGCGAACCTCGATCCTCGCGAATCCGTCCACAAGTGAACCCGCCAATTTCGCTCCAGAGCGACTTCGGCCAGCGCCTGAGCAGGAAACATATGACCGCCGGTGCCGCCGGCCGCTACGATCAACAGCGGTTTTCGGCGATTTCGCACGCTTAGTCCGGTTCCGCTGCGGCGATAGGCATTAGGCAAGTTTTCCGAGGTCGCCGCCGGGCCGTCTTCGAGTAAAGGCCAAAAGCAGGCCAATGCCTATGCCGACCGCGACCAGGGAGGAGCCGCCGTAGGATATGAAGGGCAGCGTCATGCCCTTGGCGGGAAGTCCATTCGAAGTCACGCCGATATTTATGAATGCCTGAATTCCGAATAGCGCCGCGAGTCCGGTGCCAGCCGTCCTGATGAAGATGTCCTGCTCGCGGCAGAGCAGAATCAACGCGCGAATCACAATGAAGCCGAATAGCGACAGGATGAACAAAGCTCCGACCAGCCCGAATTCTTCCGCAATCGCAGCCATAACGAAATCCGTATGGCCGTCCGGCAGATTCATTTTGACGCTGCCCTTGCCGATGCCCTTCCCGAACAGCCATCCCTCATGAATCGCTATGATGGCCTTGCCGACCTGGCTGAACGGATCCACCGCGCCGTCGAGAAAACTCGAAACGCGGCCGCGAAAGTGCGAGTCTATCCTGAACGCTAAAAAGCCCGCCAAGGTCGTGAGGGCGCCCAGGATCGTTAAAATTCGAATCGGCGCGCCCTTGACGAAATAGATGACCCCCCACGCGAAAATTATCATGCTGGCCTGGCCGTAGTCCGGCTGCAGTACCAGCGTCAAAGCGATAAGCACCGTCAAGACGAATGTAATGAGAACGCCCGGCGACCTGTAGACGCCGCCTTTCGCGGTCATGAGCCATGCGCACGCGACTACGAATCCGGGCTTTAGAAACTCCGAGGGCTGGAAGCTCATCAATCCCGGCAGGGACAGCCATCGCGCCGCGCCCTTTCCCTGGGTAATTCCGAAAATCGGCAGCAGCATCAAGCAGACGAGCGAGAATAAAAAGACGATCGTGCCAACTCTACGGGCGTCGTCCGGCGACAAGACCGACAGCGCAAGAATCAATGCTATCGAAATCAATGCGAAAACGACTTGCTTGCGAATGTAGAAGTCGAGAGAGACCCCATTGTCCATCGCCTCCGGCGGAGTCGTGGAAATTACGGCGAGCAGGCCGATCGCGATCAACAAAAGAGTCGTTGCAAGAATCCATTTGTCGATGGTGCGCCACCAGCGAGGAAGCACCGGGTCCAACGGGGGCAGGTTCGGGGCCCCATGCATCATTACCGTCATAATAAGCGCCTGCGTCCTGCAAGTTTTATCGGCTCTGCGGCCGTTTATTCCGGGCCAGCTTAACCTAGCGGAACGGAATTTGCAAAATTGAATCTACACGCTCGGGGAATTCCCGCAAACGGCGCCGTTCGCCGCTACTCGTCTCCATGGCCCGCCTCTATTATCCGGCTATGAAATAAGAAGCTTTACCTCGGCCGCGAATTCGTCGCCTCGCTCTTCGAAATTCGAAAACTGGTCGAAGCTGGCGGCGGCGGGCGCCAGCAGGACGGTGTCGCCGGCCCGGGAATCCCTTGCGGCGGCGGACACGGCGGCAGCCATGTCTCCGCAAATCTCGAACGGCACGTCGCTGATTTGCCTAGCGAAATCCTCGGCGGCCTCGCCGATATAGTAGGCCTTGACGACTTTCGAAGCCGAGCGACCGAGGCTTGACAGGCCGCCCTCCTTGGCTCGCCCGCCCGCAATCCATCTGATGCTGTCGAAAGCCTGAAGCGACCTGGCCGCGCTTGCAACGTTCGTCGCCTTGGAGTCGTTGACGTAGGAAACTCCCCGGCGCATTCCAATGAACTGCATCCTGTGGCGCAGGCCCTGAAACGATTCCATTGCCGCGATTGCCTGCCTTGCCCGAATTCCCAGCTGCTTGCATGCGGCCAGAACGGCGCAGGCATTGAAGAGATTATGGGCTCCGGGCAAGCCGCTCGGCGCGTCGAATTCCTGGTATTCCAGAACCTGGCCGCCGCGGTATTCGCGGAATCGGCCGTTAGAGGCGCAAATCGACCAGCTCTCGGATTCGGCATCGATCTCCGATCCGGAGATTCGCACGACGGAGGCGCGACCTTTTCTCGCGGAGTATTCGCTCGCCAGGAATCGCCCCTCGGGGTCGTCGATGCCAATCACCGCCGTCCTGATCCTGTCCGAGGCGAAGAGCCTGCGCTTCGCGGCGAAATACCCGCCTAGCCCGCCATGGCGGTCGAGATGATCCGGGGACAGATTGAGCATGACGGCTATGTCCGGCTCCAATTCCGAAGCGAGTTCCGTTTGGTAGGACGATAGTTCCAGGACGATGACTTCGCCGGGCCGCGGAGGGTCGCTGGCCAAAACGCCATTCCCGAAATTGCCCGCTATCTGCGAATGCCGGCCGGTCGTCTTCAGGACGTGCCGGAGCAATGCCGCCGTCGTGGACTTTCCGTTGGAACCGGTAATCGCCACGATGACCGGCGCATCGGGGCCACCACCTCGCCTCGAGTTCGCCATCGCCTGGAAAAACAGCCCGATATCGTTGTCGAGCGGAATTCCCATCTTCGCGGCCAATGCGACGGCGGGATGGGGAATCGGATACAGAACCGGAATGCCCGGCGAAACGATCAGCTTGTCGATTCCCTTGAACGCCTCTTCTGCATTCAGCCGGCGCAAGCTGAATCCCGCCTCCTCCGCCCGGCCGCGGGCCATCGCGTCGTCGTCCCAAACCACCACGGAGCAACCGCTCGCCCGCAATGCGCGCGCCGAAGTCAGCCCAGTTCGCCCCATGCCTAGAACGGCGAAATTCCTGCCTTCGGCCGCCGGAACAGAAATCAAGCTATCGGACTTTCAATGTCGCCAGGCCGATCATGGCGAGGATAAGGGAAATGATCCAGAACCGAATCACGATTTGCGACTCCGGCCACCCTTTCTTTTCGAAGTGATGGTGGACGGGCGACATCAGGAATATACGCTTGCCCGTCGACTTGAAGTACGCGACCTGAATTATCACGCTCATCGCTTCGGCCACGAAAAGACCGCCCAGAATCGTCAATACGATTTCGTGCTTGGTCAAGACCGCGATCGCTCCCACCGCGCCTCCAAGCGCCAGGGAGCCTGTATCGCCCATGAAAACGGCCGCCGGAGGAGCGTTGTACCAAAGGAAGCCCAGGCCGCCGCCAACCAGGCCGGCAACGAAAATAAGCAATTCGCCCGTGCCCGGAATGTAGTGGACGTCGAGATATTCCGCGAAGTCGGTCCTGCCGACGGCATAGGCGATAATGCCCAGCGAAGCCGATGCGATCATAATCGGCATGATAGCCAGGCCATCCAGTCCGTCGGTCAGATTCACCGAATTCGCCGAACCGACAATTACGAGCACCGAGAACGGAATGAAGAACAAGCCCAGATCAATTAGCAGGTTTTTAAGGACCGGCACCGCGAGCATTCCGGAGAGCGATTCCGGATGGATTTGCATCGTCCAGTACCCCGAGACGCACGCGATAGCGATTCCGATCAGGAACTTGATTCGGGCGGGCACGCCCTTTGAGCTGCCAAGCGTGACCTTTTTGTAATCATCGACAAATCCGACAATCCCGAAAGAAACCGTAACGAACAGGACAAGCCAGATATTGTAGTTGTCGAGACGCGCCCAAAGGAGCGTTGAAAAAATCAAGGCTCCGATTATCAGCACGCCCCCCATGGTCGGCGTGCCGGACTTTTCCTTGATGTGCGATTCCGGACCGTCTTCGCGGATCGGCTGCCCGTTTTTTTGCCTGGCGCGCAAAAGGTTGATCATCGGCTGGCCGAAAAGAAAGCCGAATACCAACGCCGTAAAAAACGCTCCGCCGGCGCGAAAGGTAATATAGCGAAAAAGATTGAATAAATCGCCACCATCCGAGAACTGCGCAAGGAAATAGAACATTAAACCTACCTTTCGGCTTTGGCGGGAGTCGCAGTTGCTTTTGTCGTTTCCGCATGTTCCACGAATCGCGGCCAGTATCAAGAATCCGTGAGCCGCGCGGCCCTTTTCGAATTCAAAAGATGCTCGTCTCTAAAAATTCGCAGGCGGCGCCGGCCACTCCAGCGACAGAAGCGCGGACCGGGCGCGCGAAACTGCTTGAACTGCCGATCAGCGGACTTGACGCCGGTTCAATTTCCTCATGGCCTCCGCGACAATCGAGATTTTAGATCCCTTGGATCCTTTGACAAGCGCGACATCCCCCGGCGAGGCAAGCTGCGCGGAAATCTCGGATAGCTCGGACGAGCTTTCGCGCCAAAGGCCCCTCTTGCTTTGCGGCAGAGCCATGTACAAATTATGCATCAGGCGACCGGCGCAGTGGACCACCGAAATCTTGTCCATCGCGCCGTGGCGCGAGAATCGCTCGTGCAGCGCGGGTCCCTCTGAACCCAGTTCCAGCATGTCGCCCAAAATAGCAATTCGCCTTCCAGCGCATTCCGCCGCTCCCCGCGGCCTTGGTTCTATCGAAGCCAGCACGGTTAGCGCGGCGTTCAGCGAAGACGGATTCGCGTTGAAGGTATCGTCGATTAGCTCGATCGGCGAATCCGCTCCGTCGAGCCAGACCTTGTATCTTGACCCCCTTCCCGCAGGAGGCTCCCAGGTTTCCAGCGCCGGCATCGCGGCTTCTATATCCCCGCCGACCGAGTCGATCGCCGCCAGCGCGCCTAGCGCGTTCATCGCGAAGTGCCGGCCGCGCGAAGCCAATTTAAATGCTACGCGCCGCCCGGGAATGCTGGCCCGAACAAGCGTGCCGGTTTCGGAATCCTCGCATGCCGCCATTCGCCAGTCCGCAAGGGCGCCTTCGCCGAAAGATATCAAATTCGCCGAATTCTCGGCGGCGGCCTTTCGGAAAATCTCGAAACCGGGAGAGTCCCGATTGACGACGGCGGTTCCGCCCGGCTCCATCCCGAGGATAATCGACGCCTTCTCCGCCGCAATCCCCTCGACCGAGGAGAACGAGGCAAGATGCGCAATCCCAACCGTTGTTATCAGGCAGGCATGCGGTTTCGCAATCTTGCTCAGAGGCAAGATTTCGCCGGGGCGGTTCATCCCGATTTCGATGACCGCGAATTCCGCTGCACGGGGCAATCTCGCCAGCGTCAGCGGAACGCCCCAATGATTGTTGTAGCTGTGCTCGGCCGCATGAGTTGGGCCCTGCGCCGATAGCGCTTGCCGAAGCATTTCCTTCGTCGAGGTTTTTCCGGACGAGCCGGTCACTGCGATGACTTTCGCCGAACTTCTATCCCTCGCCGCCAGCCCCAACTTTTCCAGCGCGGCAAGCCCGTCCGCGACTTTCAGCAGGCAAGCCCGCTCCGGCAAGCCCTCGACTTCCTTTTCCACGACGGCCGCCGATGCGCCCGCCTCGAACGCATTGCGAACAAATGCATGGCCGTCGCGGTTGTCCGACAGAGCGATGAAAAGATCGCCCTCGGCCAAGGACCGGGAGTCGATGGATACGCCTCCGGCGCTCCATTCGCGATTCGACCGCCCGCCGGTAGCCTTCTCGGCATCCGCTGAAGACCAAAGAGTCATGTTCCCTTGCCGTCCCTTAGGCGCGCCGCGATGCTAGCCTGCTCGCCGTCGCTGAAAGGGTAGACCGTGTCGCCCACCGTCTGCCCGGTTTCGTGGCCCTTTCCGGCGATGATCAGCCCGTCGCCGGGTTGAAGCATCCGCACGGCCTCGAATATTGCCGCCGCCCTGTCGTCAAATTCGCGCGCTTCCGGACATCCCTCCATGACTTGGGATCGAATGGCGGCCGGCGATTCGTTTCTAGGGTTGTCGTCCGTAACGATAACCGAATCGGCGAATCGAGCCGCCTCCAGGCCCATGACTCGGCGCTTGGAGCGGTCGCGGCCGCCTCCGGCGCCGAAAACGACATGCAGTTTTCCAAGAATATGCGGTCTAAGCGAGACGAGCGCCGCCGCCAGCGCGGCCGGGGTATGGGCATAGTCGACGTAGACGGGGCAGCCGTTGTCCAGGCGGGCAACAAGCTCCATTCGCCCTCTTACGGTTTCAATCCGCTCCAGGTTTTGAAAGACTTCGCCGGGGCTGCAACCCGACGCGATGGCGAGTCCGGCAGCCGTCAGCGCATTGGTGCCCTGAAACTCGCCGATCAGGTTCAGCCGCGCCTTGCTCCGCTCTCCTTCCCATTCGAAATGCAAGTCGTGTCCCGTTTCAAAAAAACGTCGCGCGACGATTCGAAGCGCCGAGCCGGCTTTTTCGCCGACTGCGATGACCTTTAATTCCCGTTCCCGCGCGATTTCGGCCACCCGTTCCCCGTAGTCCTGCATATTGCATACGACCGCCGTCGCTCCGCTTGGCAGAACCCTTTTGAACAGCCTGGCCTTGGCAAGGAAGTATTCTTCGAAATCGGCATGATAATCCAGGTGGTCGTGGCTGAGATTGGTAAAGGCGGCCGCTACCAGCCGCACGCCGTCGATTCGACGCTGGGATATTCCGTGCGAAGAAGCTTCCAAAGCGGCGCGGTCGACATTCCGCGATCGCAGCTCGCCTAAAATTCGATGCAATGCGATGGGATCGGGCGTTGTATGCGCAAGGGATTCGCAATACGCGCCTTCAACGCCGAGCGTTCCAATGCTCGCCGCCGACTGCCCAAGGCATTCCCAAATCTGCCGCGTCATGGACGCTACGGAAGTTTTTCCGTTCGTACCTGTAACGGCAACCATTTTTTCGGGCTGGCCGCCGAACCATCTGGCCGCCGCCCGCGCGAGTTCGGCGCGGGGATCTTCGGAAACGATAATGGGAGGGCCGGCTCCGCGCAGGTCGCTTGCGGCAATCCTAAAGCCTTCCTCATCGGTTAGAACGGCCCGAGCTCCGGCGGAAATCGCCTTTCGGATAAATCTAGCGCCGTGGACATTGCTTCCCGGCAGCGCGGCGAATAGATTGCCGGCCTTCACATCCCGGCTGTCGAACGCAAGCCCGGTCACTTCGGGAGCGTTCGGGCATTGCGTCTCCCCGACCAGGTCTCGCAGCGGAACTTTCCTTGCCGTTCGCATAGTCTTTCGTTCGAATACCGGCTCGCGCGCCGCTAGGCGCCCGACGCGGAGCTTTCAAATCTCGGAGCAATTCCAAGTACGGGCGCCAGCCGCTTGATCATCGCCGCCGCGACGGGCGCCGCGGTCCATCCGGCCGTCCTGCGGGCTTCGTATTGAAGCTTGATTTCAGGTTCATCCAAGACGACGATCAGTACATACCGCGGTCTCTCGGTCGGGAAGACGGACGCGAAGGTGGAGATGACTTTGTTCTTCGCGTAATAGCCTTTTACGGGCTTGTTTCCGGTACCGGTTTTGCCGCCGACGCTGTAGCCGCTGACATTGGCCTCCGTCGCCGTGCCTTCCCTGACGACATCGCGAAGAATTGACAGAACCGCATCCGAAGTCGCTTTGGAAACAATCCTTTCGCCAAGCTCATTGCCGGCCGCCTTTTTCAAAATTGTCGGCTCTATCGAGTATCCGCCGTTCGCGAGGATCGCATAGGCTTTGGCAAGATTCAGGATGGTAACGGATATTCCGTGGCCATATGCGATCGTTGCCGAACTTAGATCCGACCATTTCCCGCGCGGATACAAGGGCTTTGAAATCCGCGCCTCCGGCAATTCGACCCGCACGGGATCGAGCAATCCCAGCTTTCCCAGAAATTCCTTTTGCCGCTCCGGACCTATCATTTTGGCTAGGCGCGCGGTTACCGGATTCGCGCTTTTCACCGTTGCCCGCCTCACGGTTATCATGTCGCCGTTCGAGTTCTGGTACTTGTCCTTGATTACCTTGATCGAAACCTTGTACGGTCTATTGTCGACTATGGTTTCGGGATTGACCTCGCCGAGTTCCAGGGCTTGAGCCAAGGTGAATACCTTGAATACCGATCCGAGTTCGGACACTCGCTGCGTGGAGTGGCTGAATAGCGGGCTTTTCCCGGATTTTTGGAGCAGCGAATAAGAGCTGCGATGGTTCGGGTCGAATCCCGGCTGAGAATCCAGCGAAATGATTTCTCCCGAATGAACGTCCATTAATACCGCTCCGCCGCTCTTGGCGCCGAACAAGCCGACACCCGATTTAAGCTCCTGCTGAACGATCCATTGCGCTCTCAAATCGAGCGATAGCTCGAGCGGAACGTTTACTTGCTCGCGCAGCCGCCTATCGAAGTATTTTTCTACGCCGGCGGTTCCGATAATTTCGGCCGCGAACGTGTGCTCCTCGCCAAACGCCGTTCCTCCCAGAACGTGGGCGGCAAGTTCGCCGCTAGGATAAACTCGAGCCTCTCTCGTTCCCAGAAGCAGGCCCGGATCGCCGATTTCATTGACCAGGTCGACTTGCTCCTCCACCAGTATTCGCTTCAGCCAGTCGAATTTCCCTTTCTTAACGCTGTCGACGACGCGTTCGGCATCGATCTCGGGAAAAATCCTGGCCAGCTTTTCCGAGGACTGCCTCGGGTAAAGAACCTTGGTCAAATTCGGCTGGATATAAAGCGACTGCACTTTCATGTTCGTCGCAAGAAGATCGCCATTCCGGTCAACGATCTCGGCTCTTCTGGAGAGGCCGATCTGAGCCGCATAGGCTGATTTCGGAAGATCGATTCCGAATAGCGCCTGCTGAGCAAGTTTGCACCCCGCGTAGCCGAACGCCAGAGCGAAGGCGCCCGCGACGATTAGCAGTCGCGGCTCTATGATGCCGATACGGGCCTTTTCCTTCGGGTGCGACTGTCCCCGCGGCGAGTCGCCCGCGGCCTCGTCGTAACGCAATTCCGATTTGTTTCGGATTTCCCGACCGTCCCCGGAAACAAGCTTGCTTAAGTAAGTCATCGTTTATTTCCGCCGGAATGGGATTTTTCCGCCAGCAATTGATTTAGATTCGGCTGGTTCAACTGCGGAAGATCGCCGACCTCGCCAAATCTTTCGGCAACCAGGTCCGTAAGCCGCAGCTCGTCCATAAATTGCTTCGTCAAATCGAAAAGTCGATCCGGCCGATTTAGGGACGTCCACTCCGCTCGCAGCTGCGAAAGCTCGTCGCGCTTATCGGAAATGCGATTTTCCAGGGCTTCGATTTTATCAAAGACGCTCCGGGTCTTGTAATTCTCAATGTACGTCCAAACGGCTAGTCCGAATACCACAGTGCCGAATAGTGCGAACGCCAGCGCGCGCATCACGAAGAACCTAGCTTTTCAAGTACGGGAAGGCCGAGGTCGAGACGGCGCGCCTTCGCCGGAGGAACCGAATTTCGCCTCGCGGCGCGCAGCCTAGCCGACCTGGCCCGCGGATTTCTTCCGACCTCCTCCGGCGACGGGCGGACCGCTCCGCGCGTAATCTCGTCGAAGCGCGGCGTTTCGACAGCCTTTGGCGGCGAGTGCCGATTCGCCCGGGCGCCTGCGCCGTTCGCGCCTTTCAAGAACCTCTTTACTATTCGGTCCTCGCCCGAATGGAAGCTAACTATCGCGATTCGCCCGTCGGGCCGCAAAGCCCTTTCCGCTGCTTCAAGGCCGCGAACCAACTGCTCGAGTTCGTCGTTAACCGCAATTCTGAGAGCCAGAAACGATCTTGTCGCGGGATGCTTTCCGATACGTTGATATCCGGGGAAACAGGATTTTACGATGTCGGCCAATTGTCGAGTCGTCTCGATCGGGGCCGTGCGCCGAACATTGGCGATTCGGCGCGCGATCCTCTTCGCGGCGCGTTCCTGACCGAAAGAAAAAATCAGCTCCGCGAGCGATTCTTCGCTTTCGCCGTTTACAATGTCGGCCGCCGTTCTACCCTTCTTGCGCATCCGCATATCCAGCGGCCCGTCATTCGAAAAGGAAAAGCCTCGTTCGGCCCGGTCAATCTGCATCGACGAAACGCCTAGATCCAGCACGACGCCGTCCAGCGGAAGAAACCGCGATATTTCTTCCAGGGAATCGAAGTCGCCGAATTTTCCGTGAACGAATGTGAAGCCGCAGCCAAGATTCAGGGCCGAGGCTCTTGCTTCAGCTTCCGGGTCGCAGTCGATGCCCAAGACATGATCGGCGCCGCCCTTAAGCAGCCCGATCGTGTAGCCGCCGCCGCCGAACGTCCCGTCGAGCCAGGTTCCGCGAACGGGCGAAACGGCTTTCAGCACTTCGTGGAGCATGACCGGCGTATGCGGCAAGCTAGGGCTGCTATTGGGATCGGTCGCCATGAGCCTAGTCAAATCGAGCCTGATCGACCAGCTTCATAGGATGCTGGGCCTCGCCGCCTTCGCGATACATGGCATCGAAGGCATTCGAATACTCGGCAAAATCGTTCGGGTGCCAAATCTTGAATGTATCGCCCGTGCCCGCCAGGACGACGTCGCCCGCCAATCCGATTTTCTTCCGCGCGGAAGAGGGAACGAACAGCCTCCCGTTGTGATCGAGAGATGACTGGATTGCGCAGGTCTGGTAGAAATGCTCCAAGTATCGGCGCTCGGAACTGGACCGGTTCATAGAATCGATAATGTCGTCAATCTCGGCGATTGCCGCTTCGGTGAAGCATTCGAGAAATTTCTGCCTGCTATCGCCGAAGACGATCGTCAGTCGTCCGCAATCGCCGTGCCGGAAGCCAGGGTCGCCGGACTCAATCGCCCGCCTGAATTCGGGAGGAATTGATATCCTGCCCTTGGCGTCGATCTTGTGCTTGGCGGTACCCCTGAACTTTTTTGCCAATCCGCTTTCTTCCATTCGAGCCGCGCCTCCAGCCCGTCTTTCGATTAATGGACCGTTTCACCGCCGGGTGGAGAATTCGCGCGGTGAAACGGTCGCGTTCCCAACGGGTCGGAGGAGAACCCGCCGGGGAAATCCTGCATAAAGCCTGCCTATGTCCTCCGCGTCGCATCTGACAATTCTTATACGCGCCATTTATTCGACGGTGAGGGAATAGAATCCCACCGTATGCTGAATTTGCAAGCATTCTTTTACATTTTGGCAAAAAATTCTTTGCTGCTTCAATATATGGACATACCAAAATTATTTTTTGCATATATTGTAAAGGAAAAGTGGTATTTAAACCCATGCGAATCAAAAAATTTGCTGCAAGTCTGCGAATCAGAGTCGACGCTTCATCTATCGTCCTTGCCGCGAACAACCGATTCTCCCGTACGCGCCGGCAGCTGGCGGCGCTCCGCGAGACGATCATAGCCGTGTCAAGCTCCTGCGAAGTCCATTAGGCACGTCGGCGCTGAACGCGTCGCGCGGGCGCAAATTCAACGCGGCGGCGTTTTTTTGTCGCGCCGCTAGGGCTTCCCGGGCGCGATCGAACGATCGAGCCGTCCCGATTGGATTAATTCGCCCAAGGCCGGAAATCGCTTTCATAGGGAAGGGAGTTCGCGACAAATTCCCGGAGACTTCGAAAGCTTTGCCCCGAGGGATTTAAAACGATTCAAATGGCGCGAATAATGCCGATTCGCCGCGAAATTCATCCACGACCGCAGCAAACAAATTCGTGGCTGCGAAGATTCGCAATCGGAAGCGCGAACGCGCAATCATGCAAGCACGGATTCAATTATCCTGTCCGCCGCTCTCGCGAACGCTTCTATCGACGGGTCCGCTACGGCGATGGGCATGCCGCTTTCGCCCGCCGCCATGATATTCTGGGAAAGAGGAATTTCGCCGATGAACGGAATGCCGTGCCTTTCGGCTTCCCGCTTAGCTCCGCCATGCCCGAAAACATGAGTTTCCCCGCCGCATTTGGGACATTCGAAATACGACATGTTCTCGATAACGCCGGCGATCGGGACCTTCATGCGCTGAAACATCGAAATCGCCCGTCTCGCGTCGATCAGCGCAACATCCTGCGGCGTGCACACGATTATAGCTCCCGCCAAGTGAACGCGCTGGCAAAGCGTGAGCTGCACGTCGCCGGTCCCCGGAGGAAGATCGACGATCAGAACATCGAGATCGCCCCAATCGACTTGAAACAGCAGCTGCTGGAGAGCGCCCATTAGCATCGGCCCGCGCCAGATCACCGCCTGATCGGGCTTTAGCAAAAGCCCGATGGACATCATCCTGACTCCGTGAACGATCAGCGGTCGGATCATTTTGTCGTCGGAAGTCGCCGCCCGTCCGATCGCGCCCATTAATTTGTGCATCGACGGCCCTAGAATATCGGCATCTAGCAGCCCGGCGCGAACATTGCGTCGAACGAGCGCGACCGCCAGATTGGATGCAACCGTTGATTTTCCGACTCCGCCCTTTCCCGATCCCACTGCGACGATTTTGCGCACGCCCGTGACTTCCCGCGGGCCCTTGTCGCCGGACGGGTGCCGTCCGATCTTTAGCGAAGGCGGCGGTCCCTTCTCATCGCCCGGACGCGCTCCGCTTTCGCTCCCGGCGTGCGCCGTAAGCACGACTAGCGCGGTTTCGACGCCCGGGATGCTCTCAACCGCCGATTGAGCCGCCGCTCGAATCGGCTCCATGCCCTGCGCGAGCGAAGACGGCGCTTCCAATACGAAGCTGACTTTCGATCCTTCGACCGAAAGCGCGCGAACCATGCCGCTTTCGACCAGGTTTCTTCCATCGGCCAGGCCGAATTGCCGAAGCCTGCTCAGGACGATATCCTTTGAAACAGCCACTCCAAATCTCCGTTCATCTACGACAATACAGGATGTCGCCTTTCGCCGATTCGAAAGCAAGCACATTCGTTCATTCGACCGGCCGAATGCTGAAGTTCGATTCCGCCGCCTTGAATACGCCTTGCGATTCGCCTCGTCCATCCATCTTCCGAATCCCGCGTCCGGGCAGGAAGATCTTTCCGGAAGCCGTTGCGCCGGGCCGGGCCGCCGGCTCGGCAAGGCGCGGCATCAGAGATTCTCCGGACGATCGCCGGCTCGGTCCGGTTGATTCAGCGGCAAATGGCCCGGTGGTTTCTGCTGATCGCGTGAATTCGCAATTCTAATCGCCAACGCTTAGGTACGATGCCAGAACGTTCTTGAAATTGTTGCCGTCGAACTGAACCGAACATTTGTCGCCGTTGACTCCCAGAACCTTGCCGCGTCCGAATCTGGAGTGAACCACGAGGTCGCCGGCTTTGTAGGGGCCTCGTCGACTTTCAGCGGATTTGGGCAAGCGAATTCCGGAATTTTGTTTCCGGCCCAATTTCTCCACCATTCGCAAATACCCGGGCGCCCGGAAGGTTTCGCCGCCGATGGAGTCTTCGCTCGCCGAATTTCCAAAATCGAATATCGGCGCGTGGAGCGCCGACGGCGAACGCATGTCCACGTGCGCACGCGGCAGCTCTCTTAAAAACCTCGATTCACTCCTGTACTCCAACCGTCCGTATATCTCCCTATGGGATGCAAAGGAAATCGAACAAATTTCCTTCGCTCGCGTTATGCCGACGTATGCGAGCCTTCGTTCTTCCTCCAACGCTAAATCCGCGAATCTTTCACTCGCTTCCAGCGACCGTTTCGAAGGAAAGATTTCTTCCTCCCAGCCCGGCAGGAATATAACGGGAAATTCCAATCCTTTCGCGGCGTGAATCGTCATGATGGACACCTTGGTCTTGTCCTCTTCGATTTCGTTGTCGGACATGAGCGAAATGTGCTCGACAAAACTCGTTAGATTGTCAAAGTCGGCGATAACCGTCACGAGTTCCTTAAGGTTTTCGAGGCGGCTTTCCGCTTCGAGAGTGTTTTCCTCCTGCAGCGCGGCGGTCATTCCGGACTCGTCGAGAATTTGCATGGCGGCGTCTGTGGCGGAAACGCCCGAATCTCTGACGACGGCCGACCAAACGGATAAACGCATCAATAGAATTCGCAGGTTTTGGGCGGCTGGATTTCTTAGCTTGCCTTCGCGCAAGATACTTTCAACCGCTTCGGGTAGCGAAATTCCGTTTTCAAACGCGGTTTTTTTAATGATTTGCATGGCCTTGGGCCCCACGCCGCGCTTCGGAACGTTGGCGATGCGCTCGAACGCCATGCTATCGGATTTCGAGAGAGCTAGCCGGAAGTACGCCACCGCGTCCTTAATTTCCTTTCTTTGGTAGAAGCGCAGCCCCGCGACGATATTGTAGGGCAAGCCGATCAAGAGAAATCTATCCTCGATCACGCGCGTCAGGAATGAAGCTCTCACGAGAATTGCAATTTCGCTTGGTTGGAATTTTCGCCCATCCACTCCGATTCGCAGCATCGACTCGATTTCGTCGCCGATCCAGACAGCTTCATCTTTTCCGCTAAAATGCCCGTAAATTCGCACCGGCTGTCCCTGCGGAACATTCGTCCAAAGCGATTTGCCGAGTCGGTTCGCGTTCCGGGCTATCAAGCCATTTGCCGCGCCAAGAATGTTTCCGGTCGATCTGTAGTTTTGCTCGAGCTTGAAGACCTTGGCGTTGGGGAAGTGCTCCTGGAAGCGAAGAATGTTCTGAATGTCTGCGCCTCGCCAGCCGTAAATCGACTGATCGTCATCTCCAACGCAGCAAATGTTGGCGTGCGCCTGGGTCAGCAGCCTAAGCCAAAGATACTGGACGGTGTTGGTATCCTGGTATTCGTCGACATTGATGTATTTGAATCGATTCTGGTACTCTTCCAGAATGTCCGGATTGTTTTTCAGCACTTCGACGACCTTGAGAATGAGATCTCCGAAATCAACGGCATTCAGGGTTTCAAGCCGACCCTGGTAATCTCGGTACAATTTAGTTCCCAATCCCTTGAATTCGTGATTCTCGCGAATCGGCACGCTTTCGAAGCTCCAGCCCCGGTTTTTCCAGCCGTCGATAATCGCCGCGATCACCCGCGGAGGATATTTGCTGTTGTCAAGACCCTCGGCATCGATCAATTGCTTCAGCAGCCTCTGCTGATCCTGCTTGTCAAGAATGGTGAATTCGGGAGTAAGTCCGGCTAGCTCTGCATGCCGCCGCAAGATTCTCGCGCATATCGAGTGAAACGTGCCCATCCAGCGGAGCTGCTCGGACGAGTCTCCAAGGAAGGCTCCAACTCGCCCCCTCATCTCGCGCGCAGCCTTGTTGGTAAACGTTACCGCAAGAATTTCCCACGGGAATGCTTTTTGCCGATAGAGGAGGTGAACGATCCTGGAGGTGAGAGTCCTCGTCTTCCCGGTTCCGGCGCCCGCAAGCATGAGGACCGGCCCGTCGAGGCACTCGACGGCTTCTCGCTGCGGCCCGTTCAAGCCTGCAAGATGCGGAAGAGTATCGGTTTCGAAGGATTCGCTAGGAGAAATTGAAACTGTCATCGTTCCTCAATTAACCGGGTAGCGATGGAATAGAAAGGCAGGTTCACCGTTTGTAGCGATAAATTTCCGTTGCGCGGTCGCTTCGCGACGTAATTGTCCGCAGCGCCATTGTCAAAATGCGGCGAATTTCATTGCGCTTCCGCAAAAGAAATTGCATGTCCTGATCCTATGGATCCTACACGAAGCCACCTCTTGCGGCCATTCTGTCAGCATGAATAAATTTAAAAAGATACTAGTCGCGAACCGCGGAGAAATCGCGATTCGCGTTATGCGCGCGGCAAACGAGCTCGGCAAGCAAACAGTTGCGATTTTCGCCGAAGAGGACAAATTGTCGCTGCACCGGTTCAAATCCGACGAGGCCTATCGCGTCGGCGAGGGACGGGGACCTGTCGAGGCCTATCTTTCCATCGACGAGATCATTCGAGTCGCGCAATTGTCCGGCGCGGACGCCGTCCATCCCGGCTACGGATTTCTTTCCGAAAATCCCGATCTAGTGGATGCTTGCGAAGCCGCGGGCATCGTCTTTATCGGACCGACCTCGGCGACAATGCGCCAGCTCGGAGATAAATCCGCGGCTAAGGCCGTAGCCGAGAAGGCCGGAGTCGCCGTCGTTCCCGCAACCGGCGTTTTGCCCGACGATCCCGACGAGGCTCTCCGAATCGCGGAGGAAATCGGCTTTCCCCTCATGCTCAAGGCGTCCTGGGGCGGCGGAGGGCGCGGAATGCGGGCGATATACTCCGCTAGCGAATTTCCGGAAATGTTAAGGGAAGGACGGCGCGAAGCGGCGGCGGCAGTCGGGAAGAGCGCTGGATTCCTGGAGAAATTGATTTCCCGGGCAAGGCATGTGGAAGTCCAGATTCTGGGAGATTCCCATGGCGGCGCCTACCATCTTTTCGAACGCGACTGCACGGTCCAGCGGCGCAATCAAAAGATTATTGAACGCGCTCCCGCTCCGTATCTTTCAAGCGCCCAGAGAGAGGCGCTTTGCGAGATGGGGCTAAGAATCGCGAGGCAGGTCGATTACCGGAATGCGGGAACCATCGAATTCCTGATGGACATGGATTCCGAGAAATTCTTCTTCATTGAAGTTAATCCGCGCATTCAGGTCGAGCATACCGTTACCGAAGAGATCACGGGCATCGACATCGTCAAGGCGCAAATTCTTATTGCCGAAGGGGCAACCCTGAAGGAAGCGACGGGAGCTCCCGATCAAGCCGGGATCACGACTCGCGGCCATGCGATACAGTGCCGGATTACAACCGAAGATCCCCAGAATAATTTCGTGCCCGACTACGGCCGCCTGCTCGCTTACCGAGCGGCGACGGGCATGGGCATCCGGCTCGACGGCGGAACCGCTTATTCCGGCGGAATCATCACCCGCCACTACGATTCGCTACTGGTTAAGCTGACTGCGCTAGCGCGGGACCCTGATGAAGCCATCGACCGAATGGATCGCGCGCTTCGCGAATTTCGAATTCGGGGCGTGTCGACAAACATCGCGTTCCTTGAAAACCTGCTCAAGCATCCTGATTTCCGAACGAACCGGTGCACGACCAGATTCATCGACAACAATCCGGACCTTTGCGATTTTCCGGCGAGGAAGGACCGGGCGACCAAGCTTCTGACCTTTATCGCGGATATCACCGTCAACGGCCACCCGGACACGTCGAAGCATGGCAAGATTCCCGCCGCCGCGAAAAGCCCGAGGCCGGTCGACGCGCCGACCGAGCGTCCTCCGGGGACCAAGAACCTGCTTGAGGACAAAGGCGCCCAGGCCGTCGCCGACTGGCTGCTGCGCCAAAAGAAACTCGCCGTCACCGACACGACGATGCGCGACGGCCCGCAATCGCTGCTAGCGACTCGAATGCGCTCTATCGACATGATTGGTGTCGCGGACGCCTATTCCGCGAAGCTTCCCGATCTTTTTTCGGTGGAGTGCTGGGGCGGCGCAACATTCGACGTCGCCTATCGATTTCTGCAGGAGTGCCCCTGGCAGCGGCTTCGCGACTTGCGCAGACGCATGCCGAATCTGATGACTCAAATGCTTCTAAGGTCGGCCAACGGAGTGGGATATACGAATTATCCCGACAACGTCGTGCAGTTCTTCATTCGTCGAGCCGCGATCTCCGGCGTGGACGTATTTCGCTTGTTCGACAGCTTGAATTGGGTCGACAATATGCGGGTGGCTATCGACGCGGTTCTGGAAACCGGCAAGATATGCGAAGCCGCGATATGCTATACCGGCGACATATTCGACCCTGACAGATCGAAATACAGCCTCGACTACTATGTCGCCTTGGGCAAGCAGCTGCGCGACGCCGGCGCTCATATTCTAGGTCTAAAGGACATGGCGGGCCTAATGAAGCCCAGAGCCGCAGCCGAGCTGGTACCGGCGCTCAAAGACGAAGTAGGCCTTCCCGTTCATTTCCATACGCACGATACGAGCGGAATAGGCGCGGCTTCGGTACTTGCCGCGGCGGAGGCCGGAGTCGATGCCGTCGACGCGGCGATGGACGCATTCTCCGGCGGAGCTTCCCAGCCATGCCTGGGTTCGATCGTAGAAGCTCTCCGCGGAACGGAGCGCGCAACCGGCCTCGACATGGACGCGGTGCGCGAAATCTCAACCTACTGGGAACATGTTCGAACTCAGTACGCCGCTTTCGACAGCAGCCTGACGACGCCAACCTCGGAAGTCTATCTGCATGAAATGCCCGGCGGGCAGATTACGAATCTCAAGGCACAAGCCAGTTCGATGGGCTTGGACGACAGGTGGCCGGACGTGGCGCGGGCCTACTCGGAAGCCAATATGATGTTCGGCGACATTATCAAGGTTACTCCGTCGTCCAAAGTCGTCGGCGACATGGCCCTGATGATGGTCAGCCAAGGCCTTACGCGCGAACAAGTCGAGGATCCGGCGATTGAAGTCGCGTTTCCGGAGTCGGTAGCGGACATGCTGCGCGGAAACCTAGGAATGCCGCCGGGCGGATTTCCGGATGCGATTACGAAGAAAGTCTTAAAGGGCGAAACGCCGCTGCGCGAGCGCCCGGGAGCTCGCCTCCCCCCGATCAATCTCGAGGAGGCTCGAAGGAAGGCCGAAGAAGAAACCGGCGGCCAGAGTATCGACGATGAAGATTTGAACGGGTACCTGATGTACCCGAAGGTTTTTGTTGACTATCTGACCAGGCACCTCGAATACGGGCCGGTTCGCGTGCTTCCGACCAGGACATTCTTCTACGGAATGGAACCCGGCGAAGAAATAAGCGCCGAAATCGACCCGGGCAAGATAGTGGAAATCCTCTTGCAAGCGGTGGGGGAAACCAATCAGGACGGCGACGTAAAGGTCTTTTTCGAGCTAAACGGGCAGCCTAGGGTCGTTCGGGTTCCCGACCGGAAAATCAAGTCGTCCGCGCAATTCAGGCCCAAGGCCGACCCACTCAATCCGGGGCATGTCGGTTCGCCCATGCCGGGACAGGTGGCTTCGGTTGCCGTTTCGCCCGGACAGAAGGTTCGAAAGGGAGACCTGCTGCTCACCATAGAAGCCATGAAAATGGAAACCGGCGTTTATGCCGAGCAGCCCGGACTCGTAAAAGCTGTCTTTGTCAAACCGGGAAGCGGCATCGACTCCAAGGAATTGCTAATCGAACTTGAACTTGACGACCTGTAGCCTGCAATCGCTGCGGCCGAGTGCCGCCGCAGGGCGATTCAATTTGTCAGCCTGCTAAATGCCGCAGCCAATGAACGCGCTTCCGATGCACGGCAGACCGTCGCTTTAGACCTTGCTACCCGGGGCGACATTCCGGCAGCGCCAGTTCTTGATCGCTGTCAGACGGAAGCCGCCTACCCAGGGCTGCTAAAATGTCCGCATAGCGAGCCGCACTCATCCCGAAGCCAAATTTAGGTCTGGCTTTTCAGAAGTCGCCGTGCCATTGATCCCACATGGAGATTCTGAGCGCTTTTGACGGCGAGCCCGTGCTGAGCGAGATCGCGGTTCGCCCGGTGAGCGGAGCCGGGGAGCAGCGCCGCTGGGACGCGCTGGCCGGGGAGCATCACTATCTTCCGTTCCACAGCCTTTTCGGCAAGTCGCTTCGGCACGTGGCGGTTTGGGGCGAGGTGTGGCTTGCCCTTCTGGGCTGGGCGGCGGGATGCCTAGATCGGCCTGGTCGCCCGAGCAGCAATTCTCGCGCCTGCATCTGATTGCCGACAACAGTCGGTTCGCGATGCTGACGGAGCGCGGCAAGGTCCCCAACCTGGCTTCCCGGGTACTTGCCCTCAGCCTGCGCCGCCCGTCGAGCGACATGCGCGAGCTGCACGGCATTCCGGTTCTTCTGGCCGAGACGTTCGTCGACCCGACGCGCTTCGGAGGGATTTGCTACCGCGCTTCGAACTGGCGGCGCCCGAATGGCGGACCGGCGCGAAGGGCGAGCCGATGCCGGCCGAGGGCTTGCGCAGCCTGCACAACTATCTGCAGACCATCCCCGACTTTCGCAAGAAGCGCGGCCAGCGCTGCGACATCGCCTGCTACATGACAATCATAATCGCCGCCCGGCTGAGCGGCTACCGCGGCATTGCGGCCTTCGGCGAATACGCCGCCCGCCTGGACGAAGAGCAGCTCAGGGTCGTCGGCGGGTTCTGGAGTCCGAGCCGGCAGCGCTTCACGGCCCCGGCAACCTCGACCTTCCACTACGTTCCGTCCTCCATGCCGCCGGACGCGCTGGAGACGGCTCTGCGCGAGTGGATCGAGCAGTTCAGCGAGGCCGGCGCGCCGGTCGCCCTCGACGGCAAGGACGTGCGCGGAGCCTCGAAGCAGATCGAGGGCGAACGGCGGATGATGGTGGCCGCCGTCGAGCACGGCAGCGGCCTGGTCCTCGGGCAGGTGCAGGTCAGCTCGAAAACCAACGAGATCCCGGCCTTGCGCCAGCTGTCGCAGGATCTCGACCTGAAGGGGCGGGTGGTCACCCTCGATGCCCTGCACGCGCAGCAGGAGACCGCCCGCTGCCTGGTCGAGAACTGCCGGACCGACTACGTCGCTGCCTCGGTGAAGGACAACCAGCCGACCATCCGCAAGAATCTCGAAGATCTGGATTGGGCCGGCGCGGGCTGGAGCA
>MPMP01000062.1 GCA_002238565.1 Albidovulum sp. bin36
CCGCCGACCCCTTGTGCCAGGTGATCACCGCGATCCCGCGACGGGCGAGGCGGCCGAACAGGGCCGGGCTCCAGCCCTCCCGGTCGAACACCAGCGTTAGCGCGGGCTCGGCCGGCTCGCCGGCGGCGAGGAGGTTCGGCGCGTCCGGCCCCGGCAGGCCCAGCCTCTCCAGAGCCGGCAGGACGTCCTGCTCCAGCGCCTGGGTCATGGTCGGGTCAAGGTCCTTGTTCAGGCAGAGCAGCGGCTTGCCGCCCAGGGCGTTCACCCAGTAGCTCGTCGAGGCCGGCAGGCAGAGCTTCTGGCGCGACACGAAGTGCTTGGGCAGGCGGCCCTTGCGGCCGGTGTAGACCTTCACGTGCCCGTCCACCGCCAGCGTGGCGCAGGCGTCCGGGCTCTCCGCCAGCCAGGCCTCCGCCAGCGCGTCCCGCCAGTCCTCCACCCGCTGCGGGTTCGCCGCGAGGGCCTTGATCTTGCGCCGCAGCGTCTTGGCCTCGGGGCAGCGGTCCAGCCCCAGGACCGCGCCCCATTCCCCCGGAGCCTGGTGCCGCAGCGCCTCCGGGTTGCGAACACGCGCCATGAACAGGAACGAAAGGAAAAGAAGAACGCTAGTCAGCCCGCAGTACCCTTTCGGCAGCGACAGGAACTCGCGCGCCCGGTCGAGCAGCCCTTCCCTGAGAAGCATCGGAAGCGCGGCCAGCACGCCGCCGCGGGCGACCGCCGACAGGCTCTCCTCGAAGACGGGCCGCGCCTCCTCCATCCCGCCCGCCGAGGCCGCGATCCTCCCCGCGCCGTCCCGCGCGCCGCGGCCCATCGGTGCCTCGCGGTCCCGCCGGTCCCTTGCGCCGCGGTCGAGCGGAGCCTCCGCCGCCTTTCCGTCCTCCGCCGGCTCGGGCCGCTCCTCCCGCCGCCCGTCCGGCGACCCCGTCCCCACGCTGCCCTTCCCCGGCCGCCCGTTCCCGCTGCTGCCCTGCCCCCGGCCGTAGTTCACGGTCGCCTTGGACAGGCCCAGCTCCCGGGCGACCTCGGCCCCGCTCATCCCCGAGGCTAGCAGGCGGTTCGCCGTCTCCGCTGTCTCGCCGACCATCACGCTGGCGCCGCGGCCCCGCCGCGGCTCGTGGAAGCTCGCCTCGCCCTTGCTGCGGAGCTTGTTCACGGCCCGCTTGAGCGTCGAGCGGCTGATGCCCAGCGCCTCTTGGAGGTCCTTGCGGCGCACCCCGCTCTCGGCGAACTTGGCTGCCCGCAGCAGCATCGCACCGCGGTCGCGCTCGTCGTGGAGGTCGCACACCTCGAGGTTCGAGAAATAGTAGATCTTGCCGTCGAGCGCGGCGAAGGAAAAGCAGGAGGAGCCGATTTGCACGGCTTCGGCGGGGTAAGGCGGGAGTGTGATCATGGTGTCGCGGGGGTCCAATATCGGGTTCATACGTATTTATCCGTCGGCGACGCTCCAGTCAAGCCCCTTTTTGAAAAAAAGTCCTTCTATGGATGGAATAATCGACCCTGATTCAGCTCGAAGGAATTTACGAGGTCAGGATGTCTGAAGTTTGCCGTATTCATTCATTGCGGTCAGCCTTTGCCCGGCCGCCAACATATCCACCGGCTGTTCTAGCGAACTTTTGGGTTAGCTCCCTAGCGCGCTGCCCTCGGCAATCAAGCCGGACGCGCTCATGCCAATGCGGATTTGGCCTTACCAACGATCTGCGCAAAAGCTTCCGGCTCCTTGACCGCCAAATCTGCGAGCATCTTCCTGTCCACTTCGATTCCCGCGCGGTTCAACCCGTGTATAAAACTCGAATATGTGAGTTCCTGATCGTTTTCGCGAACCGCCGCATTGATTCGCTGAATCCACAGCGCCCGGAAATTCCGCTTTCTCTGCTTTCGGTCCCGCGTTGCATACTGGCGCGCCTTGTCCACGGCCTGCTTCGCAGTCTTGAAAGTGTTCTTGCGGCGACCATAGTATCCCTTTGCAGCCTTTAAGACTTTTTTGTGGCGTGCATGGGTTGTTTTTCCGCTCTTTACGCGTGCCATGATCGCTCTCCTTCAACGACCGTACGGAAGATATGACTTGACGATTTTCTCGTCCGGCTTCGACAGCGCGGCCGTTCCCCGCGCATTGCGGATGAATTTGTTGCTCCGCTTGATCATCCCGTGCCGCTTGCCGGTTTGCTGGACTTTGATCCTGCCGTTGGCGGTAACTTTAAAGCGCTTTTTCGCGCTGGATTTTGTCTTCATTTTGGGCATTTTCGACACTCCGGTCTAGAGTTTAGGGCGCGGCTCGGCATGCCGCTTTCGGCCGGACGCGCCATAGAAGACGAAGCCTGTACAGGAACCGCAGGCCGATGGCAACAAGAATCCTCGTGAATTCCGATACGGGGGCAGTTATGCAACGGGCGCAACTCGGATGATGTTCGTGGTTCCGGCGATATTGAACGGCATTCCGGTTATGACGACGACCTGATCGCCGGGTCCGGCAAAGTTCTCCGTTCGCGCGATGTTCGCGGCTTTTGCGACTGCGTCTTCGAAATCTTGTATTGATTCGACAACGTAGCAGTGAGTTCCCCAGGTCAGGCACAGCCTTCGAGCGATTTTATCGAACGGCGTCATCGCGACGGTCGGCACCCGGGATCTTTCCCTGGCCGCCAATGCGACCGTGGTTCCCGAATGCGTAAAGCAGCAGATTGCCTTGACTTCGGTGTTTTCGGCAACTTCGCGCGCCGCGGCGGTTATTGCGTCGGCGATCGTGGCTCTTTTTACGCACCGCGACGATTCGATTGATTCGCGATATGCCTTGTCGTGCTCGATTTCGACCGCGATAGCATTCATCGTGCCTACTGATTCGACGGGATATTCTCCCGCGGCGGACTCGGCGGAAAGCATGACCGCGTCCGCCCCCTCGTAGATGGCGGTCGCTACATCCGACACTTCGGCTCTCGTCGGCGACGGGTTGTGGACCATGCTTTCCAGCATCTGAGTCGCGACGATCACGGGCTTGGCGGCTGCGCGGCATTTTGCGATCAGCCGCTTTTGAATCGGCGGCACGTTTTGAACGGGAAGCTCAACGCCGAGGTCGCCGCGAGCCACCATGATGCCGTCGGAGGCTTCGAGGATTTCGTCGAAGGACTCTACCGCCGCGGGCTTTTCAATCTTGGACAATACGGCTGCGCGTCCGCGCGCCAGGCGTCGGCATTCCTCGACATCGGCGCTTTTCTGAACGAAGGAAAGCCCGATCCAGTCGACTCCTAGGCCGCACGCGAATTCCAAGTCCAGCCGGTCCTTTTCCGAAATCGCCGACAATGCAATGTTCGTATCCGGCAGGTTGACTCCTTTTCGGTTTGACACCAAGCCTCCGACCTCGACTCGGCAGTCGGCGTAATCGGGGCCGCAGGATTCGACCGACAGGCGAATTTTCCCGTCATTGACGAGAAGCTTGTGCCCGGGCCTCAATGCTTCGAAGATTTCGCTGTGCGGCAGGCAGGTTCTTCGGGAATCGCCGGGTTCAGGCTCAAGATCGAATCGAAACAAGTCGCCGTAAAAGATTTCCGCAGCGTCGTTCTCGAATGATCCGCAGCGAATTTTAGGGCCCTGCAAATCAACGAGAATTCCGATTGAATGCCCGGCTTCCCTTTCGACTCGGCGAATTGCCGCATGCATCTTTTGCACGTCTTCCGCGCTTCCGTGGCTCATGTTCAGCCTAAATACGTCGGCGCCAGCAAGAAAAAGCCGGTCGATTGTCTCGTATTCGCATGATTTCGGCCCCAGCGTGGCAACGATTTTAACTTGCCGAAGGCGTCTCATATTTTTTCCTGAATTCTGTAATGGAAATTGCTCGTCGGAATCTCCCTTATGGGTCTGAATTGCGGGATTGGCAACTCGCAAGTGAGATTGAGAGATTGAGATTACGGCGCTCCGCGCGCGGTCAAGGAGCGTATCGGCTAGCGGCGGGACCGAAAATTCTTGATAGGCGTTCGTCGAAGGCAAAGGGACGCGGTTCGTAAATTATTCGCCGTTTCGCGAACGGCCATGGGCGGGAATTCCGGTCGCGCGCGCTCGAATGAACTTTCTTTCGGCAATCCGGCCGCCTTCCCTCCGGAACGCGATATTCGCGGGCGCCTCGTCGAACCGCCTGCCGCGAGAACAGTCGAATTCTTCCGGGCGCATTGGCGCATGTCGCTTTCAAGTCCAATGCCGAAATTCGCTAGATTCAGGCAGCGCAATTTAGCCATTCAGGTTCTCGATCGAATCGCGCATTGCAATTTCGTTCCACCCGAACGGAAATATTTTCCGGGTTGCGATCATTGCAAGGGACGCATCCGGTTTAGTATGGAAAATCGGGACATGCTCCTGCCGGAATTTTCTGCGATCCGATTTGTCGCCTCGAGCGTCCATGGCGCCCGGAAAAATCCGGTCCGAGCCGGACCGCCTGAAGCCGATCCCCGAAAGGCGAGAATTCATGGCGGACGAGAATGCCTCTCGAGCCTGATGTCGAGAAACTAAGCCGGATCGGCTTTTCGGATCCGTCCGGGAAATGCATGCTGCGCTGAATCATGCGTCGCAAGGCGATTGCGGAAAGTAGCCGCCGAGCGTTGGAAGGCTATAGCTAAAGCGTTCCGATTGCAGTATGTCCGCCGGATTCGAAATAACTCAATTGCCATGCCTGCAAGCGTTCAGCCTTACGAAATTCTCGGTGAAAACAAGAACAACGGCATCATTGTCGTTTGCGACCATGCTTCGAATGTCGTTCCGACGGAGGTCGGCGGCGGCTCGCTCGGCCTTCCGCCTTCTGAAATGCGCCGCCATATCGCCTACGATATCGGCGCGGCGGGCGTAGCGGCGGGACTTTCGCGCATTCTAGGCGCGTCGGCGATTTTTTCTAGATTCTCCCGCCTCGTTATCGACGCGAATAGAGACGAGGCGGATCCGACTCTCATAATGAAAATCTCGGATGGAACAATTGTTCCCGCCAATAGAAATATTTCGAACTCCGAACGCGAACTCAGATTGGAATTACTCCACCGTCCGTACCACCGCGAGCTTGAGAGACTCGCATCGGAAACGGAGGATCCGGTCTTCGTGTCCGTGCACAGCTTTGCGCCTCAGTTGAAAGGCTTCCGAAAGCGGCCTTGGCACATCGGCGTGCTGTTCGGGCATGACGAGCGAATCGCCAAGCCCTTGATTCAGCTGATTCGTTCGGAAATGGGAATATGCGTTGGCGTGAACCAGCCCTATTCGGGGCAGCTGCCCGGCGATACGCTTAGCAGGCATGCGGCCGCCAAAAACCGCAGGCATGTATTACTGGAAATTAGAAGCGACCAGATCGCTGCCGAGGACGGGCAGCGGAAATGGGCGGAGCTCCTTGCGCCGATGATTCGAATTGCGGCGAACTGACAGCGGGCAGGGCGCCGCGCGTCTGCAAGGATCAGCGCGAAATCGCGCCCGCTCGCTTTTATCGCTAGCCGCCATGCTTTAAGGGAAGCTCCACCTGAATCGAAAAGGCAGGCAGGATGAAATTTACAATATCTTGGCTCAAAGTTCATTTGGAAACCGACGCGAGCCTTGACGAAATCACTGAGGCATTGACGGACATGGGCCTTGAGGTGGAGGGCGTCGAGGATCCGTCGGAAGATTTGGGCGAATTCCGCATTTGCCGGGTCGTCGAGTGCGCCGAGCATCCTAATGCGGACCGGCTTCGGGTGTGCCGGGTCGAGACCTATTCAAGCGCGGCGAGCGATCCGGTGGAAGTTCAGGTGGTTTGCGGAGCGCCGAATGCGAGAACCGGAATGATCGGCGTATTTGCGCCTGTCGGCACGCTGATTCCCGGAACGCAGATCGACCTGAGGGCAAGCGAAATTCGCGGCGTGGAAAGCAACGGAATGCTTTGCTCCGAGCGGGAATTGATGGTGTCCAACGAGCATGACGGCATAATCGAACTGCCCGACGACGCGCCGCTGGGCGAAAGATATATCGACTATACGGGACGAAACGATCCCGTAGTGGAAATCGCGGTTACGCCGAACCGTCCCGACGCGCTCGGAGTGCGAGGAATCGCGCGCGACCTCGCCGCGCGCGGACTCGGCCGATTGAAGCCGGCGCATGCGCAAGCAGTCGAAGGCCGCTGCGAGTCGACCGTTTCAGTTTCAATCGACTCCAATGCCAGGGAAAGCGGCTGCCCCGCATTCTACGGCAGGGAAATTCGCGGCGTTGAAAACGGGACTTCTCCCGAATGGCTGCGAACCAGGCTGAACGCGATCGGGCTGAGACCGATTTCGGCGCTGGTGGATATCACGAACTTTTTCACCTACGACCGCAACCGCCCGCTTCACGTCTTCGATGCCGACAAGCTGAAGGGCGGCTTGCGAATCCATTGGGCTTCCGGCGGCGAAAAAATAGTTGCGCTCGACGATTCGGAGCATGAATTCGGGCCGAACATGCTTGCGATTTCGGATGACGCCGGGCCGGTGAGCATCGCGGGGATAACGGGCGGCAAAACGACCGGCTGCACGCGCGAGACCGTGAATGTCTTTCTCGAGAGCGCCTACTGGGACCCGCTGGCGATAGCGCGCGCCGGACGCCGGCTGAAAATTAATTCCGATGCAAGATACAGGTTCGAGCGAGGCGCGGATCCGCAATTCACGCTGGAGGGGCTTGAACTCGCGACGCGCATGGTGCTCGATCTTTGCGGCGGCGAGCCGTCGGACATCGTATTCGACGGCTCGATGCCCGAATCCGACCGGACGATTGAGACCGTTCCCGAGCGCGTCGCGAACCTGATCGGCATGGATATCCCCGAGCCCGAGCAAGTTCGGATTCTCGAAGCCTTGGGATTCCAGCCGAAAAAAGTCGCGGGCAAGCTGCTTGCCAAGGTGCCTTCATGGCGACCCGATGTTGCCGGCGAAGCGGATATCGTCGAAGAGATTGCGCGCGTCGCTTCTCTTTCTAGGCTCGAGGGGCAGCCATTGAGCCGGGTCGCGACCGGCGTGACGAAACCGGTCTTGACGCCTGCGCAGACGCGCGAGCGGGCGGTACGCCGTACGGCCGCTTCGCTGGGATACAACGAGTGCGTTACCTATAGCTTCGTCGACCTTTCGCTTGCCGAGCTATTCGGCGGCGGCGGAGATTCCCGGCAGCTTCAAAACCCGATCTCTTCGGGCATGAGCCACATGCGACCCGACCTGCTGCCGGGACTCCTGCAGGCGGCGGCGCGAAACCAGGCTAGAGGCTTCGAGGATTTCGCTCTGTTCGAAGTCGGGCCTGTTTTTTCGGGCGGCCGGCCCGGCGAGCAATCGCTGCAGGCGGCGGGGCTGCTTGTCGGCGGTGCCGGGCGCCGCCACCATCGCCGCCAGCTGCTGGGCGCGGGGCCCGGCCCCCGCCACCATCGCAGCGAGAGGCGGGCGGCGGACATATTCGACGCGAAAGCCGACGTCGAAGCCATTCTCGCCGCCGCGGGCGCGCCGAAGTCGGCGCTCGTTCGCAGGGGAGCCGCGTCCTGGTGGCATCCGGGCCGATCCGGGGTCATCGGCCTCGGCCCGAAAATTTCGCTTGCAAGCTTCGGAGAGCTCAATCCCAGGGTGCTGCGCAAGGCGGATGTAAAGGGAACGGTCATGGGCTTTACCGTGCATTTGGACAGCATTCCGTTCGCGCGCTCGCGATCGACGGCGCGAGACGCGCTAGTTTCAAGCGATCTTCAATCGGTGGAACGCGATTTCGCATTCATCGTCGGCGCAAAAGTCGAAGCCGCCGATATCGTCAGAGCGGCGTCCGCCGCCGACAGGAAGCTGATAGATTCCGTAGAAGTATTCGACGAATTTTCCGGCGCGGAGGCTGAAGCGAGATTCGGCAAAGGCATGAAATCCCTTGCGATCAACGTGCGCCTGCAGCCGTTTGAAAGAAATTTGACCGAGGAAGCGACCGAAGCTGTCGGAAAACGAATTGTCGATAGCGTGGCGAAGGCGACGGGCGGCAGATTGAGGACTTGAACGCTGTCTTTAGACGGCGGATTCGCTCGCGCGCAGGTGCGTTCAGAAATCGGTTGGCGCGCCGCCTTCGGCAATTCGGCGGTCCACGAACTCGCGCAGCTCCTCCTTGATTCCTTCGTCCATCGGCGGCGGTTCGTATTCCTTTAGAATTCCTTTGAATACCTTGGCGGCCCGCTGAGCGGTCCAGATTCCACCGTCCAGCTGCCACTGCTCGTAATTCCGCCAGTCGCTCAGAAACGGCTCGTAAAAGGCGGTTTCGTATCGTTCGCGAGTGTGCCGGGCACCGAAAAAATGGCCGTTGGGCCCGACTTCGCGAACTGCCTCGACTGCAATTTCGTCTTCATCGGTGCTTACCAGCGACTTGTCGAAATACCTTTGCAGCTGCTGAAGCAACTCGCAGTCCATGACGAATTTTTCAAAGCATGCGATTAGGCCGCCCTCAAGCCAGCCCGCGGCGTGATAGACGATATTCGTATGCGATTGAACGGCCGACCACAGAGAGTTGGCGCTTTCCCACATCGCCTGGCCGTCGGGCACATTAGCGGCGCAAGCGTTCGAGGCTCGCATGGGAATTCCGTAGTAGCGGCACATTTGGCCCGTCATCTGCGTTGCTCTAATATATTCCGGCGTGCCGAATGCCGGAGATCCCGACCGCATGTCGACGTTGGACGTGAACGTGCCGAACACGCACGGAGCTCCCGGGCGGATTCTCTGGAGAAGCGCGATAGCGGCCAATCCTTCCGCGATCGACAGCGCGACGGCTCCCGCCAGGGAAACCGGCGCCATGGCTCCGGCCAGGGTGAACGGCGATACGATGACCATCTGCCCTCGCCGGGCAATCCGCATCGCGCCGTCCAGCATCGGCAAGTCGTGCTTGAGCGGCGACGTCGAATTTATGTTTGTGAACATTCTCGGCCTGGCATCGAACTCCTCGCGGGTCAGGCCTCCCGCGATTCTGACCATTTCCATGACATCTTCGACCCGCTCGCTGCCGAGCGAATACGCGTGCATGACTTTGTCCGATAGTGTCAGCTTGTCGAACAGGCAGTGGAGATGCCTTGTCGACGCGTGGATGTCGACCGGCTCCACCGGATACCCGCCGGCGAAATGAATGCAGTTGAAAAACTGCGTCAATTTAATGAAGTTTTGAAAGTCTTCGCGGTTTCCCACGCGTTTGCCGGATTCGAGGTCCAGAGCGTTCGGCGGCGACGATACGTTCCCGAACACCATGTGCCTGCCGCCGATTGATAGCGTCCGTTCCGGATTGCGCGGTACGATCTCGAATTCGCTAGGGCAGGTCTTGATCGATTCCATTACGAAATCGCGGTCCATCCGAACGTTGGCGCCGTCGACTATGCAGCCCTCGCCGGCAAGGATTCGCCTGGATTCGGCGTTCAGAAACTCAATTCCGATTTCTTCCAGGATGCGCATTGCGCCGTCGTGAATTGCCGCAACGCCGTCCTGCCCCAAGGGTTCAATCGGAGCGTCGATGTTTTCAGGGATGCGCCAATCCATTTGGCGGATCGCGCCGGCGCCGGCGCGCCGCAAATTCGCAGCTCTTCCGCTTCTTCGCCCTCTTGCCGCTGGCATTTCAGTCGCCTCCGATTCTATCGAGGACGATGCCTAGCCGCCGCCGATCTGGACGCTGCGAATTCGGTCGTCCGACCCTTCCGCGTCCAGAGCTTTCAGCCAGCGCGGCAAATGGCCGATATCCGGCAGAACGCACATTGTCCCCGGCTCCAATTCGCTTCGGCGCGCTACGCCGGTTAGCACGCCGACGGCGCCTGCTCCCGCGCGTCGCGCGGCCTCGACATCGATTCGACTGTCTCCGACGAGAACCGATCGCTCCGGCGCGATTTCGACCTCGTCGCAGAATGCAAGTATCATGCCGGCATCCGGCTTTTCGCCGAAACCGCTATCGGATCCTGCGATGAAATCGAAAAACGGCAAGGCGTTGGCCGCGCCGAGATGCGATCTTGCCGCGGCCTCGTAGTCGTTGGTCGCCACGCCCAGCCGGTAGCCCTTTCTTCGAAGCTCGGCCAGAAGCGGCCTCAATGGAACCGCCTCGACCTGGACCGCATTCTTCGACCTGTCGCTGACATGCTCGAGGATCTCGCCGAGGCTGCTATCATCGAATTCGGAAGCAATGGCTGAAAGCATGAATTCCGGCGTGCTGTGAATGAACGGGCTGGCTTGTTCGAAAGCGCAATTGTCGTAGTCGAATCCGAGCCGCCAGCTCAGGCGCCCGATTAGATCTCTATCTCCCGCTGCGAGATCGCGGACAAGGTCCCGAATCCAGGGAGCCCATGTCGCGTGAAATCCGAATAGAGTTCCGTCCTTGTCGAATATGATGGCTTGTATGCGGTTCATTCGGTTTATGTCCAATGCGGTGTATTGCCGCCCGGCATTGCTCCCCTCGCAAGTCGCGGCGCATCGTTTGGAAGATCGGCATGCTCGCAGAATTCCAGAACGGTTTCGTCTTGCGCCAGTATAAATTCCAGAACCGTCGCCATGAAGTCAATGTCTTCGGCGACGCGTTTAAAGTCATCCGCCGTCGCGCCGGTCGTCGAGAAAAACCGGCTCAGCAGCCTTTCGTCCGCTCCGACCAGCCATTCAACCGCCTTGATGGCAACGATTTCGGCTTCTTCCTGTCTCATAAGGCGTTCCTAATCCGATCCGAAGCGTCGAGACGATTTAGGCTCAACGAGTTCCGGGCCGTCGGCGATCGACGGCTTGAACGTCTATGGAAACGGAATGCATTCCATTTGCCCGGCCAAATCAATTCATTGTGCCATACGCCTCCGCCAAAGGAATGGAAACCGCAAAATCCGATAGCGAATCGCCGCCGCGGGGAGGCGCCGCTCTTCAACTCGTCGCAAAGGTACTGTAATCGGGATGCGAACCCAAGCGGTCGATGCGTTCCGCGTCCTTGATTGCCGAAGCCGCCGATTCATTGACCGCAAGGAGGAGTCGATTGGCTATTGACCGAAAAGAGATCGCGACAAGTTACTTGATCGCGCCGGATACCCTCGCGAACGGCTTGACCAGACGCCTGTCCGGCGTTTCGCAGGATGGCCTGGAGGCCGAATTGCGCGTGGTGGAAGAGCGGCCGCTTACGATTTTCGTGAACGGCGCCGAGATCGTCACGGCCATGACCATCGGAGACTATCCGGAATTTCTTGCGCTCGGATTCCTCTACAACCAGGGGATGCTAAGGTCGTATTCCGAGGTCGAGAGGATCGATTTCGATGAAGAGCTCGAGACGGTCGTCGTACGAACGAAGGCGGAAACCGATTTCGAGAAGAAGCTCGGCAAGAAAATTCGTACGAGCGGCTGCGCAATAGGCACGGTGTTCGGAGATATGTACGAGATGGTGCAGGGCCGGTCGCTGCCGGAAGCGGAAGTAAGAACATCCTGGATGTACCGGCTGGCGCACATGATAAATAGAACTCCAAGCCTTTATCTTGAAGCCGGAGCGATTCATGGAACGGTTTTGTGCCGCCGAGACCTGCCGCTCGTTTATATGGAAGACGTTGGACGGCACAATGCCGTCGACAAGGTTGCCGGATGGATGCTGTCGGAAGGCGTGCCCGCGGGCGACAAGTTGCTTTACACGACCGGGCGGCTGACATCGGAAATGGTTTTGAAAACAGCGATGATGGGCATTCCCGCGCTAATTTCCAGGTCGGGGTTCACGGCTTGGGGCGTCGAGCTCGCGCGCGAGATCGGCCTTACGCTCATAGGCAGGCTGCGCGGCAAGAGATATTTCTGCCTGTCGGGGGCGCACAGGCTCGTTCGGGACGCGGACCCGGACGATATTCCTCCCGAAGACCGAAAGCATCGGAGGAAATCTTCCATTGGCGACTAGCTCGTTGCCGGCGCGAACGGGCTCCGGCTTGATCGCAGGCGTCGTGCTTGCGGGCGGGCTTGCGAGAAGAATGGGCGGCGGCGACAAGTCGCTTCTCAAACTGGGCGACCGGACAATTCTCGACAGCGTCCTGGAAAGGCTTTCCGGGCAGGTCGATTTGATTGCTTTGAACGCGAACGGCGACCCCTCTCGGTTCGAACGGCCGGGACTGCCCGTCGTGCCCGACACCTTTCCGGGGCGCTGCGGCCCGCTCGCCGGCGTTTTGGCGGGGATGGATTGGGCGCATTCGGAGCAAGCGGAGCACATAGTCACCGTAGCGGCGGACACGCCGTACTTTCCGCGGACTCTCGTGGCGGGATTGATGGCGTCGCGGGAAATCGAAGGCCGCCCTATCGCGCTGGCGGCGAGTACGCGCAGCGGCCGCCGGAACCTGCATCCGACTTTCGGATTCTGGCCGGTGGAATTGCGCGAAAGCTTGCGAGATTCGCTTTCGCGCGGAATTCGAAAAGTGGTGGATTGGACAGAAATTCACGGCGCCGCGATCGCGAATTTCGAATTCGGCGAATTCGATCCATTTTTCAATATAAATACGCCGGACGACCTGGAATTGGCGCGGCGGCGCGGGCGAGCGGTCGAGGAATCCGGCGCATCTCCTTCGCAGCAAGGCGAACGCAAAGGCGATTCCGGATCCGGCATCGAAAAATTAAATTGAAGATATTCGCAATAGTCGGCTGGAAGAATTCGGGAAAAACCGGATTGGTAGAGCGGCTGGTATCGGAATTCTGCGACAGAGGCGTAGCCGTTTCGACCGCGAAGCATGCTCACCATGCCTTTCTTGGCGACCGAAGGGGAACAGACAGCTTTCGGCACAAGGCGGCCGGAGCTCGGGAAGTTTTGATCGCTTCGGACAATAGATGGGCCGTTTTCGGAAGCGGAATGGAAGTCGGCTTGCGAGAATTGTTCGGAAAATTGTCGCAAGTTGATTTATTGTTGCTTGAAGGGTTCAAAAGCGAAGATTTTCCGAAATTGGAAGCCTATAGGTCGGAAACTTCCGTCGAACCGATTGCGCGACGAGACCGGAGCGTCCTTGCGGTCGCAAGCGACGTGGCATTGAACGGGCTCGACGTTCCGGTGTTCGATTTGGACGACACCGGCGCTATCGCGGATTTCGTGCTGGCGAATTGCCGCGCCGCCTTCTAGGCGGAGTCTCGAATTTGCGGTTCAAGCCGTTTGTTCTACGGCGCCGGCACTTGAAGGAATGGGCGGGTCCGAATGGCGAAAGATAAATTGACCGACGATTGCTTCGCGCTGCCGAAGGGGTTTCATTGGACTCCTGTCGACGAAGCTCTCGCCGGGCTGCGGGCGAGCCTGGCGCCGGTGGTTGGCCGGGAGCGAATCGCATCGATCGATGCCTCGGGAAGAATTCTCGCCGACTCTCCCGCCGCCGCCAGGTCCAATCCGGCGGCGACGAACGCGGCGGTCGACGGATACGGTTTCGCGCAAGCGTCGCTGGAGGGCGCGGATGGCCGATTGAAAATCGCGCGGGGCCGCGCCGCGGCCGGCCGGCCCTGGAAAGGCAAGCTTCCGCCGGGCTACGCGCTGCGGATCTTGACGGGCGCTACCGTTCCAGACGGAATGGATACCATCGTTCTGGATGAAGACGTCGAAGTGCACGGCGATGCCGTCGCGATCCCAGCCGGCATCAAGCTCGGCTCGAACACTAGGGCCGAGGCCGAGGATGTCAGGATCGGCCAGGAATTGATCGCCAGGGGCAGAGTGCTCAGGCCGCAGGATATCGCACTTTTGACAGCGTCGGGCGCCCATGAAGTCGCGGTCAGGAAAAAGCTGCGGGTTGCGGTCCTGTCGACGGGGGACGAATTGCGTCAGCCCGGATCAGAAATAGCCCCGGGACAAGTCTATGACGCCAATCGCCCGATGTTATTGGCGATAATCGCCCGCTGGGGCTATTCGGCAGTCGATATGGGCGCGGTTAAGGACGATCCGGGCGCGCTGCGCCGGCATCTGGATAGCGCGGCGGAATCCTCCGATGCCGTAATCGTGACCGGCGGCGCGTCCGGAGGCGACGAGGATCACGTCTCGGCCCTGCTTTCTCAAGAGGGAATCCTCAATTACTGGAGAATTGCGATCAAGCCGGGCCGGCCGCTGGCACTTTCGCTTTGGCGGGGCAAGCCGGTGATGGGGCTTCCCGGCAATCCCGTCGCCGCCTTCGTATGCGCGCTTGTTTTTGGAAGGCCGATTCTGCGGACGCTTGCCGGCGGCGAGTGGCCCGAACCGGTGGGATTTTTGGCGCCTGCCGCGTTTTCCAAGTCCAAGAAGCGAGGGAGGCGGGAATTCTTGAGAGCGAAACTTGACGCTCACGGCCGCGTCGAATCCTTCCGGTCGGAAGGATCGGGGCTCATTTCCGGCCTCAGCTGGTCCGACGGCCTCGTGGAATTAGGAGACGAAGGGCGAAGAATCGAACGCGGCGATCTCGTAAAATATATTCCCTACGGGAGTTTCGACCTTTGATCGGCCGCATGCTGTTCCTTCATCAGTATTCGCCGCTCAAAGCGCTGCCCAAAAGAATGAACGCTCGCGCCGTTCGAGTGGACGTTATGTCGGCTAGATCCGAATCTTTCGAGTTGAGAATCAGCTTCGGCAGCAATTCCTGGAAACAGGCGATGAAGCCAAGCGCCAATTCATAGAATTCCCTGTCCGATTCCAGGAGATCGGCGACCACTTTGAGCAAGCCCAAATCGCGAATTCCTCCCAATGTAGAAATCAGCTGCTTCTTCTCGCCGGTGGCATGCATGCGCCAGATCTCGGGCCGCGCCAAATCCGGATTCAGCGTGTCAGTAAAGATATCGCTGTGGGCCAGCACCGTCAGAACTTTCTGGGAATATTCCAGCAGCCGGCGGATGTCGTCATGGTCCAATACCAATTCGAGGGCATCGAATCCTTCAGTGTCGTTTTCGTCTTCGGGCAGGTTAAGCGCCCGAACTAGCACTTGCATTGAAATTTTTCGTTCGGAATCGAAAAAATTTGATCCCTGGTGAAGTTGCTTTTCCTGTGAGTCGTGCCGCTGGGGCGGCTGTTGCTGGCTTTGGGGGGCGAATCGGTTTTCGTTCACGTCTATTCGAAACTCGGCCCTAGGTTCCCGAGGCTGTTCGGAACCGTACGACGCCCGCTTTTCGTAGTCGGCCAGCAAGGAGTCTTCAATTTCCCTCAATCTCGATTTGGACACAGCGAGCATTCTCCGCAATTCTTCCTGATCGGCTTGAAGGAATCCGATCGATAGCTCGCTTCCGAGCGATGATTTAATGGCAAGCGCCGCTAGCCAGAACAAGGCAAGCGGAACCAGAAAGGCAACAACTTCAAGATAAAGCTGTATGCCGCCCGGAGGCTCGGAATTCCCGCGGGCAAAAAATAGCACGATCGCCGAAAATGCCGTCCAAGCAATGCTGGCGACGATAACTGCAAGATAGACGACAAGAATGACAAATCTGTTTCTTCGCAAGATTTCATTTGAAGTAAAATGATCTGTGCCTGGAAGCTGGGTCATGGCTTTCGGATCTCGTTCCGCATCTACACGTATTTAATTTCCAGAATCGTATAGCTCCTTTCGCCGCCGGGCGTGATGACTTCGGCGTTGTCGCCTTCGTCCTTTCCGATCAGGGCCTTGGCAAGGGGGGAGCCAATGTTCAAGAGGCCGCGCTCGACGCTCGCTTCGGCTTCGCTTACAATCTGGAAGGTCTTTTTTTCCAGCGTATCATCATTTTCCAGAGTCACGGTCGCTCCGAATTTTATCGGCCCGCTGAGCTTGGAGACAGTAATTACTTCCGCTCTGCCAATAAACGACTCCAGTTCCTTTATTCGCCCTTCTATTAGGCTCTGCTGTTCCCGCGCGGCATGGTATTCCGCGTTTTCCGATAGATCGCCGTGCGCACGAGCTTCGGCGATAGCATTGATCACCTTTGGCCTGGAAACAGTCTTAAGCCGCTTCGCTTCCTCGTTCAGCGACTGGAATCCTTCCGGCGTTATGAGTATCTTTTTCATTCAAGGACCGATTTGTGGAGAGCCTGATGCAGATTAACGCAGTTTTTCGGTTTCGTGAAGTCGCAATTGATCCTTTGAGCCGAAGGCGGAAATTTTGACGGATAAGGCGAATTCGAGCCTTGTCCGGAATGAAAGCTCGATAGGAAATGCCGGAGCGGGGCGAAAATCGTGTTTGACGCAGCGGTCTGATCGCAGTTAATGGCCGGGGATTCACGCGAAGAAGTCGAAACGAGAAAGAAAGGCCGAAGGGAATCAATGGGCGAGATCGATAGAGAGTCCATGGAATACGACATCGTAATTGTCGGCGCTGGTCCGTCGGGTCTATCGGCGGCGATCAGAATCAAGCAGCAGCAGCCGGACCTTGAAGTATGCGTGCTTGAAAAAGGTTCCGAGGTCGGAGCTCATATCCTCTCGGGGGCGGTTCTGGATACCGCCGGGCTGGACAAGTTGCTGCCAGACTGGAAGGAAATGGGCGCCCCGGTCTCCGTCCCCGTAACGGAGGACAGGTTTTTCATACTTGGCGAGGCCGGCCAGCTGCGCGTTCCCAACTGGTTCATGCCCCCCTTGATGAACAATCACGGCAACTACATCGTTTCCATGGCGAATTTGTGCCGCTGGCTGGCCGAGCGGGCCGAGGATCTCGAGGTCGATGTATTTCCGGGAATGTCCTGCTCTTCGATCGTCCATGCGCCCGACGGCAGGGTTTCAGGCGTGGTGGCCGGCGAATTCGGGCTGCAGCCGGACGGCGAGCGCGGGCCGAGCTACGAGCCCGGCGTGGAAGTCTTGGGAAAGTACGTTTTCCTAGCCGAAGGGGCGCGCGGTTCGCTCTCCAGGAAAGTCATCGCCGAATTCGATCTCGACAAGAATTCCGATGTTCCAAAATATGGAATCGGACTAAAGGAAATTTGGCAAGTCGATCCCGATAAATCCAGGCCGGGATCGGTTGTACACACCGCGGGCTGGCCGCTTGGAAGAAATGCCGGCGGCGGCTCATTCATCTATCACATGGATAGGAACGAGGTTTGCGTCGGCTTCGTCGTCCATCTAAACTATAAGAACCCGCACCTCTATCCCTATATGGAGTTTCAGAGATTCAAGCACCATCCCGTCGTGCGCGAATTGCTCGAAGGCGGCAAGCGGGTCGCGTACGGAGCTCGCTGCATCAGCGAGGGCGGGTGGCAGTCGATCCCCAAGCCCGTTTTCCCAGGCGGAGTTCTGCTCGGGTGCTCCGCCGGACTGGTCAACGTTCCCAGAATCAAGGGCAACCACAATGCGATTCTGAGTGGAATCGCGGCCGCTGACGCCGCTTGCAGCGCTTTGGCGTCCGGTCGCGCCGGCGACGAGCTGGTGGAGTATTGGGATGAATTGAAGTCGGGCGCCATCGGCAAGGACTTGAAGCGAGTGCGAAACGTTAAGCCGATTTGGTCGAAATTCGGCTTTCTGGCCTCGATGCTTCTTGGCGGGTTCGACATGTGGATGGCGAATTTGACAGGCATCAATCCGCTGGGAACGCTAAGGCACGGCAAATCCGATGCCGAATGCACGGAGCCGGCGGAACGGCATTCGGTCATTGACTATCCTCGACCGGACGGCATCGTCAGTTTCGACAGGCTGACGAACTTAAGCTATTCGGGAACCAATCACGACGAGGGGCAGCCGGTTCACCTGCATCTACTGGATCCATCGCTTCCAATCGATGTAAATCTTCCGCGCTTCGACGAGCCCGCCCAAAGGTACTGTCCTGCGGGCGTTTACGAAGTCAGGTACGATTCGTCGGGCGGCAATCCCAGTTTTCAAATCAATTCCCAGAACTGCGTTCACTGCAAGACCTGCGACATCAAGGATCCGTCCATGAATATCGAGTGGAGAACCCCGCAGGGCGGCGGCGGCCCCAACTACCCGAATATGTAGGTGGCGCGGATCGATTTTCACGCAGATAGCGCGACGGCGATTCGATGCCGCAATCCGAACAGCCGAATCCCGGAGCTTTTCCGGGGCGAGCGGCGGCAATGTCACGAAGTTTGATCCGCGCCCAAATGGAGGGAAGGCGATTGGCGCCGCGCGAATGTTCAAAATTTATTGTGGTTGATTGCGCTTTTAAGTATTTGCGGCTAGTAGACGATGACGCAGCCTAAGCGGATCAATTGCAAAACTCTACTCTAATTGCCTTAGCAGTTCCAGCCGTGCTCGCGGGCGGAATTTCTCCAAGTTCCGCTCAAGTGGCTTCCGCCGATTCAGCCGGTTCATTCCTTGTCGGCCGATATGCTCAAATTGAAAGCGATTTTGAAATCGCGAGGGACAGTTATTTGGCGCTCCTGAGCACGGAGCCCGAAAACGTTGGCGTTAAAAAAGACCTGCTCGAAGTGCTGGTCAATTACGGCGATAGCCAATCCGCCTATCAGTACGCCCGGGAATTGAATGATTCGGGGGACGAGACATTTCTAAGCGATCTCGTGCAAACGGTGGAGTTGTTCGAGAATCGACAGTATCAAGAAATCATTGATTGGAGCGAAGAATCCCGCCTGGCGGCCGATGAACTGAATTTGTACGGCTTCATGAACGCATGGGCGAATTTTGCCGCCGGGGATGTGAACCTCGCCTTAGAGAGGTTCGATGAGCTGGCGGCAAACGACAGCATATTGGAGATTGCCAAGCTTCAGCAGGGGTTGGCGTACGCTTCGGTTGGCGATTTCGGCAGCGCTCGCCAGGCGCTTGAAAAATCGGGATCTCTTCTAGGAACTGTTCCGTTCGACAGCCAGAATTTCTTGGACAATGTTACCGCTCAGATCGCCGACCCTTCGGCCGATGCCGGGAGCGACCCGGCCGCGGGCTCCAGCGAAGCTGCCGGGCAGGAAATCGACTTCGAATTTGAAATTTCCCCCCAGCTCGGAGTTTCGACTTTTTTATCGGCTTTGGGCAATGGCATGGGCAACGACCACTACTGGTCGCTGATATTTACCAGGCTAGCGCAGTTTCTGTATCCGGAATCGGATAAATACAACATATGGATAGGGCGTTCACTGCGGAATCTTGGAAATTTCGAACTTGCGGAAAGTTCCTTTCAAAGGATTCCCGAAGGCGCCGACTACTACCGATTCGCGCTCGCGGAGAGAAGTAGTATTCTGCATGACTTGGGCAAGACCGAAGAATCCTTTTCCATTCTCTCCGAATATGCCGAGAAGTATTCGGATTCGCCGGATGCCTATTGGGCTTTAGGCGATGCATATCGACGCGCCGGCGAGTTCGAACGCGCGGACGAGGCGTACAGCGATGCGATTTCGCTGTTGGACGATCCGGATTCCAGCAATTGGCAGCTTTATTTTGCGAGAGGCATAGTCCGTGAACAGACGGGAGATTGGGATAGCGCAAAGACTGATCTGCGCACTTCGCTGGAATTGTCGCCTGATCAGCCATTGGTGCTGAATTACCTGGGCTACTCCATGGTTGTTATGGACGAAGACCTGGTTGAGGCCGAAAGGCTAATCGAGAAGGCCGTCGAACTTGAGCCGAACAGCGGCTTCATCCTCGACTCGCTTGGCTGGGTTCTTTACCGTCGAGGACTGTACGAAGAAGCGGTGCTTCCAATGGAGAAAGCCATTAGCTTGGAACCGTCGGATCCGGTCATTAACGATCATTTGGGCGACGTGTATTGGATGGTCGGCCGCCATCGGGAAGCCGAATTCCAGTGGAAGCGGGCGCTGTCATTCGATCCGGAACCGGACGAGGCCAAGCGAATAGGAAAGAAGCTTAAATTCGGCCTGGACCACGTGCTGGCTCAAGAATAGAAAGTGCCGAGCGCATTAAGCGCAAAGGCGCGCGCAAAAATCAATTTCGCATTGCATGTCCTGGGCCGGCGCCGGGACGGCTTCCACGATCTCGACAGCATCGTAGCGTTCGCCGAGTTCGGAGACACGGTGGCCGTGGAACCATGCCGAGACCTCTCGATTGAAGTTTCAGGGCCCGCATCCGCCGGCGTTCCGGCGGACGAGCGGAATGTCGCCGCGAAGGCGGCAAGAATGCTGAGCGCGAATCTCGGCGCAAAAATAAAGATCGAAAAATGGATCCCCGCCGCTTCCGGCCTAGGCGGCGGCTCCTCGGACGCCGCGGCGGCTTTACGTCTGCTCTCAAAGCAATGGGGCGTATCGATTGGCCCGATTTCAAATTTCGCTCGCGTCGGCGCCGATGTCCCGGTTTGCCTGGCCGGAGGTTGTTCTCGAATCAGGGGCGCTGGCGAAACCGTGGAATTGCTGGAACCGGGCTGGCCGGAACTGCCTTTGGTATTGGCCAATGCGGGAAAAGAGGTTTCTACTACGAGAGTTTTCCAAGGCGTCAAGCGCTTCGGCGGGGCGCTGGTCGGCGAAATTCCCGGGACCTGCTCCGTTGGCGAATTGGCTGCATGGCTGGAAAATCAGCGCAACGATCTAGAATCGCCCGCTCTGTCGATAGCCCCGGAAATTCGCGACGTGCTGTCCCAGCTGTCCTCGTGCCGCGGCTGCCTGCTGGCCAGAATGTCGGGTTCCGGCGGAACCTGCTTCGGTATTTTTGAAAGCTCCGAGGCGGCCGTCCGAGCCAAGCGAAAAGTCCATCGCGCCAATAGCTCGTGGTGGTGCATTGCGACCAAGACGTCGGCAATCGGCCGCAAGATTGGCGCGCCTGAATTCAACACTCCGGAGCCGCGGCTTTTCTAGGCGGCTCTTTCCGTGACGTAACGGGTGAGATCCGCTAGCTTGCCGCGGATAGGATGGTCGGGAAGAATTTCCAGAGAGTCTTGAGCGACCGCCGACCATCGCTCGGCTTCCTGCCGCGCCTTGTCAATGGATCCGTGCTTGCGAAGCAACTCCTTCGCGTATTCAAAATCGCCGTCCCGCTGCTCGCCGTTTACAATTACGCGAGACCAGAATCGCCTTTCTTCTTCGCTGGCGTTCGCCACGGCGCCAATGACGGGCAAAGTAACTTTGCGGTCGCGAAAATCGTCTCCTACATTCTTGCCCATGGATGCGGAATCGCCGCCGTAGTCAAGCACGTCGTCAACAATCTGAAAGCTAATTCCCAATGCATGGCCGAACTTTCTAAGCGCCGACAGTATTTCCGAATCCGCGCCGCCAACCGCTCCGCCCGATTCCGCTGCGGCGGCAAACAGAGCCGAGGTCTTGCCCTCGATGATTTTTCTATAGGATTTCTCGTCGATGCTTAGATTGCGCGCCATCGAAAGCTGAAGGATTTCGCCTTCCGCGATCGCTACGGCGGCCGACGAAAGAGATTCCAGGACTTTTCGCGAGCCAAGTTCAACCATAAGCTGGAGCGCCCGAGCCAGAAGAAAGTCGCCGACTAGTATCGACGAGCGATTGTCCCAGAGCAAATTGGCGGTCGGCCTCTGACGGCGCTGGTCGCTTTCGTCGACGACATCGTCGTGGAGCAGCGTCGCCATATGGATGAATTCCACGGCTGCGGCCGCTTGTATGTGCAAGCCGCCGCGATATCCAAGAACCGCCGCGGCCGACAGGGTTAGCACCGGGCGAATTCGCTTGCCGCCCGCCTTGAATAAATGCGCCGAGACATCGCCGATCCTAGGCGCCAAGGTTGAATTCGCCTGATCGAGGATCGTTTTGCTCGTCGCATCCAAATCCGAGCGAAGATCGGCTACCAGGGACGCGAGCGGGTCGAAATTCTCGTCCTTTTCGTACATGGGGCAATTCCTGCTCGACAAATCCATGCGCTAAGCATTATCTAGCGAAATATGAAAGAGCTTTATAGAACCAACGACCCTGCGGCGCTGGCCTGCGCTTCTGCCCTGCTCAACGGCGAAAGCATACCGAGTTTCGTTATGGATGTCCATATGAGCGTACTGGAAGGATCGATCGGCATTCTTCCCAGGAGGCTGATGGTGGCTGAAGCCGATTTGGAAGAGGCGAGAACCGTACTTTCCGACAACGGGTTTGAAATTTCGGAAAATTGAATTGGGATTCGAAAGCGCGGAGGTTACTCGCAACAGCTTTCTTGGCGAAACGGTTTTCGCGCTTCAGCCCAAAAAGGGGTTTCGAGCCGGCATAGATTCCGTGCTCCTAGCCGCTTCTGTGCCCGCCGAAGCCGGTCAGTCGGTTCTGGAACTCGGCTGCGGGGCGGGAATCGTCAGCCTATGCCTTGCGCGCCGGGTCGATGGATTGACTCTCGCGGGACTGGAACTGCAGGCGGACTACGCCGAATTGGCTCGAAGAAACGCAAGATTGAACGCCGTAGAAATTGAAGTCGAAGACGGGGATGTCGCCGAGCCGCCCCGAAGCATCCGCGCAAGGCAATTCGACCACGTGATTGCAAACCCGCCCTATTACAGAATTGGCGCGGGAAGCGTATCGAGCGATGAAGGCCGGGAACGCTCGCTCCGGGAAACAAGTCCATTGGAGGATTGGATAAACTGCGCGGTTAAGCGCTTGAAGCCCGGCGGGTGCTTTACCATGATTAATCGCGCCGAGCGGCTGGAGGAAATTCTAGGCGCTTTTAAAGGCCGCCGATGCTCCCTGGAGCTGAAGCCTGTTTATTCTCGCTCGAATTCCCCGTGCATTCGCGTCCTTTTCAGGGCTAGGAAGGATCGCAACGACGAATTGAGCATTGCATCGCCCTTGATTCTCTTCGCGAACAAATCGGCATCCGGCGATTCGTCTTCCTGTTCCTACAGCGCTTGCGTTGAGCGCCTGCTAAGAAATCCGCTGCCGCTGCGATTCTAGAATTCGTTGGCGCGCTGCGGCGCGTCGGAATCGCCAATTTTTCGTTCGAATATTGCGTCGATGGCGTGACATGGCCACTGATTTGCAGTAACATGACGCTAGGCGATAGGGCCTAAGCAATAAAGGAGTTGAATCGTCCAATGTCAGAAATGGAGCATTTGAACGAGCTTCGCAAGATGCATGAGGATCTTTCGAAAAAAATTGAACTTGAACAGAACAGCCCCGGATCCGACAGCTTGGTAATTACCGAATTAAAAAAGCGGAAATTGAAAATAAAGGATAAGATTCAACAACTTTCGAAAGTATAATTTTTCTGATCGAGAGTTTTTCGCAGCTGATTGTCGTATTTCTCGATGTGAATGGCCGTTCATTCGAGACGATGCCGGCTGCTTCCGCCAACTAAAAAATAGGGTCGGTGCAATTCTGCGTTTTAACCGGAATCACTTCTGGATTTCGGAATTTCCTTTTTTTGCCGGAGCGCGGAATTTTCAGGGCCAAGTTGATCCGATTGACCCCCGAAAGCGCTCGCGCCGGTCGGTTGAATCCTGATCGAAGACGGCGCGAGCCGGAGGGGACCTGAAGGCCGGCATGGACTGCGCCGGCTACGGCGGCGCCCGCTTCGCAATGGAATGCGATTTAGGCTTTGGCCGTTCGGATGAGGCAAGCCCCCGATTCCGAGCCTTTGCCGGGCTATGCGTATTCAGGCGGCCTTGCATTCCATCCGATTGCTCCTCGGCTTCGTCGACTTTCTCGGGTTGGACCGCCCCGGCATCTCGCGCCTCGGGCTGGAGATGCATCCAAGTCGAGTCTCGCCGCAACTCGCTCCGGGCCATTGGGATGCGCACGGGGATGGCCCGCGGATGCCGGTTCACGGAAGGAGACCTGAGCAGCCCGCCGACGAGCTGCGCTGTAATCGGCGAGCTTTCGAACCAATGCCGAGTCTTCTCGCGCAACCGCCCGCACCGCGGCTGCGCCGGTCGCGGCGGGCTTTTTCCAGCGGCGAGCGGCAACCCGATCGCGAAATTTGAGCTGCGCCCGGTTTCCGTAGTCCCGGACGGCAATTTCTACAAGAAATTCGATCCGCGCCCTCCGTCAAGTGCGATCGTTGTAAATCCGAACTCGCCGTGTACAAATACCGCTATGCTGCGAATCGACAATTTAACCTACCGGATCGGCAATCGCGTGCTGTTCGACCGGGCGTGCGCGGTTGTCAACGCCGGCCAACGCGTGGGATTCGTCGGTCGTAACGGAGCAGGGAAGACGACTCTTCTGCGTCTGATCGCAGGGGCGATCGAACCGGAAGACGGTATAGCCCGCGTGTCTGAACGCTGGCGGGTCGGCGTGACAAGTCAGGAAGCGCCGTCGGGTTCGCAGAACTTGGTTGAGACTGTGCTCGCCGCAGACCACGAACTTGCCGCCTTGCAGCGCGAGGTCGCGACCGCAACCGATCACGCCCGCATAGCTGACATTCACGAACGCCTTCGCGACAAGGAGGCGCATAGCGCACCAGCCCGCGCCGCTCGCATTCTCGACGGACTCGGGTTCGATCAGGAGTCTCAGCTGCAGCCGCTCGACACTTTTTCCGGTGGGTGGCGAATGCGGGTTATGCTTGCTGCGCTGCTCTTCACGCGACCCGATCTTCTGCTACTCGACGAGCCAACCAATCATCTCGATCTCGAGGCCGCGATGTGGCTGCAATCGTACCTGCGGCGATACGACGGAACCGTGATCATCGTAAGTCACGACCGTGATCTCCTGAACAGCGTCGCCCAGAAAATCCTACACCTTGAACACGGCAAGCTGAACCTCTACCAGGGCGGCTACGACGCATTCGAACGAACGCGGCGCATGCATCTCGAACATGATGCGAAATTGCGCGCGCGCCAAGAGGATCAGCGCGCTCGCATTCAGAAGTTTGTCGACCGGTTCCGATACAAGGCCACCAAGGCGCGGCAGGCTCAGTCGCGGCTGAAACTTCTGGATCGCATGGAGCCGATCCCCGAGCGCCGGGATGAAGCTAGCGTCGTCTTCCGGTTTCCCGACCCCGAAGCTCTCGCGTCTCCGCTGTTCAGCGCCCGGGATGTATCGGTCGGCTATAACGAAGAACCGGTCCTGCAACGGCTCACGCTACGGTTGGACTACGACGACAGGATCGCGCTGCTAGGCGCTAACGGAAACGGCAAATCGACCTTGATCCGACTGCTTGCAGGTCGTCTGTCTCCGTTGGGCGGCGACGTCTCGGTCGCGCCCAAGCTGCGGGTGGGTTACTTCACGCAGCATCAGGCCGACGAGCTTGATCCCGAAGCAACGCCGATCATTGAGTTGACGCGGAGGAGGCCAAAGGATTCGCCGGAAAGGATTCGATCGCAGCTTGCGCGGTTTGGATTTTCGCAGGAGCGCGCCCTAACCGAAGTTGCGAACCTATCGGGAGGGGAAATGGCGCGTCTGGTATTTGCACTGATAACGGCAGACGCACCCCACATCCTGCTACTGGACGAACCGACTAACCATCTTGATGTAGATTCGCGCCAGGCGCTGATCCAGGCGATCAATGACTTCGCAGGCGCCGTGGTCATTGTTACCCATGACCCGAATGTGATCAAGCTCACGGCAAACCACTTCTGGCTAGTTGCGAACGGAACCGCGGCGCCGTTCGACGGCGACTTGAAGGATTATCGGAACATCCTGCTGTCCGGCCCGGTCGACGGAACGCGTGGGAGGGCGGCGACAGCTGCGACTCCGCTACCGGATCTAAAGAATAAACGGGATAAGCGGAGACTTTCGGCAGTGCGCCGCCAAGCTCTGACACCGCTTCGCCAGGATCTGAAACACGCCGAGCGAACGATTGAGCAACTGACGGCTAGGAAGGCCGAGCTTGAAACGGCGATGGCTGATCCCGAGTATTACAACGGCGGCAGCGAAAAGATGGTCGAGCATCAGATTCATCTACGACAGGTTGCCCGCGATCTGGAGCGGGCCGAAGAGCGGTGGCTGGAATTGCAGGAGCAGTGGGAAAGCGTCCAATTGGCGTAGCCTTCCGGCGGGCCTTTCAAAAACCTCGTTGGCTAGGATAGGCGTGAATGCCATGCCTCAGCCGCCGCCTCCTCGACTTCTCGGCGGCCGGCGCGGCCGGAAATTACGGCGCGGCGATCCTCGGCGGCGCCGGATGGCACGGCTCGAAGGCTCTCGAGGCCCCGGAAAACTCGGCGCTCGTTCGCCTTCCGCTCTACAGCCCGGAACTCAATCCAGTCGGGCAAGTGTTCAACTTCATCAAGCCGAACTACCTTTCCAATCGCATGTTCGAAACGGTCGAAGACATCTGGAGCGGCATCGCCGGCGGATGGGAAAAGTTCATGGGCGACTGGGGCCGCGTCCGCTCTCCTGCCTTCCGAAAGCGGGCGATGATCCAATGACTCGATGACTAGCAGTCGCGAATAAACCGGTATAACAGGTCACAATTTACGGGAATTAGTATTATGCGGCCAATCACCATACTTCTCGCGGCTACCATAGCTTTAACGGCCTTCCAGGCGGCGGCAAGCGAAAACGCGCGAGACATCGTCAAAGCGGCAATCGATCAATGGCGCGGTTTCTCGTCGCGCGGCGTGATTACGATGAAGATTCATCGACCCGATTGGGAGCGCACCATGACATTGCGCAGTTGGACGCGAGGCAATGACGAATCGCTCGTGAGGGTCATCAAGCCGAGGCGAGATGCCGGAAACGCTACGCTGGCGAAGAAAGGCAGCATGTGGACGTATTCGCCAAAGGTAAATCGCGTTATCAAGATTCCATCGTCCATGATGAACCGGAATTGGATGGGTTCGGACTTTTCGAACAAGGAGATCAGCCGTTCGGACGATATTGTCGATCAGTACGATCACAAGCTTATGGAAACCCGCCGCAGCCGAGGGCATGAAGTCTACGTTATCCAGTCGATTCCCCATGAGGAAGCGGCCGTTGTCTGGGGACGCGAAGTGCTGAAGATTCGCGACGACAACATCGTTCTCGAGCATTCCTTCTACGATCAGGACGGCGCGCACGTGAAATCGCTGTTGACGCAGGCGATTGGCAAGAGCGGCGGGAGGACGATTGCGATCCGCCAGAGAATGTCCAAAGTCGAAGTGGAAGACGAGTGGACTGAAATCCGCGTGGACGAGATGGAATTCGATATCAAGCTGCGCGACACCCTGTTTACGCTGTCCAATCTACAGAATCCAAGGGAATGAGCATCACTCTCCGTCTGGCGTGGCGCAATCTATGGCGCCAGCCCAGACGCACTTGGCTGACGGCCGGCGCCATGGTGTTTTCCAACGTCCTCCTTATCTTTCTTATCGCACTGCAGCTTGGCACCTACCAGGCGATGATCGACAACACGCTCGGCGCGTTTTCCGGCCATCTGCAAGTACAGCGATCCGGGTACAAGGAGAATCAGCGGATTCGACAAGTCGTACCTCGAATTCGCGATGTCGCCGAGGAGTTGCGCTCCGGACTAGGCTTGAATTCAGTTGCTGCGAGAGGCGAAGCCTTCGCGCTCGCATCCAGCGCAAGTCGCACCTACGGCATCCGGATTATCGGCGTCGAGCCTGAATTCGAGCCGCGCGCGTCCAGGATTCCAAGCCTTGTCAACGCGGGTCGCTTCCTCGACGACCCGGTCGCTCCGGAAATCGTCGTGGGCGAAATCCTGGCGCTGAATCTAAAGGCCCAAGTCGGGGACGAGCTAACGATCCTCGGGAGCGCGCGAGACGGTTCGTTCGCGGCTGCGGTCGTGAATATCGTCGGAGTATTCGATAGCGGCTTGGACGAGCTGGATCGCTCGCTCGCGCAAATGCCGCTGGAGTTCTTCCAGGAAACATTTGCGATGAATGGCGCGGGACACGCCGTGGTTATCAACGCGCCCGGCCTATTCGAAGTCGAGTCCGTTGCGGAGAAAGCGAATTCGCTGCTTCCGCGCGGTCAGAACTTGGTTGTCCATGACTGGAATGATCTCCAGCCTGGCCTCAGGCAGGCGATTCAAGCGGATTTGATAGGCTCGTGGTTTATGTACGGGATACTGGTGATCCTGGTTATGTTCAGCGTGCTCAACACTCAGCTGATGTCCGTTCTGGAACGTACAAAAGAATTCGGAATCGTTTTGTCTCTTGGCTTATCGTCTGGTCGACTAGGCAGGCTGGTGCTGCTGGAGACCGTCTTGATCGGATTGATCGGGCTTGCTCTCGGCGTTGCGCTCGGAGGAATCGCGACGAGTTGGTTTGAGACGCACGGCTTTACTTACCCGGGTATGGAAGAGATGGCGCAGCAGTTTAATGTTCCGGACCGTTTCTATCCAGATCTCAATGCGATTTCGCTGTTCGCCGGGCCGGTTGTCGTGTTCGCCGGCAGCGTTCTCGCGGCGATTTATCCCATGGCCCGTCTGCATTGGCTGCGACCTGTTCAAGCGATGAGGTCGGCATGATCGCAACCTCCGGCATCGTCTTCCGGCTCGCGTGGAGAAACCTGTGGCGCAACTATCGCCGCACCGCAATAATTCTGGCCGCTATCGCCGCGGGAATTTGGGCCATGATCTTCATGATTGCCTTTACGCGCGGCATGATCGAAAGCATGGTTTCCGACGGCATTCGGTCCATACCGGGCCACGTTCAAATTCATCATCCGGACTTTAGGAACGACCCGACGGTCGACAATTTGATGTCGAGACCGGGCGGTGAGCTTGCCGCCTCGCTTGACGGGAAGGACGTGGCTGCTTGGAGCAGCCGCGTTCGCGTGCCCGCCGTCATCTCCAGCGAGCGGGGATCGCGGGGCGTAACGCTTGTCGGAATCGATCCGGTCGCCGAAACTTCGATCTCGTTCGTTGCCGACGACGTTGTTGAAGGCCGGCATTTGGAGGATGATCGGGACAGGGGGCTGGTCCTTGGCCGGCGGTTGCTGGAGCGGCTTGAATCGGATGTCGGCAAGCGAGTTGTCGTCATGACCCAAGGCGCCGACAACGACATTGTAGACCGAGGGTTTCGAGTTGTCGGAGTTTATGAATCGGAGATTGCTTCCACCGAGGAAGCTTTTGCATTTGCCGGGCGCGCCACGCTTCAGGAACTGCTAGGAATCGGCGACCGCGTATCCGAGATTGCGGTACTCGGCACGGACCGCCGAGAGGCTGAGCAGCTTTACCTCCGGCTAGCGGACACTGCCGGCGCCGATGTCGAAGTTCTGCCCTGGTACGAGCTGAATAGCTACCTCGGCGCCACGATGCGAACGATGGACGGGTTCGTTATCGTGTGGATCGTCGTGATTTTCTTGGCTCTGTCGTTTGGCTTCGTCAACACTCTAGTGATGGCGGTGTTCGAGCGCGTGAGGGAAATCGGCCTAATGATGGCCCTTGGAATGAAGCCCCGCACCATAGTTGCGCAAATTGTCGCGGAGTCGATTTTGCTCCTCGCGATCGGCCTGGCGGCGGGAAACGTCCTTGCCTGGGCCACAATATATTCTCTGAGCGACGGGATAGACTTCTCTTTCGTTGGAGAAGGACTCGAAATAATGGGCGCCGCCAGCGTGCTGAAGCCGTCGCTTGGGATCGGAGACGTTTTACTGTCAACCGCGATCGTACTCGGGCTCGGATTTTTGGCAAGCCTGTCGCCGGCCATTCGGGCGTCTCGCTACCAGCCGGTAGAGGCTTTAACGAAGGAATAAGCGATGAACTCGGTCCGTTGCGCGGATCTGCGCAAGACCTACAAGCAGGGGGATCAAGATGTCATCGGGCTCGATGGCGTGAGCCTAGAGGTTGAACAGGAAGGTTTCGTATGCCTGCGGTCGCCGTCCGGCGCGGGCAAGACGACGCTCCTAAACGCGATGGGCGGACTTGACCGGCCGGACAGCGGCGAAGTTTACGTGGCCGGCAAGCGCATTGACAACCTTTCCAAAGGGAAGCTTGCGGAAATGCGGCTGCGCAATATCGGGTTCGTCTTTCAAGCCTACAATCTAATCCCGGTGCTCACGGCGATGGAGAACGTGGAGTTTGTCATGCATCTTCAAGGCGTCCCCGCGCCCGAGCGCGCAAAGCGCGCCGGCGAAGCGCTGAACGAAGTGGGCCTGGAAGGCCTGGAAAACCGGCGCCCCGCGAAAATGTCCGGCGGACAGCAGCAGCGGGTCGCCGTCGCCCGCGCTATCGTGTCTAGGCCGGCAATCGTGCTGGCGGACGAACCGACCGCGAACCTCGATTCCAGCTCGGCAAGGCATCTTATGGCATTATTCGCTAGAATAAATGAAACCCGCGGAACAACGTTTGTAATTGCAACCCACGACGAGATGGTCATGAGCTACGCCAAGCGGCTCATAAGGATGCGTGATGGGAAAATCGTCGAGGACCAACTGCAGGAAACCTGAATTCTCGTCGAGGCCGGCGAACCGGGTTGCGGTGTCGGCAGCGCTGTGCTGCTTTGCGCTATCGGCGCAGTCTTCCGATTTCTCGTTCGGCGGTCACATTAAATTCGGTTTGGCCAATACTGCCTATCCGGACTCTAGCCGCTTCCGCGAGTGGACAGGCGCCAGCACCGAGGACTTTACATTCGGCGCCCGGTTGAACTTGGATTGGAGCAAGAACAGTTGGGACATTCGAGCGGAAGCTCAGATCGAGGCGCTCGGCGGCGACTCCATCCAGATCTCGCGCAACGCCGGCGACAATTCGGCATTGTTTGCCGGGTTGCCGAATGACGACCGCAGACTCTTCGACCTTACGCGCACTATCGCCGACAAGGACGGGCATGCCGCTCTCGTTCGCCTGGACAGACTTTCGTTCGGCTACTCGGGCGAAAAGGGCGTGATTCGGATTGGGCGGCAGGCGTTTACCTGGGGCAACGGTCTGATTTTCAACACAGTGATGGATATATTCAACCCATTCGATCCGACTGCGTTGGACAAGGAATACAAGCCGGGCGATGACATGCTGTACGGGCAGTACCTGCGAGAAAGCGGCGACGATCTTCAAGCCGTACTGGTGTTTCGTCGCGATCCCGCAACCGGCGAAGTTAAAGCGGACCAGAGCTCGTTCGCCGCCAAATACCGCGGCTTTTCCGAAGCCGGCGAGTATGACGCGCTGGTTGCCAGCCATTACGGCGAAAGCCTCATCGGCTTCGGCGGGAATCGAACTGTCATGGGCGAGGTGCTTTGGCGCGGCGATTTCGCCGCCACGTTCGTCGATGACGGCAGCGTCGTGCCGTCGGCAGTCACAAGCCTGACGCATTCCTTTGAGCTAGGCGGCCGGAACGTAATTGCGGCGATCGAGTACCACTTTAACGGATTTGGCCAGCGCGGCGGTCGCTACGATGCGGCTTCACTGCAATCGAACCGGCATCTGCTCACGCGTATCGCGCGCGGCGAATTGTTTAATCTTGGACGGCACTACCTTGGATTGACGGCGACGATCGAAGTCTCGCCGCTGTTCCTTCTTACTCCGAATCTGTTCGTGAATGTCGAGGACCGGAGCGCCCTTCTCCAGCTTGCCGCCCGAGGCGACATAGGCGAAGAAATGCTGCTTCTCGGTTCGTTGAACGTGCCCGTCGGTCTGACGGGTACGGAATTCGGCGGTATCGCATCGACGACATCCGACTTGCCGTCATCCATTGGCCCAAGCTTGTCCGTTCAATTATCCGCATATTTTTAAACCCGGGCGGTCAACATTCGTCGCGACGATTCCAAAGCCGCTCGCGCGGCTCGAACCGTTTCGGCATCGGCGGGTACATCCTTTCGCGCATGACCAGGCGGTTTGCTTTTTCTGCGGCGTTTCATGTGTAAGTGTTCGGTCGAGCGGTGACGATCCGTGGTGTCTGACTGTCGCCGATGCCCTGGACGCTGCCATGAACGGTTGTCCGGAGCGCGCGCCGCGCGGACTGCGCAATCGTGCCGGGGTTCCCTAAAAACCGTGAACGGGGGAACCGCCAATTGCTTAATTTAATGTGGTTGCTCAGAGCCTTCTTCAAGAATTTGCTCCGCGATTGTTCCTACCATTTCTTTCTTGTCCCTCGCTTCAGGTCCTAGCCTTTCGATAACCGCGACCGGCCGCTGCCGAGTTGAATGGAGCTGCTGCCTAATTTCGTCGGCAAGTGTTGGCGAGTGCCAGTGGCGCGGCTAGCGCCGCCTCGGACCGCAAATGATCCGGGGATCGATTCGACCCAGCTCCGCAAGCCCATATCGGCCAAACCGACCGGCAAGTCCCTCGCGGACCGCCGAACCAGGCAATGCGCTTGATCGGAACGCGGCAATTTCCAATATATTCTCCGCGGTAGTAGAGCGGCGAAATGCCGAACTGTCCCTCGCCGCGCCGGAATCGTAAATAGGCCGCGAATTAATCGGCAAAATTTCAATTTCCGGAACGCGTCCGCGCGCACTCGCCGAGTGCCGCGTCGGGTTGAGTCTCCCGTCCGGTCGATACCGACGGGCGCGCGGATTTCAGTGAATGCTCCGGGCTGCGAAAACAGCGTCGAGGTCCTCTGCGGAAAACAGCGCGTCAAGCCAGATGTCGAGTTCTCCGTTCGCG
>MPMP01000063.1 GCA_002238565.1 Albidovulum sp. bin36
CGCGCAGAGCCGCCCTGCAGCTTGATTCCCGCGGATTGCCGAGGGCGTCGAAAAAGCCGAACCGTGCGCACACCTCGCGCGCAAATGCCGTCCTGCCCGGAAAGCTCTCGGGCGGCGGCATGGCCGCAAGAACCGCCCGGCCCTGGTCGGAAAGTAGCTCGCGGCGAATCAGTGTGTTCGCTGTCATGGAGTCGGTATAGCCGACAAAATCAAACGTGTCTAGAGCTATAATGGGCAATGTGCAGGGCGCGGGCGCGCGGAATGGCCGTGTTCGCCTGGGTTGCGGAAAGCGTGAAATCGCAGCGTCTTTTCATGACGCCCGGCTTCTGGCGCCTGCTGGAGGTTGATGCGTGGGGCCGGCCGACGCGCGTGCCCTGTTACCGCAATCCCGGCTACCGCGAATGGCACGCGCAGGTGATCGAGGACTGGGCCCACAACGCGCCGATCGACGCGATCGTATTCGCACCGGAACGCGCCGGGCCGTTGAACATCATTTTGGAAAGCCCCACCGATCCCGACGATATCGACGTTCATGGGCCTTTCGGCGGCGCAATCAGTTGTTTCTGCGAACACTGCATGGCTGCTGGCGAGCACCGCGGCATCGACGTAGAGAAAGCCCGTCTGGGCTACCGCGCGCTTGCCGAGTGGAACGCGGAAGTTGCCAATACACCGCCACGCGACGGTGCCTTTGTCACCTTCTGGCGGCTGGCGCTGGAGCACCCGGAGGTGCTTGCCTGGCAGAAGCTCTGGACCGACGGTTCGGAGGATTTCATGCGGATGATCTACGGCATCGCGAAAACGATTCGGCCCGATTTGCAGGTCGGCTGGCACATCTACCACAACTACTCGTTCAGCCCCTTCTGCCGCGCAAGCGGCGACTACGCTCGCTATGCCGAGTTTTCTGATTTCCTCAAGGTCGTGCTGTACAACGCCACCGGTGGTCCGCGCCTGAATTCATGGGTGCACCGCGCCTGCAAGTCATTATTCGCCGACACAACGCCAGAACGCATATACCCGGTGTTGGCGGACATGATGGGACTGAACGAGGCAGGTCTGTCCGATCTGCCAACCGTCGGCCTGTCGGCAGGATATGTCAAGAACGAGGTTCGCCGGGCGGTCGCCACCGTTGCCGGTCGCTGCGCGATCGATGCGGGAATCGATATCGACGTGCCCAACAATTTCGGGGTCGACGATGCGTGCCGATCAACGCCTGAGCAGGTGCATGATGCGGTGCGCGCTGCATTGCGGGGTGGCGCGCGCGGTGTCGTGCTTAGCCGCAAATACTCGGAGATGAGCCTTGACAACCTCGCCGGGGCCGGCCGTGCCATTCGCGAACTGAGCACTGAGGGGAACCCCTGAGGCGAGCAGTTCTGTTGAGTTCACCGCAGAAGGGCCCAACAACAACGCTTCACACCAATTCCGCCCCGTGGGACCGCTTTTGGGCGGCAGGACCAATCATGCTTGCTGCATAAACAACCAAACTTGCCATCACCTCCCCACCACGGGTCTCGAGACCGCGGTGTCCTGAAGTGAGATCGCCCAAATGTGGGACCAAATTCACTTCAGGCTCAATTGAATTCTGGAGCAAAACCGCTGCTCGCCGGGGTTGCTCTACGACGTCTTCAGACTAGCCGGCAAAGGGCTGCACGGGGTGACCGGAGATACCCACGTCCAGCGCGAAAACGGCACCTGCGAGAGGCTGCTCCCGCAGTTCGCGGTCAGTGAGGCGAACACGCGCCGAGGTCACGAACAGAGTGTCAAGCTTGTCGCCACCGAAGGCACAGCTCGTCGGCCGCTGAACTGGAAGGTGAATGACCCGGTCCACACGGCCGGACGGTGTGTATCGGGTTATCCGCCATCCATCGAAATGAACGGACCAGAGATGGTCCTCGGCATCAATCGCGGCTCCGTCGGGAACGCCTGACGCATCGTCAATCGTGGCGAAATTCTCGGGAGCCGAGACTTGCCCCCTCTCGCCATCGAAGGCGTGCCGATAGATCTGCCTTCGCCATGAATCGGCCGTGTACATGAAAGTGCCTTCCACATTCCAAGCCGTGCCATTGTAGACCGTATAGCCGAACGGTTGCTCGTCGACAGTCAACGCCTCGTCAAGCCGAAACAATCGGCCGTTCGGTCCCTCGCGCATTCCGTCAAGAGAACCGGCCCAGAACCGCCCTTGCGGATCACACTTCCCGTCGTTCAGCCGCAGATCAGGAGCGCTCAGTACGTCAACAATCTTGGTGAGCTTGCCCGATCTCGGTTCGAACCTTGCGAAACCCGTTCGTGTCGCGCAAATAAGGCCCGAGCGCGCTGGAGCGACGCTTCCGATCCAGTCGGGCATCGTCCAGGGACGATTCTTGCCAGTCTGTGGATTCAGGCAGTTGATCGATGGGCTTCGTGGATCGACCCACCAGAGCACCGAGTCTCCGGCTGACCAGACAGGCCCCTCGCCAAGTATCGCCTTCTCCTCGAACACGTCGATGATCTCTGGTGATCGATGTGCAGCCACGATCTAGAGTGCCACCATGACCACCGTTCCACCGCCGCGGTCGAAAGGGACACGGACGCCGGAGCGAGGCCGCTGAAAAGACGCAATCGTCGAGTGCTTCATGGAAATGCAAACCGCTTGCGCGTTTTCTTGAGACGAATTTGCGCCAATAGTGAGTCCCGCGCTGACCTCACATGCCTCGATGCTTCCTCGCCCGCGCGATCCACATCCATGGACTCAATCGCGTCAATCAGCCGACGATGCTCTTGGATGATGTCTTGCAGCCGCTCGCGAGTATATCCGAACTCCGAGCGTAGCGCCGTTATCAGATCCGAGTGCCGCAACATCATTTGCAGGGCCAGCTCGTTGCCGGCTCGCTCGGCGATATAGCCGTGAATCATCCGGTTGACCGCCTGGCACTTGTGCCACTCGCCGGCCTGAAACTCGCGTTCGAATTCGGTTTCCATGGACTTCAGCGTGGCAACATCCGCCGAGGTTCGATGACGGGTCAGCTTGCGGACTTGCAGGACCTCGATGGCCTCTCTCAGCTCGTACAAACTGTCGATAAATGTCTCATCCAACACACGGACCCGGGCGCCCTTGTTGGGCGTGAATTCGATAACACCCTCGCCATGAAGCTGACGCAACGCCTCGCGTACAGGGATGGTACTAACTTCATAGCGCCGAGCCAGTTCACCCGCCTTGAGCCGTGCGCCACCCGGAAACACGCCGGCAAGAATGTCGACGCGCAACCGATCCACGAGACCGTTGCTTCGATCGATTGCGATGTCATCAGTAAGCGCGACTCGGAGTCCCATGGCTGATTCCTGTTCATCCTGCATGACGGCCTTTCTTACCTGCTTCTCTCGACGAGGCCGAGAGCCTGGCTGTCCAAACTACGAATATCTTATTTTGGAAAAAAGTATACCAATTTCAAAAATAGTATGCTAAAGCTAGGGTATGTTCAAGGCGAAAGCGATCACAGGCGATGTCGGATCCGTCGATCATCACGATCGGGTGACCGCGGATGTTCGGCCTTCGGGGCACTGACCGATGGGAACGAAACCTGCGACATTGAAATCTGACCGGTCGCCGCCCCCTCTCCTGAAGGTCGTGGATCTTCAGACACACTTCTTCACCGAGGATGGCGTCGTCCGATCGGTGGACGGTGTTACCTTCGAAATTGAAGCCACCAAGACCCTTGGCATCGTTGGAGAGTCGGGATGCGGAAAGAGCATCACGGCACTTTCCGCCATGCGCCTGATCCAGTCGCCCGGTCGCATCGTCGGCGGCGAGATCCGGTTTGAGAACCGAGACCTTCTCAAGCTTTCCGAAGCAGAAATGCGGGCTGTCCGCGGCAACGAGATCGCCATGATCTTCCAGGAGCCAATGACGTCGCTGAATCCGGTATACACAGTCGGTTTCCAGATCGGCGAAGCGATCCAGCTGCACACTGATCTTTCGGGCCGTGAAGTCCGCGCCCGCGTCATCGAGATGCTGCGTCTTGTCGGAATTCCTTCGGCAGAGCAACGCTTCGACGACTACCCGCATCAGATGAGTGGTGGAATGCGGCAGCGGGTGATGATTGCCATGGCGCTCTCCTGCAATCCGAAAGTTCTGATTGCCGACGAGCCGACGACCGCGCTCGACGTCACTATTCAGGCGCAAACCCTCAACCTGATGAGATCGCTGCAGAAGGAGTTCCACACGGCGATCATCCTCATTACCCACGACTTGGGCGTCGTGGCCGAAGTCGCCGACGACGTGGTTGTCATGTACATGGGAAAGATCGTCGAACGGGCCAGCGTCGGCACGATCTTTGATGCCCCGAACCACCCCTACACCGTCGGCCTGCTTCGCTCGACACCGAAACTGGAGGACGACCACAACGACCGCCTGCCCGAGATCCGGGGATCCGTCCCAAGTCCATTCAGCGTTCTGACCGGCTGCCGATTTCATCCTCGCTGCGACCGCGCCACTGACATTTGCCGTGCGGAGGAGCCGGATCTCATACAATCCGACTCCACGCACTGGGTCCGCTGCTGGCACGCGGACGGCCCGCCGCTGCAGATGCAATCCTCAGCCCCAACGGTCGAATCGAGGCCATGAGCCAGTCCGCCGACTTGATAGAGGTGAACGATCTCGCCAAGCATTTTCCCGGGCGAAGCGGGTTTTCATTCGGCGCAAGCAGGCCTCTCGTAAAGGCAGTCGACGGGGTGAGCTTCTCGATAGAACGGGGCAAGACGTTCGGGCTCGTCGGTGAAAGCGGCTGCGGCAAGTCCACGGTGGCACGACTCATTCTCCGCCTGATCGACGCGACTGCCGGGACGGTGAAGTTCGAGGGCGCTGACCTGTTTGCCGCGCCACGCCACAAGATGCGCCGGATGCGGCGAAACATGCAGATCATTTTCCAGGATCCGTTCTCGTCACTGAACCCGCGCATGACCGTGGGCGAGATCATACGGGAGCCATTGTGGGTTCATGGCACGCCTAGGGGCGAGGAGCAGAAGCGGGTCCGCGAACTGCTCGAGCTTGTCGGCCTTGCCGCCGAGCATGCCAGTCGTCATCCCCACGAGTTTTCCGGCGGTCAGCGCCAGCGAATCGGTATTGCCCGCGCGCTTGCGCTTCGTCCGAAATTCGTAATTTGCGACGAGGCGGTGGCTGCTCTGGACGTGTCGATCCAGTCGCAGATCCTGAATTTGCTCAAGGACATGCAGCGGGAATTCGAGGTCGCGTACCTCTTCATTTCGCACAACCTCAGCGTCGTGAAGTACATCAGCGACGTCGTCGGCGTGATGTACCTCGGGCGCTTGGTCGAGTGCGCTGACAAAAAGCGGATATTCGCCGCGCCCAATCACCCATACACCAAGGCTCTGCTGTCTGCCGTACCCTCAATGAAGCCGGGCCGCGCACGCAACATGATCATGCTCGAAGGGGAGATCCCCAGCCCCCTCGACCCGCCGTCCGGATGCCGCTTTCACACGCGTTGCCCGATGGCAATGCCGGCTTGCTCGAAGACCGAACCGAAACTCAGGGAGGTGGCGCCCGGTCACGTGTCCGCCTGCCTGCTCAATGACCCATGAATGGTGGTCTTCGATACCCGATAACCCACGGCAAATGGAGGAAACAATGCCAAATAGATCAATCCCGGAACAAAAGGAGGAGAAAATGCCAGATAGATCAATCCCGAGCGACCGAGGCTTCAGCCGTCGCGAGACGTTGAAGGGCACCGTAGCGGTCGGCGCACTCGCAGCAGCGTCGAACATAGCAGGCGGCATCTCGGCCGCTAGCGCGGCCGTACAGGGCGGGCCCATCGTTCTCGCCGTGCCGGCAGAATCCAATGCCGTCAACGTTGTGGCGGCTGGCGGCGTCAGCAACCACATGCGGGTCATGGTGCAGCGCAGCCTGCTCATGTACGACAACCTCAACTCGACCTATGCGATCGTTCCAGGACTTGCCAGGGAGATGCCCGAAGTTCTCGACGATGGCTTGCGCTTCCGTTTCCAGCTGCGTGACAACGCCTACTACCATGACGGAACCAAGGTCACGGCCGAGGCAGTTGCAAACTGGATCAACCTGCAGATCGACGAGAACCATCCGGACCGAGAGTATTTCAAGTGGAACCCGGCGTCACGGCTCCGGTCCGTTAAGCAGGCCGAGGCGATCGATGAGCTGACCCTGGATGTGCACCTAAAGTCGTTTAATGCCGCGCAACTCGACTGGTTCACCGATCTCGCCTACGAAGGGATTCCGGTCGAAGCGGTGAAGAACCGCGCCAACATCGTGGACGAGGATCTCGGTGCTGGTCCGTACAAGGTCGCACGCCGCGACAAGGGCGTCGCCACGATCATTGAACGGTTTGACCAGTTCTACGACCCGGAGGAAGGCAGGGCTCCGCGGATCGGTTTCCGCCCGATCGCGGAAATGAATGCGCGGGTTGCCGCTCTCGAGGCGGGTGAAGTCGACTATATCGACAGTATCACACCCGAGGCGGCTGACCTCCTGAGGGCAAACGACAATATCGAAGTGAAAGAGCGGAAAACGCTTTACGTTTGGTTCATCTCGCTTGATTCCCGCGAAGCGCCGCTCAACGATGTGCGTGTCCGTCAGGCACTCAACTATGCCCTCGACAAAGAATCGCTAATCCGTGATGTCCTCGGCGGCGGCGCAGAGCGGTCCTACTCTCCGCTCTCGAAGCAGTTCGGCCCGATGTATGCCGGCGATGTCGTCACGCACTACGACTACGACCCGGACAAGGCCAGGGCCCTGCTTGCCGAGGCTGGTTTCGCTGACGGATTCAAGTCCACGATCCACACCAATACCGGACGGCGCGGACAGCTCAAACCGATCGAAATGTCGCAGTTCGTCCAGGCCAATTGGGCTGATGTCGGAGTCGAAGTCGAGATCGAAGCGCTGGAGTGGAGCGCCTTCGAGGGCCGGCGGCGCAAGGGCGAGTTCAAGATCGCCACGCGGGGCTGGACGCCGTCGACGGGTGACCCCGATGGGCTGCTGATCCAGAACTTCCATAGCAGTCAGATACCGCCGACACAGCGGAACGTGGCATTCCTGCAGGATCCTGAGGTTGACCGTCTGCTTGACGAGGGATCGGGGACGCTGGAGATGGAGAAACGCACCAAGGCGTTCGTTGATGCGCAGAAGCGCATCGTCGATCTGGCGCCTTGGGTGTTCGTGGCGCACGAAATCGCCTTCGTCGCCCATAACAGCGAACTTCAGGACTATCCCACCGTCCATCCGTCCGGTTGGGGCGAGTCCCTGACATACGCTTGGAAAGCATAAGTATGCTCGGCGGCCCCCGGAATGCAGTTCCGGGGGCCTGCCACTAAGGCCACCGCAATATGCGCCGATTTCTGCTGAACCGCCTACTTCACACCATCCCGGTTCTGCTGGGCGTTTCATTGGTGGCATTCTTCGTGCTGCGCCTGGCGCCGGGCGACCCGGTGATTCTAATTACCCAAGGGGATGCCACGCCGGAGGAAATCGAGGCGATTCGGCGAAACCTAGGCCTCGACAGATCGATCATCGTGCAGTACTTCGCATGGCTCGGGAAAGTGGTGACGGGGGACCTGGGCCAATCCCTGTACACTGCGCAGCCAGTACTGACCGAGCTGCTTGAGCGATTTCCAAATACGTTGATCCTTGCCGCTTCGGCGATCGTGCTGGCAATTGTATTGGGTATGCCGCTCGGCATTATTGCCGCAACGCGGCGCGGTACAGCTTTCGACTCTTCCAGCATGGTGGTTTCGGTCTTGGGGTGGTCGATGCCGAACTTTTGGCTGGGGCTCATGCTGATTGTCGTGTTCGGCGTCTGGCTACGCTGGCTGCCTACTGGTGGAATGTACGATATCATGGCCATGGAGCCACGTTTTTCCGATCTCCTAGTACACTTGATTTTGCCGACCCTCACTCTTGCGACCGCCCACATGGCATATGTCGCTAGGTTCACGCGCTCCTCATTGCTAGAAGTGCTGAGCCAGGACTACATCCGCACCGCCCGCGCGAAAGGCCTGTCTGGATGGATAGTCGTTGTTCGTCACGCGCTGCGCAACTCGCTCATCCCGATAATAAGTGTTCTCGGAGTCACTGTCGGCAATCTGCTCGGCGGAGCGGTGATTGTTGAATCCGTCTTCAGCTGGCCTGGGATCGGTTCGTTGATGGTCCAGTCGATCATGAACCGTGATTTTCCTATTGTGCAGGGGGCTATGCTGTTCGCCGCGGTTGTTTTCATCTTCGTCAACCTCCTCGCTGACTTGCTCTATGCCGTCGTCGACCCACGGATCCGCTATGACTAATTTGTCAGGCCGAGCAAATACCGTTCGGCGAACCGTTGGCTCGCCGGAGGCCGTGGCGGCGACAGACTGGCTCCTGCCAATGGCCAGTCGGTTGAATTTTGTCCGCCGGCTGGCTAAGCGCAGGACTGCGGCCGTCAGCTTTCTTATACTCTTCGCAGTCGTTGTTCTGGCGGTGCTTGCACCGGTATTGCCAATCGCCGATCCCAATCAGATCAACACCGTCGACAGGCTCCTTCCGCCCGGGCAAGCCGGGCATCTGCTGGGAACAGACGAGCTCGGCCGAGATCTTCTCAGCCGAATGATCTGGGGGGGTCGCGTGTCCCTTGTTGCAGGGTTCGGCGCAGCGCTGCTTTCACTTCTGATCGGCGGGTCGATTGGTCTGGTTGCCGGTTTCTTCGGCAAGGGCGTCGATTCCGCTCTGATGCGGCTGACCGACGTGGTGCTCGCATTTCCGAGCATTCTGCTTGCGATCGGTGTCATCGCGGCACTCGGTTCGGGCCTGGCAAACGCGATGTTTGCTGTGGCGATATCGGGGTTTCCTCTCTATGCCCGGGTTGTTCGCGGTTCCGTATTGAGCGTGCGAGAACTCGACTTTGTCGAGGCGGCGCGATCGATCGGTATGAGCAGCGTTCACATTGTCATCCGCCACATTCTGCCGAATGTTCTCGCGCCTCTGATCGTGGCGTTTTCGCTCGACGTTGGTCTGAAAATCGTCGTGACCTCAAGTCTGAGCTTCCTCGGTCTCGGCGCACAACCTCCCACTGCAGACTGGGGCAACATGATCTCGTCGGGCCGAAACTACATGCGGACCTCGACCCACCTGATCATGATCCCCGGCCTGGCGATCTTCACCGTGGTCCTGTGTCTGAACGTAACAGGCGACCGCATTCGCGACGTTCTGGATCCGAGGCTGAAGAACACATGACCATGCCGGGCATGCGGATAGCCGCCGTCCAGTTCCGGGACGTCAACGACGCCGATCTTGCCTTCGCGGCTCGACTCGGCGCCTCCGGCGTGAGCTTCAACGGGCTGGACCTCGACCGGTTGCCGGCGCGGCGGGCGCTGGGACTGCCTTCGCGGGTCCTCGGCACTGCCAGCGAAGACTGGGACCTTCACGACCTCCGCCGCCAGCGCGAGCGGGTGGAGAAGTTCGTGGTTGATGGTGATGTCGCGCGGAGGCTGCACATCGCCAGCGACGCCGCCTTCGACGGATTCATCCTCGACGACCATGTGCCGGCGATGGCGGACAACCAACGGCTGGCGGCATCGTGGCCGTACGCTCTGCACAAGCTATCTGAGGGGCGTGCTGGACGCTCCGGCAGGCTCCGCCAACCCCTGCCGAAGTCCAGCGCATGAGGGGCGGTCGGCAGGCAAAAGAGGCTGCACATTGGGCCATCTGACCTTTGTCGTCTCGCCGCGCTCGAAGGCCGGATGGATGAACTGGGCGAGGTTTCCTATGCTCCAGGAGATCGAAACGGTGGCGTCAGGCACGACGGTGCGTATGATTGGATGTTCACTACCGGCCGAGGCGAGAGATTTGGAGGAGCAATGAAGATCAAAACTGTTCAGGCATTCATCGTCGGAGGATTCCGGTGCAACTGGATCTTCGTGAAAATCGCAACAAGCGATGTCGTCGGTGTCGGCGAAGCGACTCTGGAGTTCAACGAGAAATCAGTTCTCGGGGCTGTTGAAGCAATCGGCGAAACGCTTGTCGGAGAAGACCCGTTTCCGATCGCCAGGCACTGCGACCGCATCATTCGCAATAACTACTGGCGCACGAACGTAGTTTTGCGCGCGGCACTGAGCGGGATCGAAGGGGCTCTCTACGATCTCAAGGGCAAGGCGCTCGGGGTGCCGGTGTACGAGCTCCTCGGCGGCCGCATGCGGGATTGCCTGCCGGTCTACGCGAACACTTGGCGCCCAGGCGGCACAAACCGGGACGAGGTTGCCGCCAAGGCCGCGAAAATCGTGGAGGCGGGGTTCTCGGCCCTGAAGTTCGATCCCTTCTTCCCGGCCCACCTGCACATGAACGCCAGGGACCGCAACGACGCGATTGCAATGGTGGCCGCGGTGCGGCAGGCGATCGGCGACGATGTCGAACTTCTCATTGAGGGCCATGGGCGCTTCGATGTCCAGACCGCAATAATGATCGCTCGCTCCCTCGAGGCCCACCGTCCGTTCTGGCTGGAGGAACCGGTCGGGCCGGAGAGCATCGGCGCGTTGGCGGATGTCCGCCGCCATTCACCTGTGCCGATAGCGGCCGGCGAACGGACCTACGACCAATTCCAAGCGGAAGATCTGTTGCGCTACGAGGCTGTCGACGTGCTTCAGCCCGACATCTGCCATGTTGGCGGCATTGGTGAACTGCGGGCGATCGCAATGGCAGCCCACGGACATTTGCGCCCCGTGGCGCCCCATAATGTCAACGGACCAGTCGGCAATGCAATGACGCTGCACGCCGCCGCCTCGTTGCCGAACGTGACGATTCTCGAAACGTGCTCGGTGGACGCCCCCTGGCGCCGGGACATCACCACTGAGGATGTCCACATCGTTGATGGCCGGATGCAGATTCCAAATACCCCGGGTCTCGGACTGGAGCTCAATGAAGACATGCTTGCCAAGTACCCGCCGAGGGAATTTGGATTCCACCACTACTCGAAGATCGGTTACGGCGCGCGGAGCCCGGACGCCGTGCCCTGGTACACTATCGCCGGTTCCGAAGATGAGACTGCCTGACAGGCGCGTGCCGGTTGGAAGCGTGCTCAATTGCTGGAACGCTACGCGGCGAGGCTACTGGGAACGCTGCCGGGGGCGTTCTCCTCGATCCACCCTTTGAGCGGCACGTCCGCCGGCAGCGGGGCGGTACAACTCATGTTGGACGCACCGATCCCAAGCAGTTGCCGTTGGACCGGGTCGAGTTCCTTAGCGAACTCCTCGCTCAGAGCAATGTCAGAGCGCGGACGCAACCACCGGAAGCTGTAGCCGTAGAAGAGTATCTTGCGGTCGAATCTAGCGTAGTTCGGCGTCGCCGTATGCCAAATACGGCGATCGAAGATTACCGCGTCACCCGGTTTGGCCAGCACTTGCGTTGCACCTTCCGGTTCCCCTCCACCCGGCCGCTCAAGTTGGTTGCGCCTGTGGCTTCCGGGTACGACACAGAAATTGCCGCATCCGGAAGTCGTGTTGTCGGTGAGGTAGAAACCGATCTTCAACGAGACACGAGGTCGCGGGTCGCCCTCGAGTTCGATGTTCAAACGACCGCTGTCTTGATGCCAGCTGCCGCGATTGTGATCATCCTCCCTGCGAGCAACCGGCGGCGCGACAACAAGCTGGGAATGGTAGAGTTGAATGTTCCAGCCGAGGATGCCGAAGACCTTTGGAAAAGTTGCGGGCCAGTGCAGCAGTTCTAGGAACGCGGGATCCTTCACCGCGACATCCTTAAGATTCAACCGATCGGTGCATTTGAGCGCGCCAAGATCCCGAGGCCCGATACCGGATTTATCGCGGTTCTCGTCGCGAAGTCGATCGGCGACTTCAACCAAAGACGACAAGTGAGTGCCATCCACTGCGTCCGATATGACGAAATATCCATCGCGCTCAAAGGCCGCCTGCTCGTCAGCGGTGATAAGGTGTGGTTTCCACGCACCGAAATCCATGCTCAGATCTCCCAAATTGTAGCATCGTTGTGTCTAGCTTCCAATAATATTAGCCTTTAGACCGAGAACTCAATGCGATCGGTTCGTAAAAGACTAGCATCAGATTGATCATGGCCGATGAATCGCTCATCCGAGTCTCCCAGGAAGGCTGGCTCGATACCATTGCCAACCCGTCGGCGACGCTCGTCGTCAGCCATTACGGCTATACCGATCACGCATTGCAGGCAGTACCGATCGTCGATCGGCGCCTCGACCGGCACCTTCTTTGGTTCGTTGTCGATCACCACTTCGAAGGTTCGATCGAAGGCGAGCGGATCGAACTCGAAGCTGGCGCGCTGCTATGGATTCGTCCTGGGGCTCGACACAGCTTCACGATACCAAGGGGCTTGCGCACCTATCGCCTTCGTATTGACCTGTCGAATGGCGGCAGAAGCCTAACCCTGATGGAAGATTGGACTCTTGCCACGGGCGCGTGGGAACTTCGCGCACCATTGGAAGAACTCCTTGGCGAACTCGAGGTCAAGTCGGCATACCGGGAATACCGCTTGAGACAACTCGTCGGCACGATCAGCCTGATTGTATTCAGGGGGCGACGGGTCCCGGCACAGGGCGCCACCTTCAGCGCTACCCAACGGTTCAGGATCCAGAAACTCGCGGTCGACCGACTTCCCGATTGCGTGTCGCCGGCGATCTTGGCGGAAGAGCTGAAACTGTCAAGAAATTATTTCTCGCGGATGTTCAAACGAACATATGGTATGCCGCCGCGCACCTGGCTGGTTCACCAACGCCTGCGCCAGGCGGCGACACTACTGATCGAGACTGACCATCGTATCGGCGAAATCGCCCGAGTCTGCGGGTACGATGATCCCAACCTATTTTCCCGACAGTTCCGCAAGGTGTACCGGCAATCGCCGCGTGACATGCGGCGCGGGCGCTCGACCGGGCCGCCAACCTGACGTCTACCGCACGTCGCCCAGAATTTGTCGCCAGGACCATTCGGGCTTGTATCCCAGCATGCGCTCAGCCTTGTTGATGCTGACAAGAGTTTGATACGGACCCAGTTCCTTGCCCGCCTGAACATCCGGAAATGTTTCAGCAATGAGCTCCGCATTGGTCTGCTTCATGATCGTATCGGCGGCCGCTATGTTAAAGACTTCGGCGCCTTCGATATCGGCCGCGAGAGCAAGACGGATGCTTTGCGCGACATCTCGAGCGTCTACATATGACCATAGGTCTTGCCGACGCAGGTCGATATCCACCCAAAATCCCGGCACCTTCGAGTAGTTGGCGCGGTGGCCCGTATCTTCATAAAAGATGTTTGAAAACCGTAGCCCGATATAGGTGACGCCATGCAGGCGGTGCATGTACTCGGCGAGGTGCTCGCACGCGACCTTCGATAGAGCGTAGCTGTTCTGCGGTAGCGGCGTATGGGTCTCGTCGACGGGCACGGACGCTGGCTTGCAGTTCCGGAACGGGTAGCCGAGCACGGTGACGCTGGAGGCCCAAACCACACGCTGCATTCCCAGCGCGACCGCAGCCTGAAACGCGTTGAACGTCGAAAGCGTGTTGGTACGAAACCGGCCCGCGCCGGTGGTCAGGTCGAAGTCAGGGCTCGGGTGAGCGGCGAGGTGAACCAGTACATCATATCCATGGCATGCAGCGAGCATGTCGCCGTAGCTTGTGACATCGGCCTCCACGAACGCACAGTCGGCAGCTGCTGGCGGCACAATGTCAACGTTCCGAACCTCGTGCCCTCGCTCCACCAGATCGCGCACCACGACCTGCCCTGACCGCCCACTGCCACCAGTAACGACAATTCTGCTCAATTTGACCTCCGATCAGGATTTTCGATCATCACTCGCGGCGGGCGACGATCATTCGGGCCACCAACCGGCCGGACCTTGACTATCCATAATCATCAACTGCTTCGGGCGAAGTTGCCACTATAACCGGACGGCAATTCCCGGCAACGTCTTAGACGTCATGGATTGACCTGTCCTCCTTGATGCGGCCCTGTACTCGGGCGTTGTTCTGACCTCAAGTATAACCGACGAACCTCAAGGCCAGGACAGGTCAATCCATGATGTCTAGCCCGTATGCGTCACCAGCTCTTCAGCATCGTCGATTCTTGGCGGATTTCGGCGATGATTTGATGTGATCCGGTTCGACAGCATACGGTGTATGGGTGCAAGTATTGGCAGTAAGTGAACGTCAACCATCAGGTTCAACAGCTTGGGCACTTAGGTATATAATCCCCAAAAGGAAGGCGCACCAGCAAGATACGGAAAAGGCAATGTTACTCTACGTACCAATGTTGGGTTACGGCCAGCATTGGAGACAAGGCCGGCATACTGTTGCCCGAGGTCGTCATCATCCTGCGCGACGAGCAGGGCATCGAGTTGGACTCTATAGCTGTGCAGTTCAATGAAGGCCTTAACGATTACGAAACGACCGACCCTTCACGCTGTCCGGCAAGAGCGGCACGACCTATGTCTTGGATCGGCCGGAAAGGCTACCTAGGGGCGCCAAACACTGCGTCTTCGACTACCGAGTAAAGCGACCTTCTCACGAATTACCTACGGGCGAGTCCATCCCGCCATTCGATTGCAGTGACCAAGGACAGCGCGTCCGCTGGATGGTCGCTCTCGCTCGGTCACGAAAATGGAGTCTCCCTTTCGGCGACTCAGCGAACTGCCGACGCTGAGCGCGGCGCTGGGTCACGTCTTGACATAACGGCGCACCGCAGAGCGTTGTTTGCGAATCGGCCCCGATTCGATAATATCTCCGCGACCTGTTTTCGTTTCGCAAATAAGGATGCTGAACCATGGCCGGCTCCGAAGGGAATCGCCATCCCCATGGCCATACAATCCGGTGCGCCGGCGGCTACCAGGCATTTCTTCCGGCCCCGCTCCCGCCGAAGATTGGCTGGAACGATACGATGGCCGCCGCTCTATCGCGCGCGGACCACGCCGTGGGACGCCTCGCTGGAGAGGGAAGCCGGTTTCCCAACCCGCATCTGTTTATCCGTTCCTTCGTCCGCCGGGAAGCGGTACTGTCGAGCCGGATCGAGGGCACCCGGACCTCGCTCGCGGAACTTCTCGCCGCCGAAGCCGGTTCGAAAAGCGCGGCGGACAGCGCAGACCTTCGCGAAGTGGCGAATTACGTGGCCGCACTCGAATACGGGATCGATCGTCTGGACACGCTACCGCTGTCGCTGAGGCTGACCCGCGAGATTCACGAACGGCTCATGCGCGGAGTGCGGGGCGACTCGGCCGCCCCTGGAGAATTCCGCCGAAGCCAGAACTGGATCGGCTCGCCCGGCTGCACGCTGAACGACGCGCGCTACGTTCCGCCGCCTCCCGAAGAGCTGATGCCCTGCCTCGACGCTCTAGAGCGATTCTTCCACGACGACAAGCTGCCGATACTGGTGCATGCGGCGCTCGCGCACGCGCAATTCGAGGCCATCCATCCGTTTCTCGACGGCAACGGGCGGGTCGGCCGGTTGCTGATCACGCTGCTGCTGGCCGACCGAGGCATCCTGCCCTCGCCGCTACTCTATCTGAGCGCGTATTTCGATGAGACGCGCGACGAATACTACGCACATCTGCTCGCGATAACCGAGGCGGGCGCGTGGGAAGACTGGCTCGTCTACTTCCTGCGCGGTGTTCGTCTGCAGGCGGACGACGCTCTCGCGCGCATGGAACGCATAGACGTTCTGCTCGATTCCTGGCGCGATGAACTCGGCGAGGCGCTGTCGCCTCGGCTCAACGAGGTCCTGGGCCTGTTCGTGAAAAGACCGTTCCGGACCGTCGGCGAGATCGGCAAGACGCTCGGAATCGCCTATACTACCGCGCAGCGCGCCGTGAACCGGCTGGAAGAGGCCGGCATCGTCTCGCAGTACGGTCCGTCGAGACGCAACCGGATCTACTGCGCGCGCGCCGTTTTTGCCACTCTCGATGCCCCGCTGCAATCGGAAGATCCGTCCAGTCGCGGCACTCACGCGCGCTTCCCGGACGAATGCTGAAATGTCGGAGACGACGACAACCTTCCGGTAGAACTCCCGGACGAATAGGAATTCGGGCAAGCGATTGCCCGACACCGATGAATTTTCGGCTGCACGCGAGAGCGAATCATTCGCTTCGTCGGCGCAAAGGCACATGAGGCGTCGAGGCGTCATAGCTACTTGCAATTAATCCTTTTTTTACCAGGAGAGAATCGCACCCCGGCAACTGCCGAGAACGCTGCGCATTTCCTGTCTTTTTGTCCATCGTACCAGGATTGAGAAACGCGGCCGCCATCATTTTGCTAGTCTTCGACAAGCCGTCCACCCGCTTGTCCGTGCGATCCTCGGCCTCTCGTTTTCGCACCGGAAACTCGGTGCTGCCGACGACCGCGCAAAGGACCGCTCCAGCGGCGAAGCGCCCGGAATCTCTCGCACCTCTCGCAGCCGTTGCAGAATCGGATCGGGAACTCCGCGCGACGCCTGCTCATCCGGCGGCCCGACCGAAATTCGCAAATTCGCGGTCCTGGGACGCACTCCGTGTTTTCAAATTGTTCAATGTACTGCTCTGATTTTTGATCTTGCTCACGGCGCCTTGCGGCTGAACGCAAATCGTCCGGCAATACGGTTCAAGAGCTTTTTGGCCCAACGCCCCGCGGATAAATCAATCTTTGACACCCGACCCAATTTCGGTTATTATCCGAACAATCGGAGGTGGGTCCCGAGACGACAAGTTTGTGTAACCCCCTTATAACTAAAAATCCGACTCTCTTGGCTAACCTCAGGTTGTCGAAGCGTACCTATATGGGTACGCCTATAGGGGAGGAGACCCGATGAACAATTATTTAGCGCAAAAATCTCTTTTGGCAGCGACCTCGCTGGCGGCAGGACTGCTAGCGACTGGACTCGTTGCGCAGGAGAACCCGATTGATAACATTACGCCGGTCACCGACGAGATGCTGCTTAACCCGCCCGATGGCGACTGGTTGATGTGGCGCCGTACTTACGACGGTTGGGGATATAGCCCGCTCGACCAGATCAACAAGTCGAACGTTGGCGACCTTAAGCTGGCGTGGGCTTGGGCCATGACGCCGGGTCGGACCCAGCAGACGCCGCTGGTTCATGACGGAGTGATGTTTGTACAGAACGCCGACCATGTGATCCAGGCGCTCAATGCAGCGACCGGCGACCTGATCTGGGAGTATGAATACGAGCTTCCGGATGACGTGAGGGCCAGGGGCGAACGCAACAAGGCGATCTACGAAGATAAACTGATTGTCGCGACCCGCGACGCTCACCTGATTGCGCTCGACACAAAAACCGGCCAGTTGATTTGGGACAAGCAAGTCGCCAACCACAATTTTGGCTACAGCTTTTCCGCCGGACCGATCGTGGCCGACGGCGTCGTCGTCCAGGGCATGACCGGGTGCGGCCGAGGACAGCCAGGCGGCTGCTTTTTCACAGGTCACGACGTGAACACCGGCGCGGAAATCTGGCGGGTCAATACCATTGCCCGAGGCGATACGCCCGAAGGCAACAGCTGGAACGGCATTCCGCTAGAAAGCCGGCACGGCGCCTCGGCCTGGTTGGCGGCGTCATACGATCCCGAGCAGAAACTTGTTTTTGCGGGCGTCGGCCAGCCCTATCCGTGGATTTCCGAGATGAACGGGCTGTTGCCCAAGAGTTCGGACCCGAACGTTACAAATGACGCGCTGTACACCAACTCTACTCTTGCCATTGACGTGAACTCCGGCGAGTTGAAGTGGTACTTCCAGCACCTTCCGAGCGACTCTCTCGACCTCGATTATGCCTTTGAGCGGCTGCTCATAGACCTTCCGGTCAATGGTCAGGAGCGCAAGACGGTGGTAACGGTAGGAAAGATCGGCATCATCGAGGCCATCGACCGGGTTACCGGCGAATGGCTGTGGGGCGTCGAGACGGTGCCTCAGAACGTAGTGCTTTCGATTGACCCGGAGACTGGTCAGAAGGAAATCAATCCGGAAGTAGTTCCGCGTATTGGCGAGACAACGTTCAACTGCCCCGCAGACCCGGGCGGGAAGTCGTGGCAGGCCACGGCCTACAGCCCGCGAACCGGAGGGCTCTATCTGCCTCTGGTGGAATTCTGCTCGAACACCACGCCGAACCCGCTGGACCCGGGCGAAGTCTATACCGGCGGAGGCCGGGCGACCTTTGCACGCGTGCCGGTGCCGGACAGCGACGGAAACGTCGGCCGCGTCGATGCCGTCAACCTGAGCGATCAGTCGACCATGTGGTCGTACCGCCAGCGCGCTCCGGTTACCAGCTCCACCCTGCCGACCGCAGGCGGCGTTGTGTTCGTTGGCACCCTCGATCGAAAGTTCATAGCGTTCGACGACGAAACCGGCGAAATACTTTGGTCGAGCGGGAAGCTGAGCAGTTCGCTCGAATCCTTCCCGGTCTCCTATATGGTTGACGGAAAGCAGTATGTCGCGATCACCGCGAACTTCGCCTCCGGCCTAGGCCGCCTGAGACAGATAACGCCGGAAGTGAAATTGCCGGCGAACGATCCGATTACGGTCTACGTCTTCGCTTTGCCCGGCTAATCGGCTGAGCGCATTTCTAAATCTCGGTTCGGGCGGATTTGGAGGTCTCCAGTCCGCCCGCCGCCATTGCAAGGTCTAATCTTGCCCGCATTTCTTGAGTTGCCGCGGCTAGCCGGCTCGGCGCCGGCGCTGGCGCTGCTCTTAATGGCGTCCGTGTCGCCGCCGGTAGCGGTTTCGGCTCAGGAGCCGGAGTTCTACGAGCGGCCCTTTGCCGCAAACCAGTGGACTTACGGCCGGCGGGTGGACGAGTCGCAGCTTCGCTACTGCGTGGACGGGCGCGACCCCGACTGGGAGGTGGCCGGCGCGATCGCCGATGCCATCGCGCTGGGCCTACTGCTCGAACCCCGGCAATACTTGGTCGAAAGCAATATAATTTTTGACGACATCACCAAAGTCTACGCGGTCATGCTCGAGCATTGCGACATTCACCTGGGCTTCAAGCTGATCCCGCAAGGCTATCCCGACTGGGTTACCGTAACCCGGCCGTACTACGATGCGGAGTACGTCTTTGTCGCCGCCAACCCCGACATTCAAGCGCTCGAAGACCTCCGGCCTTCGCGTCCGATCGGCGCTACGATGGGAACATCCGCTCACTTGCGGCTGGTTTCCTACCTCTCGGCGTTGTCTGCGGAAGACCGATGGCTGACATACCCTATGGGCACCAGCGACCTGGCTCTTCGGTCGCTTCTTGAAGGCAAGGTCGATGTCGCTCTCGTCTGGGCGCCGAACTTGTGGGCCAAGCAGCGCGAGGATCCCGATTATGCCGCCCTTCGTGTGATCGAACCCGCGCCGCTGCCTCCGATTGTCCTGGGCGTGGGCGCGATACTTCTCTCGAACGAGACTTTCCTGCGCGCGGCCGTAGACGAAGCGATCGCCGCGCTGAGAGCAGACGGAACGATCGCCGATATTCTCGATGAATACGAGTTCCCGGCGAGGGCCGCTCCCTGATGCCGAACACGCCGAATTCCGGGCCCGCCGTCAGCATAGATAACTTGTCTAAACGCTACGGGCGCACGTTGGCGCTCGACGGAATCAGCTTCGATGTCCGCGACAGGGAGTTCTTCGCTCTTCTAGGTCCCAATGGCGCCGGCAAGACGACCCTTCTGCACATACTCTGCACGATCCTTCGCCCCGACAGCGGCACGGCGCTCGTCGGCGGCTTCGACGTCGTTAGGCAGGCGCTGGCGGCCCGCCGCCCGCTCGGCATCGTCTTTTCCGAGCCCAGCCCCCGCGGCCGGCCGCCCGCCGTCTCGGCATGGTCTTTCAGGAGCCGAGCCTCGACGACCGGCTGACGGTTCGCGAAAATCTCGAGCTGCACGGGCTGGTATTCGGAGTGCCGCGAGCGCTTAGGCGAAAACGCATTGAGGAAATGCTGGCGCTGGTGGAACTGACCGACTGGTCCGACAAGCCGGCCCGAACGCTGTCTTCCGGCATGAAACGCCGTCTGGAAATCGCACGCGCCCTGATTCACGATTCTGAGATCATTTTGTTCGACGAACCCACGGCCGGGCTCGATGCCCAGAGCCGCGAACGCATCTGGTCCTACGTCCGCCGCCTGCGCGACGAGCGGAAGATTACCGTGCTGGTGACCACCCACTACATTGATGAAGTCGAGGGCTGCGACCGGGTCTGCGTCGTCGACCACGGCAAGGTACTGGCTCTTGACACGCCCGACGCGCTGAAGCGGGATCACTGCCGGCAGGTGCTTCGCATCGTTCCAAAGAGCGACGACGACCGTCAAGAGATCCTAAGCCGCTACGCGGACCGTCTGGAGGGAGAAGCGGGAGAGAGCATCCTCCTGTCTTCGAGCGACTCGTTGGTCGAAGCCGTACTCGCCGAATACGGCACTCGCCTCCGCTCGCTTTCGATCGACGCGCCGAGCCTGGAAGCCGTGTTTTTGTCCCTGACGGGCCGCGAGCTTCGCGATCAGGTCGCCGGTCCCCGCGAACGCACTCTCGCCTTCGGCAGACGCGGAGGAGAACACACGAGATGACCAATGACGACACGACGGCCATGCGACGATCGCCGCTCCTCATCCAGCTCGGCGGCCTTTACGGTATCTGGCTGCGCGAGGTGAAACGCGCCATTCGCGACCGCGGCCAACTTGTCGGGGGCATCAGCCGCCCGATTCTCTGGGTGCTCATCCTCGGCATCGGCCTCAATCCCTACTTTCGCGGAGAGGTCTACGGAGAGGTAACGTTCGTCGTGCCTTTCACCTACCTCCAGTTCATCTTTCCCGCCGTCGTGGTGCTCAACATCCTTTACACGTCGGTTCAGTCGGCGGTCTCGGTCATCTGGGACCGCGAATTCGGTTTCCTGCGCGAGGTGCTGGTCTCGCCAATGTCGCGGGGCATGGTGTTGCTGGGCAAGGTACTGGGCGGCGCGACGGTGGCTATGGTTCATGGCTGCCTAGTTCTGCTCCTCGCTCGCTTCGCCGACGTGCCGCTGACCTTGTCCGATATCGTCAAGGCTCTCGGCCTCATGGCCATGCTGGCCTTCGCGCTGACCTCGCTTGGCGTGGTAATCGCGAACCGCATCCGCAGCTTCGAGGGGTTCGGCGTATTTTCCAACGCCGTCATCCTGCCGCTCTACTTCACATCCAGCTCGATCTTTCCGCTCGACCCGGCGCTGACCCGGGCGCAGGCGCGCATCACCTATCCCGAGTGGCTGGTCACCCTTGTTGAAATCAACCCGCTTACCTATGCCGTGGACGCGCTGCGCGGCGTGCTCATCGACTACAACCAGTTCGACCCGCGACTCGGCATTGCCGTCATGGCCGTCGCCGGCCTCGTTTTATTCGCGATCGCTTTGATTGATTTCCGCAGGGCGTGAAACATGCTGACGCTCCGGCGACTGGCGCGCGACCTTGGCGGACTTGGCATCGTCATCGGTCTTTTGCTACTGGTGAGCGTTTTGCCGCCGGACACGTCGCTGGACGAGGTCAAGGCGAACGGAGCCATCCGCGCATGCATCCCGACCACTTATCCGCCGCTCGTCACTAGCGACCCCGACAGGCCGGGACTCGACATCGAACTTCTGCGCGAGGTCGCTGATCACATCGGCGTCGAACTGCTGCTAAGTCCCAGCGACGCCATCGGACGAGACTTCAATCCGCGTCATTGGGCCGTCAATCGCGGCAAGTGCCAGATGCTCGCCGGGGGCGTCGTCGATTCGGCGCTGACGCGATCTTTCCTCGAAACCGGCCCGCCCTACGCCGAAACCGGATGGGCGGTCTTGGCACCGGCGCCGATCGCGAACGTAGAAGGTCTTACGGTCGGGGTGCTGACCCTGGTCTCGGGGCTTGATCGTATCGGGCTATCGAGCTACCTGCGCGCTAACGACGTTGCCGTCCGCGTCCTGCGCAATGAAAAGGCGCTCGTCGACGGCCTCGCAAATGGTGAACTCGACGCCGGCGTAACCGAGGCGGTCCTGGCCGGATGGCTGGCGGCGGAGAACGGCCTATGGGTCGCGCCGCTGCCCGACGAACTCGCCCGCTACAATCTAGTATTCGGTATGTGGAAGGGGGATCTCACGCTCAAGCGCAAGATCGATCAGGCCTTCCGCCAGCTTGAATCGGATGGAACGCTAGCGACCGTCCTGGAGCGCTACGGCGCGGCTCGGATCGGGCAAAACGCCCCGGTCCCCGAGCTGTGATCCCTCGTCGTCAGGTGAGAATTACCGATGCCAGAACGGCATGGGCCGGTCCGAGCAGCTGACGAACCACGCCGGCCGCCGCCAGCAGCAATAGCATTGCGGCAAGGACTCTCCGCACGCTCCGCGAGACGGATATGCCGAACGCCTCGAAAAGCAATCCGCCGGTGAGCGGCGGGATCGGAACGAGCGAAAAGAGCGCGAAATAAATCGATACGTCGCTCGCGGTCCGGAGAAATGCCGCTGTCGCGAGCGCAGCCGTGTGAGGCAAAGTCGTAAGCGTCGGAACAACAAGCGCCTCGAGAAGCGCGGCGACGACATTGAGACCGAGGAAGCCGGCCAGTATCACAACGACAATTCCAATTCGACCGATGCGGAACTGTTCTGCGTCGATGGCCACGGGCCTTATCCAGCCGAACCCGAAGACGATCAAACTGATCGAGCCGACAAGGTCCATGTGACCCGTCGGCGCCAAGGTCAGGCGGCCGTCGTATTTCGGCCCCTTATCGCCCAGCAGCACTGCCGTTCCGGCAACAACGCCACCATGCACTCCGGCTATGATCAGAATCGCCAAGACACGGAAAGCGATCAGCTGAATGGTGACCTCTTGCAGCCCCACGGTCAGTGTCCGGCCAAAGTTTCGACTGCCTTGCCTCTCCGCGCTCCGCCTATTTCTCCATGATCAGGTAGTCGAGCGCATCGAAGTCCGAGGGAAGCGGCGCGCCGGCTTTGAAACCGTTCCGTTTAAGGATGTAGGCCATCAAGTTGGCATAGGTGTTCGGAGAATAGCGACCCGGCGAATCAGGCGGCATCGTGCTGAACATGTATGCGAATATTATCGAGGCCGGCAATCCGTCAAAGAACTTCTCCTCGAAAACCAGACCGCGCAATGGCGCGCCGCCGCTCAGCCCGCCCTTCAGATTTTCTCCGTGGCAATCCACGCAATCCTTTATGTATTTTTTCTTTCCGCGATCAGCTTGCTCCGATGAGTAGGAAACCGGTCTTTCAACCGGTTCCGCGCTGCTCTGGGCGGCCGCGGCGGCGGCGAAGCCGACGGCGAAACCAATAGCCAGCGCGAACTGCGCGGCGGTGCGACTTAAGGTAGGCATCATGAGTTTCCTCCCGTATTTGAATGGCCGATGCCAAGTTCCGGCACTTATGGCATCCGCGGCCGTAGCGATATAGTGAAATTTTGGATCGAAGCCGAAGCCGCGGCAGCTCGCTAGATCGAATGTTTTTGCCGGGTACTGCATCGCGCGACCTTCCTGATCCCTTGATGGATTCATTCAGCGGTCCGCGGGCGGAGCGAGGTCGCGACCGTAGAATTCAGAGGAGGGGTCGGACAACACCAGTTCGCGCATGCGCTCGGACAAAAAACTCCTGAGCTCCACATACCGCGGCTCGGCGCGGGCATCGTAGGCCCAGCGAGGCCGCTCGAGTTCGACCTCGATCGTCTTTACCGTCCGGCCCGGACGCGGGCTCAAAAGCAGGATGCGGTCGGCTAGTATGATCGCTTCATCGACGCTGTGGGTGACGAACAGCACTACCGGGCGCCGGTCCGTCCAAATGCGCATCAGCTCAATCCGCATCAATTCTCGGGTCTGCGCATCGATGCTAGCGAAGGGTTCGTCCATCAAAAGGATGTCCGGCTCCGTTGCGAGCGCCCTCGCCAGAGCCACGCGTTGTTTCATGCCGCCCGAGAGCTCGCCCGGATAGGCGTGCCGAAACTCTGCCAGCCCGACCAGTTCGAGGTGCCGATTCGCCCGCTCTCGCCGCTCGGCTTGACTGAACAGCGGGCCTTTCAGTGCAAACTCGACGTTGTCCTGAACGCTTGCCCAGGGGATCAGCCGAAAGGTCTGGAACACGAAGCCGATGTTCGGCCCCGGCTTCGGCGGGGCGCCGAACACCTCTACCTTGCCCGTATCGCCGCGGATCAGGCCGTCCGCGAGTCTCAGAATCGTGGTTTTACCGCAGCCGGAGGGGCCCAGAAGCGCAACGAACGTCGCAGGTTCGACCGTGAACGAGATATCCTGCAACGCCAAGACCGCGGCGCGCCCGCCGGCGGATGCGAACGATTTGCTGACCCGATCGAACCGAATTGCAGGTGGAAAGCGAGACTGTTGGCCTTGCTCGCCGCCCGCTAAATCCTTAGGCATTGCCCTCATCTAGTGGGCTGATCCGCTCCCGGCGCGGTATCGATCTCGGCCAGCACATCGTCGGTCACGGAAAAGTCGACCCAGTCATCGAGTGCCACCAGTGCGAGTTCCTTGAAGTCCTCGGTCTGGTACAGCCAGTCCTGGGTGTTTTGAAGCTCCTGCCTGCTGATGCCGCCGTTGATGCTCCAATTGCCGTCGAAACTCTCGGCTAGCAGACCTAGATTGTCGGCCGTCAGGTTGCCGCTATAGGGCGCCATGGCATCTGCCCAGGCGCTGGGATCGACCGCGAAGTCGCGCGAAATCTTTACCAGCGCGCGGACGACCGCGACCACTTCGTCGCGTCGGCCCTCGAGCACTTCAGCGGACACTACGTTGACTTTGTTAACGACCGGCGCGGCGTCGAAGTAAGCGTCAAGCGGAACCAGAATCGAGAGGCCGGTCTTGTCGGGGATCGATAGCCAAACGCCGATCGACATGGTGGTCGCGTCGACCTGCCCTGCGGCGAGAGCTTGGGCGCGCACGGACGGCTGGCCCAAGGTAACTACGTCGAGCTCGTTCATGTCGACCCCTTCGCTTGCCAACACTTTCGAGCTCAGCGAATAATCCAGGCTTCCGATGCGCCCGACCCCGAAGCTGCGGCCGACAAGGTCCGCCGGGCTTGCGATCTCCGATCTGGACGCGATTAGGAACGGCAGAGACTTGTTGGGGGAGGTTACCGCCATCAGCGCATCGCCCCCCCGAGCCCTTAGTTGCAGAACGGCATCGACCGAAACGTTGGCCATTTCACCCTCGCCGGCCATGATCGATGCCAGCGCCGAGGGGGTCTGCTGCACGCGGATCAATTCGACGTCTACGCCCTCGCGTTGAAAGTATCCGAGTTCATGGGCGAGGTCCATTACTGAATTGGGAACCAGAGGCGGCTCCAGATGGGTCAGGACAAGTCGGAATGGCTCGGCTGCCATTGCGCCGGCCGAGATCAGCATCGCGCTCGCGGACGCTGACAGAAGCCCGAATATACGTTTGGTTCGGTTCATGTTGATTCCTCCCTAGTTTTTGGACGGCCGGATCGGCCGCCAAGCCCGTTCAATTTGCTCCGCGCCACCGGGCAAGACGCGTTTCGAAGTGTCGGAGAACTTCGGTAACCACGACCCCGACCATAGCCAGCGTGATTACGACAACGAAGTACTCGGCCATTCGGAAAGTATTTCCATAAATGGCAAGCAGGCCCCCAAGCCCGCTCACCGCGGTATAGAGTTCGGCGACCACCGTGTTGATCAACCCGATCGTGGCCCCAAGCCGCATGCCGGCGACAACGAAGGGCACGGCGCTCGGCAGAACTATGCTGATGAAAATGCGCTGCCTGCTGGAGCCGACCGACCTCGCCATTTCGACAAGCTCGTCGTCGACCGCCAGCACGCCGGCATAGGTGTTGATGAGGATCGGCATCAATGCTCCCAGGAAAATGATGAAGACCTTGGCATCGACGCCGAGCCCCATGATCACGATGATCAGCGGGATGAAGGCGACTCGCGGCGTTGCGGCGAGAGCAAAGACATAGATTTCGAGCGTCTTGCCCAAAATCCGGAATCCGCCCATCACAACCCCGACGGGAATCGCGCAGACGATCGCCAGCGCGTAGCCGGAAAGATAGACCGTAAGGGATGCCCCTAAGGCACTCAGGAGCCGGCCTTCGGCGATCAGCCGCTGAGCGGCCTCGAAAGTCGCCAAAGGAGTCGGCACGACATTCCGCCCGAACTGCTGGGCCGCGAGGATCCAGAGCACTACCAACAGTGCTAGGAACCCCAGTCGGTAGACCCATATCATCAGTTTTCCTAACTCCCGCGCCGGATCTGACGCGAGATGTCGCACATGTGCTCCAGACGGTCCGCAGGCCCACCGGAATCGAGACACACGTCCTCCCGATTATCGCCAATTAAGGATCGAAGTGCAACACCTGCGATTTGTCGGCTCAGGGAAGATGCGAGCGTACTGCGCCACTCTAGGAGTCGTTCGAGCCCTGGGAGGCTTGGAGCCTTTGGAAACGAATTGAATTGCGCCGCAATTCCGACCGCGAGACCATGCGCCGGTAGACGGAAGCTTGAATTTCGACAGCTGACTAGCGCTTCACGGCAACGGACGCCCGGATAATAATGATATCGCTATGCGCATCAACGCTACCAGCCTGCGGTTCTTGAAGAGAATCAGCCCTCTGTCCGTTGCCCGGCATGCACTCGAGGACCATGCGGCCTTGACGAACGCGAACAACTGCTCGGGCCCGCCGAGATATGCGCAGTCATAGCGCGGTCAGTCCGACAGGGACATCAAATAAGCGATTACATCCGCGCGCTGGTCTTCTCTCTTTAGCTTGAGCACCATCTTGTTGCGTACATTGGACACGCCCAGATATTCCTGGAGGAACTTCTTGGGATCTTGAATGTATGCGTCCGCGGCTTCAGGTGTCCAGACGAGTCCAGCTTCGCCGGCCTCTATCAGGCTCGTGCTGAACTTGAAATCGACCGTCCCGGCCTGTCGACCGAAAACGCCCAGAAGGTTCGGTCCGGCGATATTCTTTTTGCCCGGCTCGACACTATGGCATACCTTGCACTTCCTGAACACCTTTTTGCCCGCGACGGGATCGCCCGGCATGAATGCTGCGCCCGTTGAAGCGTACGTCGTCAAAGCGACCGCTCCGGCGATCAACGTTTTGAATTTCATATTATCCCCCCGATTGACGATTTGCGGTCCTTCGCAAGCCCGGACAGGCACGGGTTGTCAGAGCTACATTAGAGACTAATTCAAAACGTAGCCAAGCGATTGCAAAAGGTCGCTATGCCAATTCCCATAAATTGCGGCCAGCTCGGCCTATTTTTTTGCGCGATTCCTATCGTTGCATCGCCTCCCGCCTTCGAAATCCGAGGGAGCGGACGCGTTCGCCGTCGCTCCTGAACCTGTTCCTTCCGGCGGCGATGCGTCGGCACGCGTCGTCGACGGTTTCGAAAATGCGATTGGAAATGCAGTTCGACTTGATGAAGCCGAACGTCCGTTCGACCGGCTTGAGCGCCAATCTGAAAGGCGGAAGCCGGATGGTCGCCGGATTTCGGAACTCCGAGATCCTTCGAGCGGCGCAATCCGGCGTCGTCGAGAACCGCAGCCCCGCGATTTCCGGCCGATATGGCCGCCGAGTTGTCGAGGAGGCGCTGGTTCATTTCGACGGTATTTACTCTCAAGCAAGGGTAGCCGACTGCGGCGGGTTAGTCGCATCGGGCGGCGGCGAACAGGTAGGCTCAACCTTAACGATGGTCGAGCGCCACGCGCGGGCGCGAGATCCTTAGGACCCCGGACGCGAGACAACATTCCTTTCAGCCCGGCTCTCGCTTCGTACTGGACTCACGCTCCGATTCTGCCTGGCGCGGTCCCTTCGAGAACGGATTCAAGAAATGTAGACCAGAAATTCTCCTTGAAATCCGGTTGCTTCGCAGGATCGGCCGCAATAGGGCAAGTTCCCGGCATTTCGCGATTGGCCGCTTCCCTTGAAACTGTATTTCGTCGCGCGGACCAAGCTCTCGAAAAATCGCTCGGCAAGCCGCTGAGTGACAAAGTAGCGGCTCCGGCAAGACGACGCAAGTCGCGAATTCAGGTGCGTGATGCGCCCGCCGGCGCATTCGGGGATTCCGGTCCGCCGGCGAAACCGCATTCTTTTTCGGAGGCCGCTTTCGCCCGGCCGAAATGCAGCAATTCAAGGTTGTTGAGTTAGCGGCAGGCGCATTCTTCGGCAGGCGAAGGGAGTAGCGGTTTGCCGGCGGCTTTCGCCGTGCGCCGGTGCCCCGGTCTCCGCCGCGCATCACGTTTCCTCGCCGCTGCTCGCCATCCCGGACATGCGGAATTCCCGCATCCGGCTTCCGTTCGAGATCATTCCTTCGCCCGCGGAAGGTCGCCGGTCGCCGTGCCACAGTCTTTTGTTCGAGAAGCGCACGCGCCTCCCGCTCTTCGCTTTGCGCTTTTTACAGAGACGCTGTCGCAGCTGCTTGATCGCGCGCACGTCGATGGCCCGGTATGCCGGGCCGGAAGTAGTTCGCCCACGCGGACATCATCCGGCTTAGGAGCTTCACCATCCATTCCTCGTCCATCAGTCCAAATTTCGGGGCCGTTTGCGTACTGATCCTGCAGCAGATGCTCCGGACGCTCGCCTTGTCGCAACGGCATTTCCTTAACGATTCGCCGACATTTCCTTAAGGCCGCGCACTTGCTCCGCGGCCACTTCGCCCCGGTTTGATCTGTGTTGATTCCGGCTTAGTTCGGGTTCACGTCGCCCGCTGCAGTTTCCGGCTCCACTTTCCGGCAGGCTTTTTCGATCGGCGCGGGAACGATCGCTCCGGCCGAAGTCGCGACCGAACGGCGAGGATCGACGCGGCCGCGTCGACGATCCCGGACTACATCATGACGAAACCGTCGCCGGCCGCTGAGGGCGAGCGGCGCTTCGGCTTCGCCTGCGGAGCCGCCTCGCCCTTCAGGATCCTGCGGAACTCCGGGTCCAGCGCCCACGCCAGAACCTGCTTGGCCGGCTTCGCGCGGCGTCCGCTTCGCTTGCCGGCGGTCATGCCGATCCGCTGCCAGTTCGCGGCCTTGTAGCAGGCGCCGTCGAAGTGGGTCGGATCGATGAAGGTCTCGACGACGACGGGGCGGCATCCGTGCTTCGCCTCCCAGAACTCGGGAAGCCGGCGCAGCGCCGTCGCCAGCGCCTTCGACGCCAGGTTGTCGACGCGAACCCAGGGCAGCACGAGAAAGCGGGAGTTCGAGATCGCGAGGTGCAGCCGGCGGTCGCGGTCCGCAGCGCTCCACCCGATCCACTCGTCTCGGCAGGGCAGCGACCGCGCCGCCGCCTCGAACAGCAGCGCGGCCAGGATCCGCCCCTGGCGGTCGCGGACGAACCAGCGGACGTGCGGCCCGAACGGACGCGGGCAGCCCAGGTAGTGATAGCGGTCGACGAGCGCGTTCCACAGGGCGACATCCTCCGGAGACGACGCCTCCTCCAGCGCCAGGGGCTCGAGGTCGGCGAGGCCGCAGGCGATCTCCGGCCCCGGGTCGGACGCCCGCACGTGGACGATCGGCTTGAAAGCCTTGGGCGTCGGGTTGCGCGATGCCGGAAGGGTCAGGATCCCGCAATCCTCCAGATGCTCGAGAAGGCGAAGGCCGGCGGCGACCCGGTAGTCGCCTGCCGGCGTTTTCCAGTTCAGATGCTCGCAGATCGTCTTCGATAGCTCGTTGCGGCTATCGTTGGGAAACAGCGCGACGGTTTCCTGGATGTCGGCGATCTGCCGCCGTTTAAGGCGCTTGCCCAGAAACGTCGTGGATTTGAGGGCGGCGATTCGAGGGTCCATGGCGGCAGGCTCCCGATAAAGGCAATCCGATACTCAGCTTACATGCCATGGCGGCGGGCAAGTGTCAACCCCAAAGCGAAAAAAATTTGCGCGCGCGAAATCCAGATATGGATCGAATAGTTGCGACTTCGCCAAATTCAAAAAACGCAATGCTAGCAATCTTACAAAATGCCATTGACCCGGCACGAGGAGGCGACCGGCTATCGCGCCTTTGCCGGCAACGACCTGTCCGCGTATTTTAGGGCGACCGGCTAGAAAAGCCGCATCAACTTTCCGGAGCATCTGCGCGCCGGCGAGGCCGGCTTTGTCGTCAACGATGCCGCTCTCGGATGCATGAGGCGATTCAACCCGCCGAAGTCGACGGTTTCGTTTCTGGACGGCCATCCGCGAGAGCGATTCGCGGACGCGGAAGCCCGGGGCGCTCATCTTGCGGAGCTGGGCGTCTTCGACGCAGAAACGTTTCCGGTCCCGGTTAAAATCGCGACCGTGGGCGAGCGCCTCGCCGGGACATTTGCCCCGAGCGACGATGCCGAGCAGTTTGACGTCGGCGACAACTACGCTCTTTACCGGATTTACTTTGAGCGCCTGGTGCGAAAGCCGCCCTGCGGCACGGTCCGACTCCATTCGCGAGTGGATCCCCCGCGACGAGCGCAAGGCGGCGCGCGCTTCGACGATGTCTGCGGAGCCGGAACCGGATTCGCCGGCCCCGACTGCCTGCTGTCCCGGCTGCCCGCGATCAAGGACGCACTCCTCCGAGTCCTGGATCATCAGAAAACGCCGCTCCTTCCTAATGTCGATTCGGTTCCGGCCCTTTGCAGCGCCTGCATAGAGTCAGCCGACCGCCTTGCAGGCAGCGCCGCTGAAGCAGCCTAAAGCGACAATAGGAAGCAAACAATCGTCGAAGAGGGTGCGGAGCAAATTTTGCGATCAAGTCGCCGCTCGCCGCGGGAAAGTCCGGGGTAATAGGGGCAACTTTCCGGGAATTGGATCTAGCCTGACAGGGTATTCCGGGACGTTTGGTGGTTTTTCCCGATGAGGGGATTCCCTTTGGAATCGACTTGTGTTTCCAAGGGGAATGGATGATTCGCAGACGGACATTCGGACGCAGGCGTTCGGTCGAGCGGTGGC
>MPMP01000064.1 GCA_002238565.1 Albidovulum sp. bin36
GCCGCCGCCGGGCGTGCGCCAGCCGAAGTGCTCGCAGATCGTGCGCGCCAGCTCCCGGCGGCTGTTCTTCGGCAGAAGCTGCACCGTCTCCTGGATCTGCGCGATCCGGCGGCGCGTCAGCCTCCTGGTGCGGAAGGTCGTGGATTTAAGGGCCTTGATGCGCGGATCCATGGCGATTTTCCAGCGGACGGACCAATTCGACTCCTGCATGACCGATTCGCGGCCATGAGTCAAGCCCTCTTCCGAACATTCCGCGGCTTTCGAAAAGTCTTTTAAATCAGCCGGTTGAAGTCGAAAAAAATGTTGGCGGAAAGTCCTGAACTTAAAGCAATGCCATTGGATAGTCACCCCGCTCCCCGCGATATTGTCGGTTTCTCGCGGCGCCTCGAATTGCGCGATACCGTCCCGGCTCGATAGCCCTACGGCGTTGAAGCCTTGAAAATTCTCCTGCTGCGCCTCCGAGCGCCCGGTACTCCGGCTGAGATTCTCGAATCCGCCAACGAAAGGCATCCCGATGCGCGCGATCCGGGCGAATGCTCTAGCGCAGGCATCAACTTGGCGACCCTTTTCAAATTTTCGAAATACGAGCGATATTATAGCGCCGACAATCTTGCTATTCGGCAAATTCACTTCCCGCCTTCGCGCGCGCCTGCAAATCTCGGATCCGCGGATCCGCGTGATTATTCTCGGGCAGCGCCAATGCTCCAAGCCGATGATGTTTTTGGATTCGACTGCGAATGCCTTGCGCCCGCGCGGCGGCGGTGCGAGATAGGCCGAAACACGAAACAGAAGCGCAGGCTGTTTTCGGCCCCGGTTCGAAGACAGAATTTCCGTTTGCCCGGCGCTGCCCGCTATAATCAATGGCAGGCGCCGCTAGTTGAGGCTATTGAATGTCAAAGCGGCGCCGGTTCCGAACGCTCCATTCGACACTGGAAATTGATGCTAGAATCCGTTTCGGAAGCAAACTGACAGGGAATGAAAATGAATCGTCCAAACCCTAGTTACTCGGGACCCGAGCTGTGCGCCATGACGGCGCGCGAAGTAGTGTGCAAATTGCGGGAAGGCGAAGTCGCGCCCGATGAATTGCTCGACGCGGCCATCGAGCGAAGGGACCAAATCAATGACGATGTTAACGCAACCGTGATTCGGTGCGAGGACCGGGCGAGGGAATCGATTCGCGAGCTTGCGAAGAGAGGCGGAAAAGAGTCCCCCGGCTGGCTAGCCGGGCTTACTGTGGGGATTAAGGATCTCATAGACGTAAAAGGTATTCCCAACACCTGCGGAAGTCCGGCCCTAGTCGATTACGTCCCGGCTGAGAGCGACGCGCTTATCGATAGGCTCGAGGGCCGCGGCGCCGTAATCGCAGGAAAGACGAACACCCCGGAATTCGGTGCCGGAGCGAATACCTTCAATGCGGTTTTCGGCGCTACGAGGAATCCTTGGAATACGTCCTGCAATGCCGGCGGGTCGTCCGGCGGGTCGGCCGCCGCTCTCGCTACGGGCCAGTATTGGCTCTGCCACGGATCCGATTTGGCCGGATCTCTTCGGACCCCGGCGTCGTTTTGCGGCGTAGTCGGCTTCCGCCCATCGCCCGGCCGCTGCGGTGGAGGTCCGTCCGACACCGCTTTTTCCTACGAGGCCGTTGACGGTCCGATGGCTCGCGACATTCTGGACACCGCGCTGTTTCTCGACGCGATGTGCGGTTTCGATGCGCGGCATCCCATTAGCATCGAGGAGCCCCGAACGCCGTTCCAGGCGGCGGTCAGGCGACCTCCGGGAAAAATCAAGGTGGCGTTCGCCGAAGATCTGGGCGGATTCGCGCCTGTGGAAAGTGAAATTAGGGAAGTCCACAAGAATGCGCTGGAAGTCGTCGCAAGCGAAGGCATTTCGGTCGAATTGGATTGTCCGGACGTACCGGACCTGAATCGAACATATCTTGCTTTGCGCGGCATTCACTACGGAGCCGTAACGGATCGTCTTCCGGAAATGGCCAAAAAGCATTTCAAGAAAACGCTTAGGGACAACGCCGAATTCGGTAGAAACTTAACATCCGCCGAAATCTACGATGCGCTGCGCAACAAAACTAAAATCTATCAAGCCATGCGGATGTTCCTGGAACGACACGACGTGCTGGCGCTACCCGTTACCGGGATTGCTCCGGGTCCCGTGGAAGTCGAGTATCCGCCGGTCGTGGACGGCGTGCCGATGGGCGACTATGTCGACTGGCTGCGGTTCTCGTTCCTTGCGACCACCGCGGGGCTCCCGGCATTGTCCATGCCTTCCGGATTTACGCGTAGCGGCCTGCCGGTCGGTCTTCAATTAATCGGACCACCGCGAGGCGAAGCCAGACTGCTGCAGGTCGCCTATGCCTTTGAGCAGAGGCTGAACCTGCCTTGCGGCCCTTTGGATCCCGTCGTTTCGAATTGACGCGATCGCCGGCGAATCGCTTTCCGGGTTTTTGCGCGCGCAGGTCGAGTTTCGGGACGACGATTTCAGCGGCGTTGCAGCCGAGGAAATCGCGCTAGGGATTCAAGATGCAGCCGAAAGGCCGCAGGCCGATTAGGCCGCGCGTCCTGTGAATTTCCGATTTCGATTTCCAGCCTAGCAATATTCTGTCGGCGGCAGTTTTAAGACGAGGTTCCAGGAAAATTTCGCTTGACCGAAATGCGGGGTCCTTCCGCGTCGCTACGTTCCGCGCGGAGTTCGTCCCGAATTCGCCGAGCCGCCTCATGGCGCGTTCCCGCCCCGGCTTGGCCGGAGCCGATCCCCAGCTCGCTTCTTTCTCCTCGTTGCCCATGGCGTCTCGACCCGAGCGACGGGGTTTTGGGTCCGCCGCGGCGACGCCAGCTCCTTGTCGAAAAAAAGTCGCTCTCTCGAGATGTCCCGAATGCCAGCTCGACGCGGCAGGCGAGCGTGCGCGCGTCGACGCGCGCATATGCCCGATCCGCGGCTCGGCGGCGGAACCGACTAGCCGGCGGCCGGCAGCGGTTCTCATTGCCCGCGCACCGACCGCTCCCGGGGCGAATAAGGTTTGGCAGGCGCTAGATTAGCGTAAATGGGCTTTCCGGGTGCGCTATTGCCTGTAGCGAAAGCAAACGGAATTGGGATCGCCGACAAAATTAGAGTCTGTTGAAAGCCTGCGTGGGCGGTCGCTCATTCGCAAGGGATCGAGGATGATTCTACTGAATCAATCCAAAGCGGCCGAGAACTCCCGCCTGTATAAAACTCGGATCTGCGCCGAAACGAGAATCGCGCCAATCCGAACTGAACCGTAGAAACATCGATCGCCCGGACCGCGGCTATCCCCGCCAAAATATTTAGCATGTTATATCGAAGCGCTATAAAGACTCTCCTAGTGTTCTGCATTTCGATTCCCTGAAGATGCAGTTGACATGCACCGGCACCACTTTTTCCGAAGGAGAATTCAATGAAAACGTTAAAAATTTGCGGTACTTTGTGTGCCGCTGCAATATACGCAGGCACGGGACCAGCTCAGGCTGCCGATATCGTTGTAGGCGTGCCCAACTGGCCGTCGGTGGCTGCGACCGCGAACATTCTCAAGGTGGTGCTTGAAGACAATTTCGGGTTGGAGGTGGAGCTTCAAAACGGAACCAATCCAGTAATATTCGAAGCCATGGATTCCGGCAGCATGCACGTTCATCCCGAGGTTTGGCTGCCAAATCAGGCAAATCTGCACGAAAAGTTCGTGCAGTCGCGAGGCACTGTTCGAATGAGCCCGAACGGGGTTCCGGCTTTTCAGGGCATTTGCGTAACCAAGGCATCTGCGGATCGTACTGGAATTACGCACGTATCAGATCTGGCCGATCCGGACATGGCAATCAACTTCGATAGAAATGGCGACGGATGGGGCGAGATTTGGATTGGCGCATCGGGCTGGGCATCGACGAACGTCGAGAAGATCCGCGCCAAGAGCTACGGATTCGACGAAACGATGGAACTCCTGGAAATGGATGAGGCGCTGGCAATGGCAAATGTCGATGCCGCGGTCGCGAAGGACGTCAATCACGTCTTTTATTGCTATACGCCCAACCACCTGTTTGCACTGCATGACATCGTGGTTCTCGAAGAGCCGGCATACGACCCGTCCAAGTGGATGGTCATCCAGCCCACGGACGATCCCGAGTGGCTTGAAAAATCCGATGCTCCCGTCGCTTGGGACCTGGCCTATCTGCACGTGCACTACGCATCGAGTCTAGAAGACACGCACCCCGAAGCCGCCGCCATGCTGGGCAACATCAATTTTACAACGGATCAGGTGTCCGCCATGACCTACGCCTTGGTGGTCGAGGGGGCCGATGCCGGCGATTTTGCCCGCCAGTGGGCGCAGGAGAACTCCGCGCAGATCGATTCATGGATGAACTAGTCGGTCACAACGTGAAGCGGCTTATCCGGACGCCGTTCACTCCGTCTGCGTGAACACAAGTCGATCGGCCAAATTGGTATCGGGTCGGGCTGTTTCTAGGCGGATGCGTCCGAATAGCCGGAGGGGCCGCCGTCGGCGGCCCTGGCCCGGCATTGCGCTAGGGGGCAAGCGAATTTCGGCGGAACTTCGGCGACTAGTCGTAAGGTTCCGCTACCTGGTCGTCTCCTAGCGCTTCAGCGGGCTCGGCAGGATGGCGATGGGCGCCGCGCCGGGAGATGCGCCCGAGTTGGCGGACCCGGCGATCGGTCCCCCGCGGCGCTAGGCTTCGTCCCGGCGCAGCGCTTGGCAAAGGCAATGGACGCCGCCGCCGCCCAGCGTAAACATCGACATGTCGGGATCGAACACTTCGAACCCCAGGGATCGAAGGCGCTCGTTCAGATCCGGCGCCCCCCGCATCGACAACACGCGATCATTCCCGAGCGAGACCAAATTGACGCCGAGGTTCTTGGCCTCGGCAAAGCCGACCTCCAGGAACTCGAAGCCCCGCTCGCGAAGCAGAGACACCAGCCAATCTTCCATCGCGTCCGTACACGCCACGAGCAGCTTCGGCGCAACCGGCACGACCAGCCCGTCCATGTGCACGAACTCTCGGGAAATGGGCGCGACCACCGCCTCCCATCCCATTTCGCCCACCCATCCGGCGACCTGCTCCGAGCCTTCGCGCTCGGAGCGCTCTCCGCAGAATCCGATGAGCACGAAGCCCGGCTCGAGGATGTTGAAGTCGCCGCCCTCGAAATGACCGGCCGTAGCGTAGCGCCAAATCGGGATTTCGTTGTCCTGGTAGAAGCGGATGGCGGTTACGTAGTCCGCGCGCCGGCTCTTGAGCTGCATGTGGCAAATCAGCGCCCCCCAGGGAGTCATGGCGCTGGAATCGCGGGCGAAGAAATTTCGATGGAGCGCTTCGTCGGCGTCCAGGTAATGGCATTTGACGCCGGCGGATTCATAGATGGAAACCATCTCGGCATGCTGCGCCATGGCGGTCTGAATATTGAACTCGACGCCCGTGTACTGCCGGTTGTTCAGGGTTCGCATCGCAATCGGCCCGGCATCGATCCAGCGATAGAATTCGGGCTTTCCGAGTAGAACATCCCGGAGCGGGCCGTAGTCGTTCGTAATGCCCCAATGGACGCGGCGGGACGAGGGGGTGTTCATGGGCGATTCAACTCCGTATTGGACAATTCTTGGCTACCACTACATACTAAGGCGCTGATGCTCAATTGCTTGTTGTTCGGCGTCGAGCCGGACGGGCAGTCACAGCGTAAAATTCTTTCCGCGACGTGCCGAACCGCCGCGAGAAGCCAATCGCCGCCGCCGGAGTCCAGCCAAATGAGCGAACCAATTATCCAGATGCAAGACGTGTGGAAGGTATTCGGCGCACGGGTCAGCGAAGCTATGGCGGCAATTGAACGCGAGGGGCTTACCAAGCCGCAGGTGCTTGATCGATTCGAATGCGTTGTCGGCATCGCGAATTGTTCGTTCGAAGTGCAGCGAGGGGAAATCTTCTGCGTCATGGGTCTGTCCGGCTCCGGCAAGTCGACAATGGTGCGCCACATCAACAGGCTGATAGAGCCCACTTCCGGGCGCATCGACGTACTCGGGCAGGATGTGCTCGCCCTCGACAAAAGCGAATTGAGGAAGCTGCGAGCCACCCGCATCGGCATGGTGTTCCAGCACATGGCGCTATTCCCGCACCGCACGGTGAGAGACAATGTCGCGTTTCCGCTGCAGGTTCAGGGACAGCCGAAGTCGAAACGCTGGGAAGTCTCCCAGCGCTGCCTGAGCCTCGTCAATCTCGATGGCTACGAGGATCGATTTCCGCACGAGCTCTCGGGAGGCATGCAACAGCGGGTTGGGCTTGCCAGAGCCCTGGCGCCGGATCCCGAAGTGCTTTTGATGGACGAGCCGTTTTCGGCCTTAGACCCGCTGATTCGGCGGCAGCTTCAAGAACAATTCATGGCTCTCTCGGGGGAATTGAACAAGACCACGATTTTCATAACCCATGACTTGGACGAGGCTATTCGGATCGGCAACCGGATCGCAATCATGAAGGACGGGCGCATCGTCCAAATCGGCACGCCCGAGGACATAGTTACCAATCCGATCGACGACTACGTGCGAGACTTCGTAGAAGGCATCTCGATGCTGAAGCTGGTCTTCGCGCATAGCATCATGGAGCCTGTCGCCTCGTACCGGCCACGCTCCGGCGAGGATATCGACCGCGCTCCCCGCGCTTCGCACGATACCGATTTGAGCGGCCTCATCGACATTTCCACCACGACCGACAACCCCATCGTGATTACGCGCGAAGGCAGCGATGTCGGCATCGTGGACAAAGCCCGACTTCTCAAGGCAATCAAGGGAGGACACAGCCAATGAATGAGACTGAATCCTCCTCCCGGGCGCGAGAGACCGCCAGTTCCGTGGAGAATTTCGTCGGCCGGCGACAGGAGTACTACGTCCGCGAATTCAAGAAAATCCAGTCGGCGACGCGATTTCCGTGGTCGTGGAATGGGATGGCGGCGCTCGCCGGCCCCTTCTGGGGCGCGGCCCGCGGGCTGTGGGGACACTTCTGGATATTCCTTATCCTGGAGGTGCTCGCGCTGGTCCAGATCGGCAGGGGCTGGTGGGGCGAGCTGGGCGCCGACGAACTTGCGCGGCTCGAGAGAATCACTGAGAAATACAACGAATTCATCGCAAAGCACGAAGCGGCCAAGATCGCCGGCGACTCGGATGCGGATACCTTTCTGCAACGGGCGGAGAATCTCGATAAAGTTGCCAAGCGAGTTGCGGAGGAAGCCGAGCGCGCGTCCCAGGGAGGTCTGACCATTCTTTTGATCGGCATCGGGCTGCTCGTCGGCCTGCGCGCGCTCCAGGGATTCTACGCCAATATGCACTACGAGAGGCAGTATTTGCGATGGAGAGCCGACACTTCCGGAATCGCGTCGGGGTGGAGCTGGACCAGAGTCGGCATGGGAGGCGTGCTGTTTGCGGCGATCGTGCCGCTCACTCTTTACCGATTTACGGCAGGTCGAATAGCCCCCGAACTCGAGCCGTTTCTAACCGGCATCCCGATAGGCAAGAACCAGTACTATGCGCCGGTTGCGAACTGGCTGGATAGCGCGTTCGATTGGCTGTCGCTCAATGGCGCCGGCGTTTTCGACGGAATCGTCTCCACGATCACAATAGTCCTGGATGGGCTGGAAACCGTTTTCGTAGACGCTCCGTGGCCCGTTGTCATGACGGTGATCATTGTTGCGGCGTGGCGGCTCGCGGGACCGCGCGTCGCAGTGTTCACCGGCGCCGCGCTGGCCTATCTAGCCTTGTTCGGCCTATGGGAGACGAGCATGGTGACCGTAGCCCTGCTTGGCGCCGCGGCATTCCTGTGCGTGCTGTTCGGAATTCCGCTGGGCATCTGGTTCGGCAAGGACAGGCGCGCCTACAACGCCGCGTTGCCGGTTCTCGACTTCATGCAGACAATGCCGGCATTCGTCTACCTGATTCCGATCATAGCCTTTTTCGGAACCGGAAAGCCGCCGGGAGTATTGGCAACCCTCGTATTCGGGATGCCCCCGGTGATCCGATTGACGGCGCTCGGGATTCGCGGCGTTCCCGAGAACACCAAGGAAGCCGCGGTTGCCTTCGGCTGCACCCGATGGACTCTTCTCAAGGATATCGAAATTCCGCTAGCAATGCCGTCGATCATGACCGGAGTTAATCAAACGATCCTGATGTGCTTGTCGATGGTTGTCATCGCGTCGCTCATCGGCGCCAAGGGGCTAGGCCAGGATGTGCTTATTGCGCTGCAGTACGCAGCCAAGGGCCAGGGGATGCTGGCCGGTCTCGGAATCCTGTTTTGCGCGATGGTCATCGATCGCATCGTGCAGGGGTACTACAGGCGCTCGTCGGTAGTCCGCAAGCCGAGTCATTAGCGAGGCGGCGAACGCCGCCGCCCGTTGTCCGAGCGCCATCGAATCATCGGGGAGCCGCGGACTGTCGCGCAGCCGCCTGGAACAAGGGCGATCCGATCCGGAGGACTTGCGCGCCGAGGGGAATTTCCGGGCGCTCGCGCCGCGGCGGGTTTGCCCGAGGCGGCTTTGCGAGCCGTGTTCGTCGAAATCTCGGAATCGCCGGCAATTCGAAGGAATCGACCGGCCCGCTGCGGGATGCGACCGCCGAATTCTTGAAATCGTCTTTTTCGACCAGATCCCCGATCGGCTCCAAAACTGAAATTGCGGATTCGAGAATTCCAGGTTCGCTTTCGAAAGCGCCGGCCGGCTATGCATGCCGACCGCAATGCCGATTCCGGAATGCACTTTCGGATGAGCGGCTTCGTCGTCGAGTGCGCGATTGCGAAGGAAAATAATCGGGAGCGGCGCATTAGTTCCCGGAATTCGCCGACGACTCGATTGAACCTAATTTTCGGCGCGGCTCCCCGCTTGCCAGGCACGGCCGGGAGCCGCGGCAAGCAACTCGCGCGTGTAGGGAGCCTTCGGATCGGAAAAGAGCGCGGACGTCGAGCCGGTTTCCACGACCCTTCCGTTCTGCATTACGATTATGCGGTCGCAAATCTGGGCCGCGACGCGCAAGTCGTGAGTGATGAACAGAACGGCAAGCTGGAAGTTCCTGCGGATGCTGTCGAGAAGGTCGAGAACCTGGGATTGGACCGAAACGTCGAGAGCCGAAACCGCCTCGTCCGCAATCAGTATAATCGGCTCCATGACGAGGGCGCGCGCAATGCAGATGCGTTGCCGCTGCCCGCCGGAAAACTGGTGCGGGTACCGGTCGAGCGAGTCCGCGGAAAGCCCGACAACTTCGATCAGATCTTTCGCGCGCCGCCACGCCTCGTCTTCCGGCACCCCGAAATTCATAGGGCCTTCGACGATAGACTTTCCCACGCTCCGCCTCGGATTCAATGATCGGTACGGATCCTGAAACACGATCTGAATCTGATGGCGGAGGTGTCTCAGCCTGTTCTGCCGCATGTCGGCGATATCGACGCCGTCGATTAGAACGGCTCCCGAAGTCGGGTCGATCAGGCGCATGATGCATCTGGCGACGGTTGACTTGCCCGAGCCGCTTTCGCCGACGATGCCCAGGGTTTCCCCTCGCCGCAGCGTAAGGGAAACGTCCTGCGCGGCCTTGACGGTCGAGCTCCTGCCGACCCAGCCTGCGGAACTGTATACCTTGTTCAGCCGTTCGGTTTCCAGAGCGACCTTCCCGCTCGGCGCCGGCTTGTCGGGCGGCTCAATGGAGGGAACGGCGTCGATAAGAAGGCGGGTGTACGGATGCTTCGGCGATTGCAGGACCTCTTCGACCGGGCCTTGTTCAACCACTAGGCCGTTCTGCATGACGACGACCCGGTTGGCGATTTCGGCGACGACGCCGAAATCGTGAGTAATGAACATCACTCCCATGCCGCGCGACGACTGCAGATCCTTGATTAGGCTCAGAATCTTCGCCTGGGTCGTTACGTCGAGCGCGGTCGTGGGCTCGTCCGCTATGAGCAGCACCGGCTCGAGCAGCAATGCCATGGCGATCATGATCCGCTGTCGCTGGCCGCCGGAAAGCTGATGCGGGTAGGAGCTGAAAATTCGATCGGGCTCCGGCAGGCGGACATCCTCCAAAGCCCGGAGCACGCGCTCGTTGCGCCTCGGCTTCGACATGCCGGAATGGATTTCGTGCATCTCGGCGATCTGCTCCCCGACCCGCATGACCGGATTGAGGGCCGTCATGGGCTCCTGGAAAATCATGGACATCCGTTCGCCGCGCAGCCGCCGAAGCTCCCTGTCGCCGAGCTTGAGGAGATCGCGGTCCTGAAGCCGGATCGCGCCCGCCACCGGAACCAGCGAGCGGCGGTCGAGCAAGCCCATGACCGAAAACGCGGTGACCGACTTTCCCGACCCGCTTTCGCCGACGATGCAGACGATTTCGCTCTCCTCGACATTGAACGTCACGTCCTTGATGGCGAATTCCCTGTCGCTCGCGGCCGGCAGGCTGACGGTCAGCCCTTCGATTTCGAGCACGCCGGTCATCGCATGCTTCTCGCGATCCTGGGATCAAGCGTGTCGCGCAGCCCGTCGCCAACGAAATTGACGGATAGAACCGTCAACGCCAGCGCGATGCCGGGGAAGAAGATTATCCACGGCGTTAGCTGAAAGTATGTTCGGCCTTCCGACATGATGTTGCCCCAGGAGGGGATTTCGGGAGGTATCCCGGCGCCCAGGAACCCGAGTATCGCTTCGAGAAGCATCGCCGAGCCGCAGATGTAGGTCGCCTGCACGATCAGCGGCGCGATAGTGTTGGGCAGAATGTGCCGATACATTATCTGCGGAACCTTGGTGCCCGAGGCGATCGCCGCTTCGACGTAGGGTTCTTCGCGCACGGTCAGGACGATCGACCTGACAAGCCGAACCACGCGAGGAATTTCGGGAATCACGATCGCCGATACGACCGTAAGCAGCGATGCGCCCGAAAGCGAAATCATCGCTATCGCGAGAAGTATCGCCGGAATCGACATCAGCCCGTCCATGACTCTCATGATGACGGCGTCCAGCAGCCGAATGTATCCCGCGATCAGCCCGAGCACGAGACCGACCGCGATAGAAAGAGCGGCGACGGCGATTCCAACGGTCAGAGATACCCGCGCTCCGTTCAAAACCCGGCTGAACAGGTCGCGGCCGAGCATGTCGGTTCCGAAAAACCCTTCGGCGCCGGGCGGCTTGAGCCGGTTCATCGGGTTGAGCGCGACGGGATCCGCGACGAAAAACGGGCCGGCCGCGGCGCAAACCATAATAGCCGCTAGAGCGCACCCGCCCCAAAGGACGCTGCGGTTGGCGACAGCTATTCGAAATGTCGTGGGATCGCTTCCGCTCGGCGCGTTTCCGGAGGCCTCCGGCATCAGTAGCGGATCCTGGGATCGAAAAACGTGTAGGAAAGGTCGATGATCAAATTAATGATGATGTAGATGAAACTGAAGAACAGCATCAGCCCCTGGATGATCGGGTAGTCTCTCGCCAGCACCGCGTCGAGCACCAGCCTGCCGAGCCCGGGTATGTTGTAGACGCTTTCGGTTACCACCACGCCGCCGATCAGCAGCGCGATTCCGATGCCGATAACGGTTACGATGGGCACGGCCGCGTTGCGGAGGGCGTGCCGCAGCAGAATGCGGAACTCGGACTGCCCCTTGGCTCGCGCCGTGCGGATATAGTCCTCCTCGAGAACTTCCAGAACCGACGCGCGCGTCATGCGCGAGATCAGCGCGATGAATATTACGCTGAGCGTAACGGTCGGTAGCGTAATGTGCATCAGAAACGGGCCGATTCCGTCTTCGAAGGGCGATTTATACCCCTGCACCGGAAGGATCTTGAGCGACATCGACATCGTGTAGATGAGAATATAGCCGAGAACGAATACCGGCACGGAGAAGCCGCCGACCGAAAACAGCATTACGACCCTGTCGACGGCGCTTCCCGCGCGATAGGCGGCGAGCGTGCCGAGGGGAACCGCGACCGCGACCGAGAAGACGATCGTCGTCAGGGCGAGCAGCAGCGTCGGTTCGAGTCGCTGGCCGATCAGCTCCGTAACCGGGCGGTTGGAAAAAATCGACGTGCCCAGGTCTCCCTGCATAAGACCGCCGAGCCAGCGAAGGAATTGCACGAATACCGAATCGGCGAGGCCAAGCTGCTGGCGAATTCTTTCAACGTCTTCGGCGGTCGCGTAGTCGCCCGCGATGACGGCGGCCGGATCGCCCGGCGCCAGCCTCAGGAGGACGAATACGAACAGGGCCACGACGGCCATGACCGGTATCGTGGACAGCACGCGCATTGCAACATATTTGAACATGCTTGCTCACCTGCGAACGGCGCCCGGAATCAGACCGGGCGCCGAGAATTCAATCAGGCGAAATCATTCGACGGTTATGTTCCAGAAGAACTGCACCGGCGACTTGATAAGGCCCTTGACGTTGCTTCGATAGGCGACGGGCACGAAAAACTGACCGAGTTCGCCGGACGCGCCGATCTCCCAGAGGCGCTCCTGAGCCTTGACGGCGTGGGCGAGCTTGGCTTCCGCCGACGTGGCCCGGGAGAAGGCAGCGCGCGCCGTTTCGAGTTCCTCGTCGGTCGGCCAGCCGAACCAGCCGGCGTCCGGGTCGCCGGAGAACGCGATCGCCATCGGGTCTATGACGTCCGCGCCTATCCACCACGTGTGGAACATGTTCCATCCGCCTTCGGCGACCGGATCTCTCAAGGCCCGCCTCGACGTGAGCGTAGCCCAGTCCATGGCCTGAACCTCCACTTCGAATCCGGCGGCGCGCAGCTTGTCGGCCGTAACCAGCGAGAAGGCCGACAGGACGGGCACGTCGGTCGGCTGCATGAGCACGACGGCGGTTCCGTCGTATCCGGTCGCGGCCAGAGCCTCTTTGGCGGCTTCGACCGAGCCGGTCATGATCGCTTCGGAGTTCGTCTCGGTGGCGTAGGGCGTGCCGCAGGGGTAGACCGAATAGCATGTCATCCAGAATTGGCTGTCGCCGATCGCGGCCGCGAGGTAGTCTTCCTGCTTCATGGCCATGATCGCCGCGCGGCGAACGGCGGGATCGTCGAACGGCGCGTGCAAGTGGTTGAATCGGGCGAAGCCGATATTGCCGAGCGGGTCGTTGACTTCAACGACGATGTCCGGGTTTGACGAAAGAATCGGCATCAGGTCGTTGCTGGGGCTTTCGAAAAAGTCGATTTCGCCCGCCATGAGCGCGTTCATCGCCGTGTTCTGGTCCGGGAAATACGTCCAGATCACCTTGTCCACGCCGGCGACCTTGCCTCCGGAGGCGGCGGAAGCCGGCTCGCTGCGCGGCGCGTAGTCTTCGAACCTGGTGTAGACCACCTGCGAACCCGGAACCCATTCGTCGTCCTGGAAAACGAACGGCCCGGAGCCGGTGTAGTCCGTTATCTGCTCGAACGGATCCGTCATCGCAACTTCCTTGGGCATGATGAACGGCACGTTCGACGAGATCTTTCCGAGAGCCTCGATAACCAGCCCGAATGGAGTTTCAAGCGTCAGAACCACGGTTTTCTCGTCGACGGACTCGAGACTTCCCATGTTCGAATAGAGCTGCTGCCCCATGCCGTCGCGCTGGCCCCAGCGATTGAGCGATGCGACGACATCCTCGGACGTCACGGGCGAGCCGTCGTGGAACAGCAGGCCGTCGCGAAGCGTGAAAGTATAAACCATCCCGTCTTCCGACACTGTCCAGCTGTCGACCATTTGCGGCTGCGGCGTGAACGACTCGTCCATCGAGAACAGCGTGTCGTAGATCATGTAGCCGTGATTTCTGGAAATGTAGGCCGTAGTCCAGATCGGATCGAGGTTCTTAAGGTCCGCGTGAGGGATCACGCGCAATACGGTTTCGCCGGACGCGGCGGGAGCCATCAGCGCCAGCGCCGTCGTCGCAAGTCCCAGGCGCATCCAATTTCGGTTCATCATCATTGTCTCCACATTAAGGCGCGGAATGTTCGCGTTCGCGCAGGCAATCAATCATCGCCTTGAAAATTCCGGCTGCCGGGTTTCGGCGGCTCGAATACGAGTTGCCGCCTGTTCGATTGATCGATGGCAGCGCACCGATGCCGGCGCGTCTATTTCAAGTTTGACAGCGTTGCAAACATTTTCTAGTGCTTGGCGCCTTGTTGAATCCGGCTTTCGCGGCGGGATTCTCGGGTTTCCGCAGGCAGGAAGGCGACGGCATGATCACAGTTTTTTCCGCGAGAAAAGTCATTACCATGGACGGCAACCGGCCGGCGGCGACCCATGTCGCCGCGAGGGACGGCATCGTCATCGCTGTCGGCGGCGCCGATTGCGCCGTCCCCTGGGGCGAGTTCAAAATCGACGACCGGTACGCGGACAAGGTAATTTTCCCCGGCCTGGTCGAGGCGCACGCCCACGTCATGGCGGGAGGAGTCTGGCGGTTCGAATACCTGGGCCACTATCCGCGATCGGATCCGGATGGAAGGACCCAGCCGGGCGCCGCGACCTGCGGCGAGATTGTCGAGCAGCTGAAAAAAAGAGCCTCCGGAACGAAGCCGGGCGAATTCGTTGTCGGCTGGGGCTACGACGCCGCCTTTGTCGACGGCGCGAGGATCGACCGGAACCTTCTGGACACGGTTTCCGCCGATCATCCGGTGGCGGTCATGCACTCGAATTTCCACGTCCTTACGGCAAGCAGCAAGGCTCTGGACATTTGCGGCATCGACTCCATGCGCGGCATGGAGGGCGTCTGCATTGGCCCCGACGGGACTCCGACCGGCGAGCTGCTGGAACTTGATGCGATGGCCCCCGTCATGGACAGGTGCGGATTGAGCCTTCAGGAGATGACCGACGAACGCGCATTGCGCGGCTACGGCAAGCTGGCGCGAACCTGCGGCGTGACGACGATCGCCGACCTGTTCTCGAATCTCGACGACGAAGAGGTGGGAATGCTGCATCGGGTTACCTCCGAAAGCGAATTCCCGGTTCGCTACGCGCCGGTCATGTCGGCCATGGGAGTGGACCCCGCGGAGGCGGCGAATCGAGCCGGGGAGATCCGGGCGCGCTCGACGCCGAAGCTGCATCTGGGCTCGGCGAAGCTATTTACGGACGGCGCCATCCAGGGCGGAACCGCAATGCTGAAGCCGCCCGGCTACCTGGCGAGGCCGGGCAACGGCATCTGGAACATGGACATGGACAAGTTCCGGGACGCGATTTCGACACTGCATTCCAATGGAATCAAGGTGCATGTGCACGCAAACGGCGACGAGGCGTCGGAGCAGACAATTCGCGCGTTCGAGGCGGCGATTCTCCGGTCTCCGAACCCCGATCTCAGGCACACGATCGAGCATGCGCAGCTTGCCGGGATCGATCAATTCAAGCGCATGCGGGCGCTTGGCCTGACCGTGAATCTTTTCGCTAATCACCTGCATTATTTCGGCGATGTGCATCTCGACCGCTCCCTCGGCGCGGACCGCGCTTGCAGAATGAACGCGTGCGCGGACGCGTGGGATGTTTTCGGCGGCGATTTCGCGATTCACTCGGATGCGCCGGTTACGCCGCTCGCGCCGCTGAAGACCGCCTGGTGCGCGGTCAACCGGCTGTCCATGGGCGGGAGGAGGCTGGGCGATTCCCAGAGCATCGCAGTTCGGCAGGCGTTGCATTGCATCACTTTGGGCGCGGCCCACGTCTTGAAGCTAGATGACCGGGTCGGATCGATCCAGTGCGGCAAGTACGCCGACTTCTGCATTCTGGACGAGGATCCGCTTGAAACGCCGCCCATGGATCTGGCCGATATTCCGGTCGCGGGAACCGTGCTCGGCGGAGTGCCGACGCAGTGACCAGAATCGCCGTCGCGGGGTTTCAGCATGAAACCAACACCTTCTCTTCGGTTCCGACGGATTTCGAGAGCTTCGAGCGAGATGCGGCCTGGCCCGGATTAACTCGCGGCGAAGCGATTCTATCCCGATTCAAGGGGCTGAACATTCCGATTGCGGGATTTGTCGATGCCTGCGGGCATGAGATCGCGCCCATACTATGGGCGATGGCCGAACCCGGCGGCTACGTGAGCGACCATGCATTCGAGCGGATAAGCCGCGAGATCGTCGACGGCGCAATCGCCGCGAAGGCGGACGCCGTATACCTTGACCTGCACGGGGCGATGGTCACCCGGAGGCACGACGATGCCGAAGCGGAGATTCTGCGAAGGATCCGAGAGCGCGTCGGTCCGGAGTTTCCGATCGCGGTTAGCCTCGATCTGCATGGAAACATGAGCCGGGAATTCTTCGAGCAGGCGACGGTCGTTACCGCGTACAGAACCTATCCGCACGTCGATATCGCCGAAACGGGAGCAAGGGCGGCGGCGCTGCTCGATCGGGCCATGGCCGGCCCTATGCGCGGAAGCTTTCGCCAAATCGATTTTCTGATACCGATTACGGCGCAGTCGACGAGATTCAGCCCGGCTAGAGAGATCTACGCCGCCCTTGACGGCTGCGGCGCGGTTTCGGCCGATGTTTGCCTGGGATTCCCGCCGGCCGACGTGCCGTGCTGCGGCCCGTCGGTGTTCGCCTACGGCGACACGCAGGAGCAGGCGGACGGCGCGGCGAATCTGATGGAGCGCATGCTTCTTGATGCTGAATCGCGCTTTACGTCCCGTCTCGTCGACGCGAAGGTCGCCGTGCGGGAAGCAATGCGAGCGAGTCGATGTCCGACGGTCATCGCCGATCCTCAGGACAATCCGGGCGCCGGAGCTCCGGGCGATACGACCGGATTGCTGCGCGAACTGGTCGACGCCGGCGCTCGGGATGCTGCAATCTCGATGATTCACGATCCGACAACCGCGCGGGAGGCCCACGAGGCCGGCGTTGGAAGCGTAATCAAAGCCGGGATTGGAGGACGGTACGTCGAATTTTCGCGCCCCTTCGAAGCAAGCGCAAAGGTTGAAGCGCTTTCCGACGGAAGTTTTACTTTTACCGGACCGATGTTCGGCGGCTGCCGCGCCGAATTGGGGCCCATGGCTCGGCTTCGGCTTCTCGGAACCGGCGTTACCGTAGTCGTCGGAAGCGAGCGCGCTCAAAATGCCGACAAGGAAATGTTTCGCGTCGTGGGAATTGAGCCATCGGAATGGCGCATTCTCTGCGTTAAGAGCGCCGTCCATTTCATGGCCGACTACGAAGACATCGCCGGGAGCATTCTGTTCGCCGAATCCCCGGGCGCCAATCCCTGTCGGTTGGACAGAATAGGCTTTACGCGCCTGCGTCCGGGGATGCGATTGCTCGCATAGGGAAGTCCCGGCATCGCCGGCCGATTTCGTTGCCATCGTTCCATTCGGCCGGCGGCTTCAAATAACGCCGCGGCTTCATGCGAAATTGAAACGTTCGAAGATGCCTGATTTAGGCCAGCCTTCGGCTTGCGGCTCCAAGTGCATCGACCCTCCAATTCTATCTCGGCCGATCGGCGATTCGCTCGGTTGCCGACAGGATTCGATCCCGTTCGGACGGCAGGAAAGGATTTACTATTCCTCCTCCGGAGACTTCCGGGAGCTGCGTTTCCTCCTTTGGCAATGGCGCGGCTTTCGTTCCTGTTCAGGTCGCGAACGCATGCACCGCGCCATTATGCGCATCCGTTGAATCCTGGTCCGGATTCGATTGAATCGCACTTCGAGCATCGCGTTGGCGATTCGAGGAAACCTGCCGCTCGGACATTCGCGTTTCCGCGCAGCTTCGCCCGGTTATGAATTCGCCGAATCGAGGCGCGCCGCTCGCTATTCGCGATAATCCGCCTCCGGAACCGAGCCGCGCTCGGTGCTGTCGAGTCGACTGCGATGACCGCGAATTCCACTGCATCGCCCCGTTTCCGAATTCGCAGGGCCATGCAGCGGGCTGGTCAGCCGTCCGAACGTAACCGTTCGATCTTGCAACCGGCTTGCGCGGTCGCTTGGTTTCGCGATTTGGAATCGTGCGGGTGCGGCAGTCTTCTCTCTGAACCTAAAGCCTTCGAGATTCGGCCGCCTTGCTTCCGGCAAGTATCCGCCGGCTTCGATTCAGGCCGATCATTGCCGTTGCAAATCCTACCCTTTTTCGTTCGAATACGATAAGTCTTCGGAAAAACAATGATGCAAATGCGCGGCGGAGGGCAAGTCTAGCTCATTCGGGCGAAACTCGCCCAGGCGATTTCATCCCTCGCGCCGCATACTGCCTAGTGAACCGTATTGAACCGCTGCAACCTTGGGACCGAATATGAGAATTGCGCCTAAACTGGCAAGACTCGAGATCTTTTGCCTGCGGCATCGCCTGTCGGTTCCGCTCAAGACCGTTTTCGGAACGCTCGAGTCTAGGCCGGCACTGCTAATTCGGATCGAGGATGCCGAAGGCGCGGAGGGATGGGGCGAGATCTGGTGCAATTTCCCGGCTCCCGGAGCCGAATACCGAGCGAATCTTGCAGCCGCCGTTCTAAGGCCGGCGCTTGCGGCGGTCGAAACCGGGATGCCGTCTTCAGCCTTTCAAATCGTCAGGGGCAGGCTGCATGCCCTGGCCCTGCAGTCCGGGGAGGGCGGCCCTGCCGACCAAATTTCGAGCGGCGTCGACATGGCGGTGCACGATTTGGCGGCAAGGCGCGCGAATATTCCCCTAGCGCGGCTTCTTGGCGGATTGCCCCGCGCTCTCAATTGCTATGCTAGCGGGATCGACAGCCGGCAGGCTGCCGAGATGATTCCCGAAGCCCGGAGCCTCGGCTACAGCGCGTTCAAGGTCAGGGTCGGTTTCGACCGCGAGAGCGACTTGCGCGCGATGGAATCCTACCCCGGGTGGCTGGAGGACGGCGAGATTCTGGCAATCGACGCAAATCAGAACTGGAGCGTCGCCGATGTCATCGAGCTTAAGGACAGCATAAACGCCGCTCCCTTCGAATGGGTCGAGGAACCGCTTCGAGTCGACCGCCCGCTGCAGGAGTGGGCGCGCGCGGCCGAGTCGCTGGGCCATGCTATAGCCGCCGGCGAAAACATGCGGTCGCCGGCCGAATTCGACTCGGCGATTTCCGGCGATATTCTCGGCGTTGTTCAGCCCGACGTCTGCAAGTGGGGCGGCGTGTCCGGCTGCCTCGACATCGCGCGGCGAACGATCGCCTCGGGAAAGCGATATTGCCCTCACTTCCTAGGCGGCGGAATCGGCCTGCTAGCCTCGGCGCATCTGCTGTCCGCGGCGGGCGGAAACGGATTGCTCGAAATCGATGTCAACGAAAATTCGCTGCGCGAGGCGTTCGCGGGCGCTCTGCTGCCGCTGAAGGGCGGGCTGGCCGTCACCCCGGACGGCCCCGGACTCGGCATCGTTCCCGACCGGAGTGCAATTAAGCAGTTCCAGCGGCTCCACTTCGACATTAGTATCGAATAGCCTTTGAACAGGATGAAACGACATGGACTTCCTTACCGACAAATTCTTGGTTAACCCCGAAAGGCTCAGAGAACCGGTTCTTGTAACCGGCGCGGGGGGCTGCATTGGCGCGTGGACCATGGCGATCCTACAAAGATCCGGCGTGGCATGCATAGGTTTCGACCTGTCGGCCGATCGAATGCGTCCGAGCCTCGTCATGGGACGGGACGCCGCGGAAAGTCTGGCCTGGGAGGTCGGGGACATAACCGATGCGCGCGATATCAGGACCGTTGTCGGGAATCGCGGTATCAAGTCGATTATTCATTTGGCTGGCCTGCAGGTCCCGTTCTGCAAGGCGACGCCGGCGCTCGGCGCGCGCGTAAACGTTGAAGGCACGATCAACGTGCTGGAGGCGTCTCGAGAGGCCGGAATCAAGCGGACCGTCCTTGCTTCCTCGGTAGCTTCCCTGGCGTTTCCGCAAGGCGGGGCCTGGCACGAGACTCTTTACGGGGCGTACAAGAAGGCCAACGAGCATTCGGCCTTCGTTTACTGGGCCGACTGGGAAGTGCCGTCCGTATGTATCCGACCATGCATCGTCTACGGCTTGGCGCGCGATCAGGGCGTTAGCTCGAGGAACACGGTTGCCATCCAGGCGGCCGCCAGGAACGAAGAATATATCGTTCCGTATACCGGTCCGCTAAGCTGGCTCTACGCCGGCGAGGCCGCCGCCGCCTTCATTGCCGCAGTATCGCAGGACGGCGACGGAGCCTTTGTGTTCAATTTGAACGGACCTTGCGAAACCGTTGAAGCCGGCCTCGATGTCGTGCGCTCGCTAGCTCCCGGCGCGAAAATCTCCTGCGCGGGATCTCAGCTTCCCTTTCCGGCGGACCTAGATGACGCTCCCCTTAGATCCCACGTGCCGGACTATCCGAGCATGCCGGTCGAGGACGGCATCAAGGCTACATATCGCGCGTTCCTTGCGCTTAAGGCCGAAGGCAGGCTGCCGCCTCTGCCGGCCTGATCCAAAACGTATTGCGCAGGAGCGGGGCTCGAGGCTTGTCCGGCAAATGGATGGCGGCATGCGGAGTCCGGTTTTGCTTAATGAAAGCCGAATGTCCTCCAGCCGGTGCGCCGGCGCGGAATTGCGATCGGGAACGGCTTCCGAACCGCGGTGCCGAAACCCATGCGAAAGCGAAATCGCTTGCGGCGCGAGATTCCTGGTTCGGACGAAAAGGCAACCCGGAATTGAGGAGTCTTCCGTCCATGAAATTTTAAAGAATCGCATAAGGAGCGACTGTTGTAGCAACTGGATCCGCGGCCCTTCCGGCACGGCCGGTCTAATACGCGGATAGGCAGGGTCCGCGATCATTCAAGGAGAACTAATCCATGCGGAAAACTAAACGGAACTTCAAACGGGCATTTTGCGCACAACCCTTTGACAAGAAACGGGAATCTGCGATCCAGAGGCCCTGTAGATGGATTTCTGTTGCAATAACGCGCGCAGGCGCGGAGTCCGGCGCATCCGGCGAGCGGCTCCGATGGGATTGAACGAGGACGCAACATTTTTTTTGCTTGACATCATAGCCCGGGTCGGCATAATGGCGCCCGGAAAATTCCCATAACGGATACCCGCCATGGCCTACAACATCGAATCCGTCCCCAACCAGGCCGGAAAGCCCGCAATCCTCCTCCGCCAAGCATGGCGGGAGGGAAAGCGGATCCGCAAGAGGACCGTCGCCAATCTCTCGAAGTTCCCGCCCGAGATCGTCGATGGCTTCCGGGCCGTGCTCAAGGGCGCCGTCGCCGTCAGCGACGTCGGCGACCTCATGCAGGTGGAGCGCTCCCTCCTGCACGGACATGTCGCCGCCGTCCTGGGCACCGCACGGGATCTCGGCCTCGAGAGCATGCTTCACCGGACCTGCAGCCGCGAGCGCCAGCTGGCGCTGGCCGCCGTCGTCTCGAGGGTGCTGTCGCCCGAATCCAAACTCGCCATCGCCCGGCGGCTGTCGCCCGAGACCGCGACGAGCAGCCTCGGCGCCCTGCTCGGGCTCGGCCCTGTCGCCGGCAACGAGGTGCTCGACATGCTCGACTGGCTGCTGAAGCGCCAGCCCTGGATCGAGAGGAGTCTGGCGAAGCGGAGCCTGAAGGACGGAACGCTCATTCTGTACGACGTCTCATCGAGCTACCTGGAGGGAACCTTCTGCCCTCTCGCGGCCTTCGGCCACAGCCGTGACGGAAAGAGGGGCAAGCGGCAGATCGTGTTCGGGATGCTCTGCGCCGCCGACGGCTGCCCGGTCGCGGTGGAGGTGTTCCCCGGAAACGCCGCGGACCCGTCGACGGTGGCCTCGCAGGTGAACAAGATCCGCAAGCGCTTCGGCATCGACCGCGTGGCTCTCGTGGGCGACCGGGGGATGCTCACCGCGGCGCGGATCCGCGAGGATCTCGAGCCGGCGGGGATCGATTGGATCTCGGCCCTGAAGACGCAGGACATCCGCAAGCTGCTGAAGGACGGCGCGGACGGCGCTCCCGCCCCGCTGGAGCCCGGGGCGCAGTTTCCCGACGCGGTGGCCGAGGTCGCGGGCCCGGACTTCCCCGGCGAGCGGCTGATGGTCTGCCTGAACCCCCGGCTGCGGCTGGAGCGGGCGCGCAAGCGCGCGGACCTGCTTCAGGCCACCGAGGAGGCGCTTGCGAGGATCGCGAGGTCGGTGCGCTCGGGCCGGCTGAAGGGCCGGGAGAGCATCGACCGCCGGGTGGGCAGGGACATCGACCGCCGGAAGGTCGGCAAGCACATCGAAGTCGACGTAACCGACGACGGCATCTCCTGGCGCCGGCGGCAGGACCGGATCGACGCCGAGGCCAGGCTCGACGGCGTCTACGTCATCCGCACCAGCCTGGATTCCGCCTCCATGGGCGCAGCGGAGGCCGTCGAGGCGTACAATTCGCTCGCCAGCGTGGAGCGAGCGTTCCGCAACGCCAAGAGCGACCTCCGGATCCGTCCGGTCTACGTCTACTCCCCTGACCATGTCCGCGCGCACGTGTTTCTTTGTTTGCTGGCCCTGCACGTGGAATGGCACATGCGCCGGCGCCTCGCGCCGCTCCTGTTCGAGGACGACGACCGCGCGGGCGCCCTGGCGCAGCGGAACTCGCCGGTGGAGACGGCCCGGCGGAAGGACGCCGCCATGCGCGCCGCGGACGACCTGCCCGCCCACAGCTTCCGCACGCTGCTCGACGATCTCTCGGGGATGGCGCTGAACCAGCTGCGCCTGCCCAGCCATGGCGTAAGCCTGCTGTCCGTCGTCACCAAGCCGACCCCGGTCCAGAAACGGGCGTTCCAGCTTCTCGGAGTGGATCCAGGCCATAACGTTCCCAAATGGCTGACAGGTTGACCGGCGGCCGCAGGGCCGGAAAACCCATGAATACCAGCAGGTTGGTCATGGAATCCTTCTTCGACTCTCCCTGAAGCTCCGACTAAAGTTGCCGCCGCGCTGGCTGCGGCGCGCGCCTTCGCCTCGCCGATGCATGCCGACACTATCAAGGTTGGATTCAACGTGCCGCTGACAGGCTTCGCCGCCGCCGCCGGGACTTCCGCGCTGGTCGGCGCGCAGCTGGCCGTCGAGCAAGTAAACGCGGCTGGCGGCATAAATGGCGACATGCTGGAACTCGTGATTACGACGACTAGGCCAACCCCAAGGAGGCCGCTCCCTTGGCCGTCAAATTGGCGACTCAAGATGAAGTCGTTGCGGGGATTTCCGGAAGCTATTCGGGTTTCACGCGCGCAGCCGCGACGATATTCTAGGAAAACTCGATTCCTTACATTTCCGCCTAAGCCGTGCATCCGGACATAACGAGAGCGGGCGCCTATGTTTTCCGCACGTCGTTAATGGGCGGCGTCCAGGGTCGCGCCGGCGCGAAGCCTGTCGGAGAATCGCTTTGCGCGAAGCGCGTCGTAATGATGACCCTGAACAACGATTTCGGCCAGTCGCTCGCGACCGGATTCAAGGAGAAGGCTGCGGATTTCGGCATCAATATCGTTGCCGAGTACGAATACTCGATCAGGGACAGGGAATTGGGCACGATCGTTTCCAAGACCGAGGCCGACCGGACCGATGCAATTTACGCTTTCGGCTATTTCTTCTCGGCGGGTCCGCTAGTCAGGCAGCTTCGCGCCGCGGGCGCGATCTATGCCTTGATCGCGCTCGGCCTAACGCTGGTAAACGGTTTGCTTAAGATTCTTCACGCGGCGCACGCCGCGCTATACGCGCTGGGCGTCTATATCGGGGTGACGCTGACCAATCTGACGGGAAGTTTGGCCTTCGCCCTGTGCGCGGCAATGATCCTGGTCGGCTTCGCGGGGATGGGCGACTATCGATTCGCCTATAGGCCGCTACTTGGCAAGCCGCCGCTAGTCGCTTTGATCGCGTCCATCGGCATCTTCATTGCTTCCGCTCGGAATAATCCTGACCGAGGCGCGAATCCTGGTTCTGGCGCTTGCCGTGGTGTTCGTCGGGGCGCTTGCGCGCCTGGCATCGTCGACGCGACTGGGAACGGCGTGGCGGGCGACGGTTTCGGACCCCGAAATCGCTATGAGTGTCGGTGTCGATATCGAGCGGGTTCGGTTGATTAATTTTTTCATCGGCTCGAACGGCACGGGCAAGTCCGCGACGATTCTAGCACTTGCCGGCCCGATTGCAGTATTCGGCGGGAGTATTTCAATGCGCGGGCGCGATATCGCCGGCCTGGCGCCGACGGATCGATCCCCCTCGGCATCGCTCTAGTGCCCGAGGGACGGCGCATTTTCGCCGACCTTGCCGTCGATGAAAACTTGACAGTCGGCTGCGCTCTTGTTGAAAGGGATCGCTTGCAAGCCAATCGGTCGCGGGTCTGCGAAACATTCCCGAAACTGGCGCTGCGAGGTTTTCAAGCCGCCGGTTCGCTTTCGGGAGGAAAGCAGCAGATGCTCGCGATCGGACGGGCCATGATGTTCGATCCGGAACTGCTGCTGGTCGACGATCTCTCGCTCGGCCTGATGCCCGCCGCGGACGGCGATTGCTACAGGGCTTTGAATTCGCTGCGAGAAGAAATTTCGGCCATTCTGCAGGTCGAGCAAAGCACCGACAGGGTCGTGGAGGCCGGGGATCGGATTGCGGTCATTGAAACCGGTCGGATCGCAAGGACGGGGACTGGCGCGGAAGCGGCTCGGAACGATGCGGTCGCGAGAGCGTACTTGGGAAGCGAACCGGACGGCCGGGCGGACGATTCGGAACTAACGGGGGAGGCAAAGGGATGAGAGCAAACTACCGCGGCGATTTGGTGCTTGAGAGCGGCGTGCTCGAGGGCGGCTACCTGTCCGTCGAGAACGGAAGGATCAACTATGTCGGATCCGAAAAGCCGCCCATCGCGGATATTGAGCGCGAATGGGACGGAGCATGGATTTTCCCGGGGGGCGTCGACGCGCAGGTCCATGCGCGAAGCCAGAAGGGTGCGGAGGGCTTTGACGCCTGCACGCGCGCGGCCGCAGCCGGCGGCGTGACGACGATCGTCGACATGCCTTACGACGAGGAATACCTGGTTTGCAGCGCCGAGAGCGTGCGTATGAAGGCGAGCGATGCCGAGCGCGAAGCGAGAGTCGACGTTGCGCTTTACGGAACGATAAATCCGGATGAAGGAGCGGCGAGGATCCGGGAGCAGGTCGAGGCGGGCGTCGCGGCGTTCAAATTCTCCACGTTCGGAACGCATCCTAAAAGGTTTCCCAGAGTGCCGCCCTATCTGATGGAGCGCGCGTTCTCGGAGATCGCGAAGCACGGGCTCGCGGCCGGCGTTCACAACGAGAACGACGAGATAATAAGGCACGAGATGAAGACCGTGAGCGATCGCGGCATAACGGACTACACGGCGCACGGGCTCAGCCGCCCTCCGATTTCCGAACTGCTGGCGATCTGCGAGATCTACGAGCTCGGAGCGCATACCGGCTGCCGAGCCCATGTCGTCCATTGCTCCCTGGCGAGGGGCATCGACATTCGAACGTCCTACAGGAAGCAGGGCTTCGCATGCTCGGTCGAGGTCTGCCTCCACTATCTGGTCCTGACGGAGGAAGACGATGTCAGGCGACTTGGCGGCCTAGGCAAAATCAACCCGCCGATTCGCAGCCGTTCCGAACGCGAAGGCCTCTGGACGAGGCTGGCGTCGGGAGAGATCGACATCGTATCGACGGATCACGTGTCGTGGCCGCTGGAAAGAAAAAGCAACCCGGAAATGCTTGCCAATGCTTCAGGCGCTCCAGGGATCGAAGTCATGATCCCGATCCTTGCGCGGGAGTGCGATTCGAGAGGCGTCTGCCTGGGAACGCTGGCCCGCGTTCTCGCGGGGAATCCTGCGCGGCACTTTGGCCTGGCACCTTCCAAAGGCAGTCTGAAGCCAGGAGCCGATGCGGATTTCTGCGTCATTGACCCGGCGACCTCGCCGTACCGCGCCGCCCGGGGCCAAACGGTCGCGGGGTGGAGCGCCTACGAAGGCCGCGAGATTCCGAAAGTTCTCGCGACCTATCTTCGGGGGCAATGCGTCTGGGACGGTTCGGAAATCGTCCAACCGCGCGGGTTCGGCCGGTTCGTGCGTCCCGCGCAGGCCAGATAGCCGCCGCCTGCGATTCTGGAGGACATGGCCATTTTAAAGATCGACGCGGAGCGCCTCTGGCGCCGGATAATGGAGCTTTCCGAATTCACGGAGCCGAATCGCCCGTGGACCCGGCTTGCGTTCGGCGAAAACCACCGGCGGTGCCGGGAATGGGTGCGGGCGCAGATGGCGGAAGCGGGGCTTTCCGTCGGGGTCGACCCGGGCGGTAACATGATCGGAACCAGGGAGGGGCGCCGGAAAGGGCTGCCTGCAATCGCCTGCGGGTCGCATTCGGATACCGTTCCGAACGGCGGCAGGTTCGACGGGGCGGCGGGCCTCGCTGCGGCAGTCGAGATCGCGAGCGCACTGGCGGACAATGACGTGGAACTGGACCATTCGCTCGAAGTCATCGATTTTCTCGCCGAAGAGCCGAACGAATTCGGCACGTCGTGCGTCGGCAGCAGGGCCGTCGCCGGCGAGTTGACGGAATCCGCGCTAGCGCTGGAATCGCCCGAAGGCGAGACGCTCGCGTCCGCGATCAACGCCATGGGAGGCGATTCAGCCAAGCTCCGGGGGCCCTTGCGCGGGAAGCGAGATACGGCGGCGTTTTTCGAATTGCATATCGAGCAGGGCCCGGTCCTGGAGCAAACCTGCGTCGACGTGGGTCTCGTTACCGATTTCGTCGGCATCGATCGCTACAGGCTCAAAGTCTCCGGCGAAGCCGCGCACGCCGGCACGACCCCGATGGACCGGCGACGAGATGCGCTGGTCGGCGCCGCCGAGCTCGTTCTGGAAGCGAGAAGGCTCGCCGAGCATCTGAACGCCGGCGATACGTACTTGGTCGCAACGGTCGGCAAGTTGGCGGTACGGCCGAACGGGTCCAATGTCGTTCCCGGATCTGTCGATTTCGTGCTCGAGATGCGTTCAAATCGACGGGAGGCCGCTCGCGAATTCGAAAAGGAGTTTTTTCGATTCGCAGAAGAATCTTGCGCGGGCGCCGGGTTGATGTTCGAAAGCGAGCGGTCGAGTTCGGTGCAGCCGGTCCGGACGAACGAAAAAATGCTGTCGCTTCTGCGGAACGCGGCTACGGCTGCCGAATGCACCTTTCGCGAAATGTCGAGCGGCGCGGGGCACGACGCGGCGCACATGGCGTTCGTCTGCCCGTCCGGAATGGTATTCGTTCCGTGCCGGGGAGGGCGCAGCCACTGCCCCGAGGAATGGGCCGAAAAAGAGCAGATCGCCCGCGGCGCCCAGGTCATGCTCGAAGCGATATTGCTCTGCGACGCGCGAGAATTGGACGGGTGAGGCGAGGTCGGGGGAGATAGCCGGGCAGGCGCCGGGCAATAGCGGACGCGCGCGCCGCGTGCGGTCCAAAACTGCGGTGCCGGGGCCGGTGGCGGACAACCTTCCGCGGAGTGCCGGGGAGCGATATTGAAATCGGCGAGGGGCCTTTCCGGCTCGTCTTCTACGGCGGAATAGCGAAAGCCGCTCGCAACCGGGAGAGCAATCCCGCATCGCCGCCGCTCTCGCGGATCTCGAAATTGACGAAATTCCCGTTGCGCGGGCCGGAATGCCGGTTGCCGCGCTCGACTGCGCCGGGTTGCGACGCGACAAGCACCTGGATATCCCGAAGAGCATGTCGCTACTGCGGCTTGAACCCGTCGGCTCGGGTCTGAATTCGATGAAGAAGGTCCTCGGCAACATGAATCCCGGCAAGCTTGGCGAACAGGCTGTTCGCCTCGGTCGAGGATGTGCGCGGCGCCGTTAACGAAGCGTGGAGCGAGTTCGTCGGGCGGACCTGCGGAATCGCTTTGACGGCAACCCGGGAACGCGCGGCTTTTCGGAATGAAATCGCCCGTTCGATACGGGGTAGGCGGTCTTGAAAAGTGGATTGGCATCAGACCGCCGCATCCGTCGCAAGCGCCGGAGATTGAATCCGCCGGCTTATGGACAAACGCGGTGTCGAAAGCAAGATTTCAAGGCACTAGGAGAGATGCCCATGGCTGACCCGCTTGCAAAGGAAAAAGCTTTCCTGAAATCCTAGCTGAAAGAACTCGCCAAGGAATTTCCAGGCAAATTCCTGCTTGTAAAAGGCAAGACCCTGCATGGCGCGTTTGAAACTTGCGACGAGGGCATTGCTATCGGCGCCGGCGAGTTTGGCGCAGGACCATTCCTAGTGCGTTCAGTGAAACTGCCGGATGATGCAGAGGCCCCAGTATTCCAAACCTGTCTATCGGGGTACCGCTCTTGGCCGACACGTAATACGCGCATTGAGGGCACCCGGAAAAACAAACGGGGGCGGTCCGTTTCCTTGCCGCCCGGAAAGTTGCTGAAACAGATTGGCCCCCGGGTTCGCGTTTCGTTGAGTCCGCCGTCATCGCGAGCGAAATTTTTCAGTCGAATCGTTGAGAATCCACCTTCGCACTTAGTTGGCTTGGGACTGATCGATACAGGCGCCAGCTCTACATGTTTTGATTGCGACGCGTGCCGGCGAAGGCCGGACTTGCCGTTGTCGACAGCGGGCCGGTGACATCCGCCACTCATGCGAATGAGGTCGTTCCGACTTTCGCAGGTCGTATGGCAATCGATGGCCTGCCCGTAAACATAGATGCCACGAGAGCCTTTGGATCCGACCTTGCGCCGCAAGGCCTAGTGGCGTTGATCGGGCGCTATATCCTTGGCAACTGTGTCTTGATTTACAATGGTAGCGACGGTTCCTTTGCATTGTCCATTTGAACGACCGGACTCGGCAGTGCGAGTTGCCGCCTGCTCGTAAAGCATTCTGCCGATCGACGCGGAGCGAATCTTTTCCGAGGTCTGAGAAGCAAAAAAATAGCGATTCAGTGGCCGCCGCCGGAAATTTAACTTGCTCCTTTCTGTGAAGGCGAGACAGAATTAGGCTATGGCGCGACGGCGAGCTTGTATGCGGAATAGGCAGGCCGGAATCCGGCTATTGCAGTTGTGCCGAATTCCGCCACCGATTAGAGAGCGACTAATTGAAACCCGGAGGAAAGAAGTGAAGAAGACACGAATCGGAAATACTGGGATCGAAGTCCCCGATCTTTGCTTTGGCACGTCGGTACTGGGCGACATGCCGAACACCTACGGCTACAGAGTCGATGAAAAGCGCGCCGTGGAGACGATGCATGCGATCTTTGACGGACCGGTAAATTTTATCGATACTTCGAGAAACTACGGCAGCGGACTGAGCGAGGAGCGCATAGGCATCGCTATCAGGGAACGAGGCGGGCTGCCGGAAGGATTTGTCGTATCGACCAAGCTGGATCGGGACATGGAGTCGCTCGGTTTCGATGCCGATAGGGCGCGCAAGTCCTTGGAGGAAAGTCTGACGGCCCTAAATCTTGACCGGGTCCAGATTCTTCATCTGCATGATCCCGAACACTGTCGAGACCTCGATGAAATCACGCGAAAGGGCGGCTCGCTTGATGAATTGTTCCGCATGAAGGAAGAAGGACTGGCGGACGCGGTCGGCATCGCAATGGGAGCGCTTCACATTATGATGCCGCTGCTCGAGGACTGGCCTTTCGATGCATTGATTAACCATAACCGGTATACTCTGCTAAATCGCTCCGCCAATGAATTGTTCGATTCCGCGCGCGAAAGATCGATCGCAATTTTCAACGCCGCGCCCTTCGTGGGCGGCATGCTCGCGAAAGGCTCTGCGAATGCGAGCATGGTAACCTATCAGGAGCCGACTGAACGCGATTGGTCGCAGATTCGGGAAATCGAATCCGCATGCGCGAGTCATGGCGTTTCGACCGGCGCTTTGGCGCTTCAATTTTCCACCCGAGATGATCGAATCGCGTCGACTATAGTTGGGATATCGAAGCCCGAGAGAATTCAGCAGACATTGGAATGGGCTTCCGAGTCTGTGCCGGAAAGCCTTTGGCGCGAAGTTGAGAATTTCGATTACTCGACTGAAGATCCGGAAGCCCGGCGAGTCTACAGCCCCGACTGAGTCCGAATTCCGTAGCGGAATTGCTCTGATTGCATGCAATTCTAGACTCGCTCACGCAGAGCGTCCGCGTCGTTGATCTCCGGCGGAATATTATCCGCCTATTGAACTGGAATGCGGCAATTCTGCGCCTTGAATGGTCATGCGGGACTCGTACCCGGCTCTGGCCAGCGGCGGCGACCCGGTAATATCGGCGAATTGCCCGCGCATTCGTCATTCCCGCCGCTAAAGCCTCGCGGCGATTGGTTTCTTATCGAAAATCGATTCGCCAGTCGACGACATCCCACCTTGGAGCCGATTTGATCGCTTGCCAAACTGACCTGCCAGGGAATGATGGCCTTGCTCGTGATTGACCATGCTTGAGAGCGTACACAGTTTAAATCATTACCGAATTGTGTAGGGAATTGGTTACGGGTCTACGGCGGATTCCGACGCAACCTTCTGTCGCCAATCGAATCCGCGGACTTGGCAACGCAACTCACCTGAATCCATTTCGGTGGTTCCTAGGCGGGCTGGCCTTAGTGAGTTAAATCATCTCGAGTTGTGCAGGGTCAACTTCGCAGTTGAATACGCCCAACGCCCCTTTCACAGGGAACGGTCGAATCCGCTGGATGTCTTCCAGCAGCCAAGATACCGCATCCGGATAGATGCTACAGCATGCCGCAGTCTCGTCCGACTTCAACATGGTTCGGCAATC
>MPMP01000065.1 GCA_002238565.1 Albidovulum sp. bin36
GCCGCCTCCATGATGCGCTTCAGTCGTGGGAAGACGCCGCCATCGAGCGCCTGCTGGAACGTCCGGCCCTGCATGTCGACGAAACCGGCTTCCGGGTCGACGGCAAGACCCAATGGCTCCATGTCGTTACCGACGGCTCCCTGACCCTGAAGGTCGTGCGCCCCAAGCGGCGGCAGGGAGGCGATTGAGGACATCGGCATCATACCCCGCTATGCGGGGATCCTGGTGCACGACTGCTGCGCGGCGTACTTTGTCTACGACCAGTTCAGCCATCAGCAGCTCTGTGGCTCGCATTTGCTCCGCGAACTGACCTCCATCGTGCACTCCAACGGCTTCCGCTGGGCGCGCCTGATGAAAATGCTGCTGCGCGAGGCCTGCCACAGGGTCAACAAGAGCGACGGCAAGACCCTGACCGCGGCCGAGCGTCGGGCCGTGCGCAGGCGCGACCGGACCATCCTCGCCCAGGGTAGCAACGAGTTGCCCGAAATCCCGCCGCGACCGAAAGGGAAACGCGGACGGGTCGCAAAGTCCGACGCACGCAACCTGCACGAGCGCCTCGCGATACACGAACAGTCCGTCCTGTGTTTCACAGCCAACCCGGACGCCAGCTTCACGAATAATGCCGGAGAGCAGAAGATCCGGATGTCAAAGGTCAAGATCAAGGTCTCGGGATGCTTCCGGACCCAACTCCTGGCCAAAGCCTGGTGCCGGGCCTCCAGTTATCTGAACTCAATGGCGGCGCTCGGCTGCAATCCTCTCGTCGCCATCCAGATCGCGCTCGCCGGAGACGCCGCCGCAATGATCGCGCCGCATCAGGCGCAGACCGCACCCGGGAAAGCGTGAAGCGCTACGAAATTAACGAATAATCCGCGACAGCGGGGCCCGAGCAGCTACAAGGAAAATTAATATGAGTAAGTAAAGTACGTTGCATCGATAGGAGTTAGGCCCCTGTTTCGGTTGCGCCGGATCAGTTCCAGGGCCTAGGGGCTTGTTGCAGGAAAGTCAGGGGTATCCACATGCAGTTTGTGAAGGGAGGTCCAGATGTTCCCGAGCGCCTGTTGCAGGCGCACGAAGAAGGCCGTGTCGTCTTTTTCTGTGGCGCTGGAATCTCCTATCCTGCTCGCTTGCCAGGATTTGCCGAGCTGGTGGATGAACTCTATTCCGGCCTAGAGGTCATCCCGGATTCGGTGCAAGTCGCAGCCATCAAATCCAAGCGCTATGACACGGCCGTGGGTTTGCTCGAAACGAATTTCGTCGGTGGACGTCCAGAGGTGCGCCGGAAGATCGCAGAGATACTCGATCCGGACATTTCTGCCCCCATTGCGACTGCCACGCACGACGCGCTACTGACTCTGGCGAAATGTCGCGAGCGTCGCACTCGGCTGATCACGACGAACTTCGACCGGCTGTTCGAGCATGTAATCGCGAACGGTCGACTTTCTGTGGAACGATTCGAAGCCCCGTTGCTACCCGTTCCCAAGCAACGCTGGGATGGATTGGTGTACCTGCACGGCCTGATACCCGAGAACCCGTCCGAAAAAAGCCTCGACAATCTGGTCGTCTCGAGCGGCGACTTCGGTCTTGCCTACCTCACGGAGCGTTGGGCAGCGCGCTTCGTCAGCGAGCTGCTTCGGAACTTCGTCGTGTGCTTTGTCGGCTACAGCATCGATGATCCAGTTTTGCGCTACATGATGGATGCCTTGGCGGCGGATCGTCTGCTCGGCGAATCGCCGCCCGAAATGTTCGCGTTCGGAAGCTTTTCCAAGCGCGAAAAGGAGGCGCGGGCCAATGAATGGCGCGCTAAGAATGTCACGCCCATTCTTTATCGGGAATTTCGTCGTCACGCCTACCTGCATAGAACCCTCCGCGCTTGGGCCGACACCTACCGGGACGGCGTACGTGGAAAGGAACGGATCGTCGTCGAGTACGCTATGGCGCGGCCGGGCACGGCCACGAGTCAGGATGACTTTGTCAGCCGCATGTTGTGGGCCCTGAGCGATCCAAAGGGTCTTCCCGCCATGCGGTTCGCGGACCTGAATCCGGTGCCTGCCCTCGATTGGCTCGAACCCCTGGGTGAGGATCGATTCGGACACGCCGACCTGATCCGCTTCGGCGTTCCGCCCAAGACGGGTGGGGACGAGGAACTCGCGTTCAGCCTGATTAGTAGACCCGCACCGTACGACTTGGCTCCGCAGATGGCACTCGCGAGTTGGGGTGCGCAAGATGGCCGCCTCGACGAGGTGATGCGGCACTTGACTAGCTGGCTGATCCGTCATCTCGGCGACCCCGCGCTGCTACTCTGGCTGGTAAAGCAAGGAGGGGGGCTGCACGCACATCTTGCTGACCGGATTACCTGTCGTCTGGATAAACTGACCCGGCTAGAGCAGAGTGAAGAGCACGGAGCATTGGACTGCATCCGCAAGCATTCGCCTGACGCGATTCCGGACGAGCGGATGCGCACGCTTTGGGGCCTCTTGTTGGCCGATCGGGTGGAGAGGCTCGGACCGGACCTCGATCTTCATCGATGGCGGGGCCGCTTCGCGAGAGACGGCCTGACAACCACCATGCGGTTGGAGTTGCGCGATTTGCTCCGCCCGCGCGTGTCATTGCGGGCGCCCTTCCGATGGCCGTTCGAAGAGGATGAGGTTGAGGAAGAAACAGGGGGCATTCGGCAGCTCGTGGACTGGGAGATCGTTCTCTCGGCAAACCACGTACATGGGGATCTGCAGGAGCTGGCAGAAAACCAGAACTGGGTTTCCGCGCTGCCGACGCTGCTCACTGAGTTCACCGGATTGCTTCGCGATGCGCTGGATCTCATGCGCGAGCTCGGCGGGGCGGAGGACAAGAGCGATTTGTCATACGTGAGCCAGCCATCAATCGGTGAGCACGCTCAGAATTCGTCGTTCCGAGATTGGAACGCCTTGATCGACCTGAACCGCGACGCTTGGAGGGCCGCAGCTGCCGTGTCGCCAAACCAGGCACAACTCATGGCGGAAGCCTGGTCACAGTTGCCCTACCCTCTGTTCCGTCGACTGGCGTTTTTTGCCGCCGCGCAGCACGGCATCGTTCCTCGAAGTCAGGGACTCGGGTGGCTGCTGGCCGAGGACAATTGGTGGCTTTGGTCGGTGGAGACGAAGCGAGAGACCATGCGGCTGCTGGTCGCCTTTGGGCCGCAACTCGATCAAGACGAATTGTTCAGGCTTGAGCGAGCCATACTCGCCGGACCGCCACGCGACATGTACAGGCCCGACATCGAAGAGGAGCGCTGGACACGGATACAGGAGAGCGAGGTCTGGTTGCGACTGGCCAAGATCAGCCGAGCTGGGGCACAACTGAATGCCGCCGCCCAGGGCCGGCTGGACGAGATTTCGGCCAAGCATCCGGGGTGGCAGCTAGCCGCGAATGAACGCGATGAGTTTCCGACCTGGAAGGGTGATTCCGGTGAGATGCGTGTCCACGTCACAGTACCTCGTGGTCGAGACGAACTTATAGAATGGCTCCGCGAGAATCCCGAACCCGATCATTGGCGTCCCGATGACTGGCAAGAGCGCTGCCGAGTTGACTTTGTTGATGCCGCATCGGCTCTGGCTGCATTGGCGGCAGAAGGCACATGGCCAACGGCGCGGTGGCGCGAAGCGCTTTATCAGTGGTCAGACGATAAACAGCGAGAGCATTGCTGGCGCGAATTAGCCCCGATTCTGGTCAATGTGCCGACGGAGACCTTGCGTAAGCTTTCCCACGTAGTTAGCTTTTGGTTGGCGCAGCTCGCGAAGACCTTTGAAGACCAAGAGGCGATTTTTCTCGCGCTGTGCGATCGCGTGCTGGCGCTAGACTACGAGGATGAAGAGGAGGACGGCGAGGACGATGATTTCGTCTGGCGTTCGTTCAACCATCCTGTGGGACAGGTGACGGAAGCGCTGCTTCACTGGTTGTTCCGAAGCGACCTTGAGGACCAACAAGGTCTGGCTGACGAAGCAAGGCGCGTGTTTACCCAACTCTGCGACACGGGGGTTCCGAAGTTCCGGCATGGCCGCGTGTTGCTGACAACCCACGTGATCTCGTTGTTCAGAGTGGATCGCGAGTGGACGAGCCGGTTCGTGCTTCCACTGTTTGATTGGGAAACCTCTGAGGTGGAAGCACGCTCGGCATGGGAAGGGTTCCTTTGGTCGCCGAGGCTCTATCCGCCTTTGATGGAATTGCTCAAGCCGGCGTTCTTGGATACGGCAGACCACTATGCTCAGCTTGGCCGACACCGCGAAAAGTACGCGTCGTTGCTGACGTTCGCAGGGTTCGACCCAGGAGATGTCTTCAGAAAGCGCGAATTAGCTCTCGCCATGCAAGCGTTGCCCCAGGACGCGCTCGACCACGCTGCTGATACATTCGCCCGCGCAGTCGACAGTGTCGGCGATCAAAGAGCCGCCTACTGGAAGAACAGGGCGGCGCCCTACCTGAACGCGATTTGGCCAAAAACGCCCGGTGCCATTTCGGAATCGGTCTCGGAGAGCTTCGCCGAAGCGTGCATTGCGGCGGGGGACGCATTTCCCGAGGCATTGGCACAAGTCTCATTTTGGCTGCAGCCGCTCCGGTACCCGGATCGAATTGCGCGTTCGGTTCATAAAGCGCAATTGGATGCGCGGCTACCGGAGTTAGCACTGGAGCTTCTGAACCGAATCGTGGGGGACGCGGCTCAAGTGTACTATCTGCCAAAGTGCCTAAGGGCCGTACGGGCCGCGCAGCCGGACCTCGAACACGACCATCGCTTTCAAAGACTGCTGGATATCTTGCGAGCGAATGGCGGGGATATCGACTGAAGGGATTCCGCATTGCGGAACCACGGTCGCCGGCGACGGCACTGCCATTGCCCACATGGGCGCCGCACCAGCCGCATCCCGGCGGCTGGGATGCGGTTCTCGGAGTCCTTGGCGATTAGCCATGAGACCCGGGCGGCGGAGGCGCGCAAGCTCTCGCGCCACTGGTCGACCGATGCCAGCATGGCGAGGAACGCGACCGTCACCGACGCGACTGCCTTGATCGAGTGTCACTCGCGCGAGCGTTCGGGCGATCATACGGACGATCATCTTCGGATTCTTGCTGGGATTCGGGGGGCTAACTACAAATTCCTGGCGGACTTGACCGCGATACCTGGGTGCCGGTCCACGGCCCCGGAGCCGTCAGCGAGGCCGAGGTCCTTCTCGCCGAGAGGCGGACCAGGCTTGCCCGGCGGCCCCGAAGTGCGCCAGATACGCCGCCTGCTGGAGGGCGGCAGGCAGGCGGCGCTCGCAACCACCGACTTCCGCATGCCCCTGGAGCAGGCCGCGGGCGCGATGTTCTCGCGCTGGTCGCAGGAGAACTTCTTCAAGTACATGCGCGAGGAGTTCAATCTCGACGCGCTGCCGGTGCACGCTCTGGCCGAGATCGATCCCGAGGCGCGCGTGGTCAATCCGGCCTGGCGCGAGCTGGACCGCCGCATCCGCCGGCTGCGCACGAGGCTCGGCGCGCAGCGCAACCGCGTCGCCGAACTGCTCCGTGGGGACCCCTCCCCGAACGCGAGGGAGGCCGCCGGCCGGCTCAAGGCCGAGAACGCGAATCTCGACGCCGAGTGCGAAGTGCTCAAGACCCGGTGCAGGGAGGTGCCCAAGCACGTCAGAGTCGCGGACCTCGGAGAGCGCGACAGGCTCGACGCGCTGCCCGCCGGCGAAAAGCTGCTCCTGGATATCATCCGGATGATCGCCTACCGTGCGGAGACCCGGATGATGCCCGCCGTCGCCGATGCGCAGGGCAAAAAGCAGCGCCCCCGGCGGCTTCTCGCCGAGCTCTTCCAGTCGGAAGCCGACATCGCGCCCGAGCCGGACAGCGGAATCCTGCGGGTCCGCATCATCGGCACCGCCACCGATGCCGGCGACGCAGCGATCGCCGGGCTCCTGGAGGACTGACCCGAACCCGCACCGTCTTCCCCGGAACCGGCCTGCGCATGGTCTATGAATTGCCGGCCAAAGCGGCGAAACCGAATAATGGGGGCCAGGAAAGCTTACCGCCGTAAAACCCGAGGTCAGGACGTCTAAACATAGGTACCGATTCCGCAAACGACCCCAGGTATCCCGCACGTCCAAAATCGTCGATTGGAACATTCCTTGCGCTGATTTCCGCACGCAGTTCTGAAAGGATTTGTCCAAGGTCTGTAGGACTTTTGTTCATTCCCAGGTCTCTGGATGGGATCTTGATATGTAACCAACCAGCCTCCAGGGCCGACACCTGTCGTTGACCGGCGGCTTGCGTGCAATTCGGGCATCCGAATCAGATCCGGCTCAGGCGGCTTTCAAGGGTTCAATACTGGACACGTCAATGTCGGTTTGGGCGAGATCGTAGTTTCGCTGCATGTTCAGCCAAAACTCGGGGCTGGTTCCAAAAAAGCGGGCAAGGCGCAAGGCGGTATCCACGGTTACACCAGTCGTCTCCCTGGCCAATCTCTCAATCCGGGTGCGAGGCACATTGAGGCGCTTCGCGAGCTGACATGCGCTCATGTCGAGCGGGATCAGGAACTCGTATTTCAATATCTCACCGGGATGACACGGGTTCTTTATCGACTGCATTTCTGGACATCTCTCTCTGCTGTCAGTGGTAGTCTGTAATCTCAACTTCTGCCGGACCTTGTTCTGTCCAAATGAAACAAATGCGCCACTGGCTGTTGATACGTATCGAGTGCTGACCTTCCCGATTGCCCTTCAGAGCCTCAAGACGGTTGGCCGGAGGAGCGCGCAAATCACCAAGTTCAGTGGCGGCATCCAACATCGTCAACTTCCGGGTCGCTGCCTTGAACACGTCTGCCGGAAACCCCTTTCCGGGATGCCCCTTCAACACATGCCTGGCCAGCTTGCCTTTGGTACTTTGAATCACGAAAGGCATGTATCAACTTATGATACATGCATCAAGATACAATTCAAGAACCACGGAAAATTTTTTTTCGGTGCTGGGTTCAATCCCGGCTTGATCTTCAAAAAAAGTCTGGACTCCTTCCTCTTAGCCGCGTAGATTGGCCGCCGGATGGAGTTGCGAATCATGGATGCCGTGGATCTTTCGGAGTTGCGAGTTGAGCCGGTTACGCGGGAGATGGAGCCCCGCTTCAACGAGCTCATGGACCGCATTTTCTTGCCCGCGTCATACCCGCAAGGGCCGCCGCTTTCCGTCGTCTTCACGCTCTGGCTGTCGATGATGGCCGCCGTGGGCTCCGCGCGGCGGCCCGCCGTGGCGCGCGCCATGGCGCGAAGCGAATCCAGCATGCGCTCAAGCGCGCCGCTGCGCGACCATGCATAGAAGTAGTTCCGGACCGTGGAAAACGGCGGATAGCAGGCGGGGATCAGGCGCCACTGGCAACCCGACGCCAGCATGTACTGGATCGCGTCGAAAACCTGGCGCGGATCCGTCTCGCGGGGCCGACCCATGCGCCCCTGCGCCGGAATCATAGGTTCAATCAGCGACCATTCCTCATCAGTCAGATTGTTTTGACGGCAATCGTCCGTCCGTTTATACTTTGCCTGATTGGCCTCGGTCCAAGCCATGATAGCCTCCATCTGGTGTTACTTTCCTGATGGAATACCATGGTTCGGGGCCAATTGCCACTTTAGGAACAAACTCTAAGAGCTAGCAATCTTCCTCCCGGAACCGGCAAGCAAACATATGCCGCACGTGGATTGAACGCGCGCTGCAAAGGGCCGCTTCAATCGAAAGGCCTTTGCGCGACCCGCCCAACGGTCGGGGTTAATTTTCAGATGCCTATGCTCTCGCGGGATTGAATTCCCCGCCCCCGAATTTACGGCCGTTCGCGGCGACTTCGCCCGCAATTTTGAATCGCCGGAAATCCGTTGCGGCCCGATAAAAATTTCGAATGGCTAAAAACTCGTCGGTCGAATGTCGGCCGGCCGCCGCCGCTCGCCTCTTGAAGTTCACTAGCAAGGATGCAATACGATTTCCGCGGGGTTTGCCTGCAATGAACAATGAACCTGACGAAATAGAGAATTTACCGCCATGCAATTGATCGCTGAAAATCCGGATGACGGCACTCGCTTTGAAAAGGATGCGCCGGGACTTAACGAAGGTCTTCTTAAGACTTTTGCCAGTACCATTCTTTCGGAGCGAAAAGTAAAACAATTCATTGACAATCTTGACTGGTCGGCGGATGCCAAGCTGCTTTTAATGCGAGCATACGATGCCACGATTTTTGTTGGCAAGACGGTATTCAAGATAGGACGCTTCATTGTTTGCAACGCGATCAAGCTTGCGAGTAATTTTCCCAATACGACATTCGGAATAGTAGTAGGCGCGATTTTGGGAGCGCTGGTTGCATCCGTCCCGTTGATCGGTTTTTTGCTGGGACCGATCGTAACGCCGCTAGCCATAATTCTCGGGGCGGTCTGGGGAGCGCTTGGAGACATCAAGGATGCAGCGCTCAGGCGAGATATCAATCGAGAAATTCAAAGATTCGATGCGTTCCGCACCTCGTAGCATGATTGAAGCTCCAGCCCCGACAGCTTTGCGGCAATGAGATTTCAGCTCATTGGTCCGGGCCGGCGGATAGAACGTCGTTGAAGCGTCAACGGCAAGAAAGGATTGTCTGCGATGGGTGCTAAACAGAACCCCCTGATTGAAAATTCGCTCGAAAATTATCGGAGCACCCTAAACCAGCTTGGATTTCAATCTCCTGTCGAAAACACAGACCAGTTCAAGTTAGAACTGGAAATGGACGACCGGTCCTTCAAACGCTTGCTTGACAAGAACGCTTTTCGGGAAATCTGGAGCGTAGTAGCAGCGGGAGTTCAAGGTGCAGAGTTCATGGGTTCTTACTTTGTCGCAGCGACATTCTTTTCGGAAGTAAGCATCTTGGCGTTGGTAGGGTTGGGGAGCACCCCGGTCGGCTGGGTTTTGGCGGGAGCAATTGCCAGCGGCGCCATGTGTTATTTCGTGAGAAAATGGGCAATGAAAGACGACGACAACGTCAGGGCACCATCGAAATACATCAATAGGCCTGTGGATATGCTTGCCATACAACTCATTGATTTGATGGTTCCGTTGATGCTGAAGGTTGCCAAAGCGGACGGTGAGATTTGCGACAATGAAAGGGAAGAAATTGTTGAAGTTTTGCGAGTCAATTGGGGATATGATCCACTATTTGTCGTGGCGGCATTGAAATGCATTGAGGGCACATTTGAGACCTATTCGGACAGGGGCATCGACGAATTGGCTTCGAATATAGCCAAGTTTGCGCGATCTTGCCCTAACATCAATGAACAAAAGTTCTGCGACCACCTTGTTCAAAGGCTTGACCGAATTGCCCGCTCGGACTTGTTGGAGTACCCGGAGGAAATTGAATCCATTCATCGGGTGCGCAGCAGTATCGACAAACAACTCTCCCGCAAGAGAATCGAACTGATCATGGAATGGATGAGTGCGGTCCGATCAATCCATAACAGAATGGGAATCGAGGTATCCAATATCAAGTGGTTGCTTGAGAAATCACTTTTGCTCGCCAGGATAAAGATCTAGTTTCCAACGCGGGGTTCTACTAGATTGTCACCTGTGTTGCGAAGAAGAAGGAGCGGAAAATCAACTCCGTCGTCGAAATTATGAGGATCGACTCTCGAACGGTGATCTCTTTAGCAACCACCGGAGCACTTGCCGCTAGCTGAAACCAAGTATTCGACCTGCCTGTTGGGTTGACCTCCCTGCCGCAATCTTGGGTGCAACGTGCTAGTATTTTCATTCGGCGAGTTAGTTTTCACAGGCTGGGATACGGACTTCGGCGCCACTTTCGTCGGTTGTTCTAGGAAAGAGCGCCGAATCATGGTCCAAAATCAAGAGTAGTGGCTTCGTGTTCCCGAAGTTGACCATGCCGCCTTATCGATGCGAAATTTCGCAAGCGTGTTTAATCCTACGGACTAGGCGAGGCTGTTTCAGGCTCCTTGCACGCAAGGTACCATGGACGAAATTCCGATCCTGAATTGCCGCTTTGGGAAATTCTTTCCCCATGCATGGAGATTCTCTTGGCTTCCCAGTAGTCCGGGAGAAAGTTATGCAATAACGCACCCGCCACGCCTCCCTACCATGCTCAATCGGCTGGTTTTCATTCGCCACGATCAACTATTCAGAAGCCAGTACTCGCCCCGCCGCTCAGATCGAACTATTTAAATGACGGGGAATTGGAACGAGCGTCATCTTCATTCATTTGGTAACTTTCGCCTTTCCAGCCGCTGGTTTCCAAAAAAAATTTCGCGACGTTTTTATTATGACGATTTACAGCCGAGACCGATCCTGCCAATTCATCCCGGCAGGCCAAACTCATCCGCCACATTCTAATGACATATGATGATCCGCCCGTTCTGCCGGGCTGGATGGTCTTCGATACCCTGTCCTTTGGAGCTGTGCCCCGCGCTTTCGCCAACCTTCGCGTTTCGGATAAGAGACTTAATTCCGGAATTTCCGAGTTGCCGCGCGACCGGCTGGCATCCTGGCGGTACGCTGCAGCGTATCTCCGCAACCTGTGCGCATCACAGCTCGGTCTGAAATCGAGAATTCCGAGAAATGTCTTTCGTCTTGCGCCAACCGGGACATGCAATTTTGATTCCTTGTCAATTTTACAATCGTGCCGTCTCAATCCTGACACTACTGTAGCGGTTATCGAACAAAGCCGGATTGGCCGAAGATCTGCACGCCCTTTTCGAGGCGCATCCCTGAATTCCTCTTGCCCGAATGGCATTCGAACCGACTGGGCATGGCAGGAGATCTGGCATCAACGGACGACACGGACCGGAACCAGGACGGCGTTGGCGATTGCAATTCAGACGAGTATGCGACCAATCAAGGGGAAACTTGGCTTATGAGTAGGTTTCCTCAATATGAGAGCAGGAGTTTCTGTTAAATGTCCATAGAAAACCTGCAATTGCCAACGCCCTGATGGAGGAGGTCATACCGATTTAAGACGGCGCCGGCTTTCCCAACTAGAAATTCCTTTTTTTGTTGCCGCCAGCCGAAAGCCGATGCAACTAAGTGCTGGAGATTGATTTGGCGCTTGACTGAATTGAACGCGCTAAATCCGCTGACTTCCATCTGAAGGATTTGACGGCGGCTCTCGCCTCGAATCTATCCGAGATTTTTTGCTTGACTAGTCAACTGGTCAGGTTAAAATATCGCCATGGAAAGGATGGTCCTCGCACCGCGCTATTCGATCCTCGCGGAGGATCTTCGTCAGCGAATTCGCGACGGCGAATTCAAGCCCGGCGACAAGTTGCCCAGTGAAGCTCAATTATGCTCCGCTTATGGCCTGAGCCGCGGCACCGTTGTCAAAGCGCTTGAACATCTTGTCTCGGACGGCATCGTTCATCGTCGCCAGGGCGTGGGCAGGTTTGTCGCGCGCCCTTCCCTGCACCGGCAATCCGGGAAGCTTCAGAGTTTTACTCAGTCCGCGTCAGCCGATGGCTTGACGTCGAAGCAGACATTGATCGCATTCGGCCCGGCATCCGGAGCGCGAGCCCGGCAGTTCCAATGCGACGAGCCGGCGGTTTTTCTGGAACGCGTACGCACCGTCGAAAGCGCTCCGTGCGCCGTGCATCGCTCGATCATTCCCTTGGCGGTTGCCAGCAAGGTGCCGGCGTTAACTGAATCCGGATGCACAATGCGCAATCATCCGAATTTTTCGCTGTACGAAGCGCTGGACAGGGCCGGATTTAGAGTTGTCGATGCAACGGAGCGTGTTACATCCCGCTTGGCGAGCAGCGAAGAAGCAGGTCATCTAAATGTAACGGATACGGCCCCGGTGATGGTTGTATTCAGACTTAGCTACGACGCGACCGGCCGCCTCGTAGAAGCTGTCGAAGCGATTTATCTCAGTGAGTACTATTCGTACGATTTGCGGCTGGTCGCTACGCCGATCGAGGTGTCGTCGACCGCCGAAAGCAATGTCCGCAGTCTTGGCGGACGATTGGTTGGACAAAAAAAGGAGATGGGTTGATGTTGAAAATTGCAATCAAGGCATGTGTACTTGCCACGGGCATGGGAGCCGTTTCGGCAACTGCGGCCGATATTGCTCCGATGGCGATGATCGTCGCGCAAGGCGGACTGGGAGACGGTTCATGGAATGATACCGCAAATGCCGGCTTTATGGCCGGCATGGAAAAAACCGGCATCGAGGGACGTCCGATCGAATCGAAGGATGTCGCCGCGCAGGGCGAAGAAATCATGCGAAGGGCCGCCTCCGGAGGCTTCGGCCTGGTGATCAGCCTGGAATGGATTCACGGAGAAGCGATGGAAAAGGTCGCGAAGGATTATGCCGATACGAATTGGGTAATCATGAACCAGACGCGAGAAGGCGACAACATCGCCTCGGTGCTGTTTTCCGAACACGAAGGCTCCTTTCTCGCCGGAGCGCTGGCGGCTTACGTAACTGCCGACACGTCCATTTCGGGCATCAACGAAGAGGCGATTATCGGCGTCATCGGCGGCACGAAATCCCCCGGAATCGACAAATTCATCGTTGGCTACATCCAGGGCGCGAAAGCCGTCAATCCGGATATCGACGTGAAGGTCGCGTATGCGGAATCTTTCGGCGACCCGGCCAAAGGGCAGCAGATGGCCCAGGCAATGTTCGACGAAGGCGCAGACATCGTGTTTCAGGTTGCAGGCGGAACGGGAATCGGCATCATCGAGGCGGCTAGGGCTGCCGGGCGCTACGCCATCGGCGTTGATACCGATCAGGACGGCATGGCTCCGGGAAACGTGCTCACCAGCATGGTAAAGCGCGTCGACGTTGCCGTCGAGAGAATTGTCGAGGCTTATGCCGCCGACGAGTTCCCGGGCGGCGAAACATTGCTATTCGGTCTGGAGCAAGAAGGAGTCGCATTGTCGGAAATGATGCATACAAAGGACATCATTCCCGCCTCCTATATCGCCAAGGTCGAAGAACTAAAGGCTGAAGTGATCGCCGGGAATATCGATGTGTGGGACGTATTCGAACAAGGCTATCCCGACTTTTTCAAATAGAATCCCGCGGCGTCATTGCAGCGATGAGCCATCGGAGGCGATGGCTCATCGGCCGCAACTTTTAGATTTTTGAGAGCGCCCGGCATGGACCGCGAACGAGGCGACGGCGCAAGCGTTCGCCTAGGCGCGGTCGGCCTATGCAAGGCGTACGGGTCGGTACAGGCGAACCGAAACGTTTCGCTGGCGGTCAAGCCACAAGAAATCCACGCTATCGTCGGCGAAAACGGCGCGGGAAAGTCGACCTTGATGCGGCTGCTGCAAGGCGTTGAGCAGCCGGACGCGGGAGAAATAATCGTCGACGACGCGCCTTGCCGAATGTCCAGCCCGCGCCAAGCCTTCGCGTCGGGAATCGGAATGATTCACCAGGAATTCATGCTGGCGCCGGACTTGACCCTGCTGGAGAATCTTGTGCTCGGCGATGAGCCGGTCGCGGGACCACTTGCAAGAATCGACTGGAACGCGGCCCGCGATTCCGGCGGCGCTCATGCGGCTCAGGCGGGCATCGAAGTCGATTGGGACAGGAAAGCCGGCACGACCCCCGTGCATATCCAGCAATACGTCGAAATCATCCGACTACTGCGTCGGGGCACGCGCGTACTAATCATGGACGAGCCGACATCGGTGCTTGCGCCTAAGCAGGTCGAGGACCTTTTCGATCTTCTTCGGAAACTGCGCGGCGCGGGCACTACGGTCCTGTTCATCAGCCACAAGCTAAAGGAAGTCATGGCTCTCGCCGATCGCGTAACTGTCATGCGACGGGGCGAAGTTGCGTTTACGAGCAGCGTAGACGATTCCACTGTTTCCGAAGTCGCGCACCACGTGGTCGGCGGCCTAGATCTTGGCCGGCGGACTCCAACGACCCGGAAGAGCTCGTCGCGAGCGGTCGAAGAACCCGCGCTTGAAGTCGCAGGCCTTTACGCGCCCGCGATCGACAGATCGCATCCGCTGAACGGAATCGACATGTTCGTCAGAGCCGGCGAAATCGTCGGCCTGGCCGGCGTTTCGGGAAACGGGCAGTCCGAATTGGTTGAATGCCTGGTCGGGCTGCGCAAACCGTCTTCGGGGCAAATCCTCCTTGGAGGAATGGATATTACGTACGCCACGAACAGGCAGCGGCGCGACGAGGGATTGGGGTATGTAAGCGCGGACCGGCGCCATGAAGGACTGGCCCTGGATGCGAGCATTGAGATCAACGCTATTGCGGGCAGCCAGCGCAGGAAGCCTATCCAACGGGGAAAAATCGTCAACCTTGGGGCGATGCGGCGAACGGCCGCCGATCGATTGACAAAACTCGATGTCCGTTTCGGTTCATTGCGCGACGCCGTGCGAAGCCTTTCGGGCGGCAATCAGCAGCGAACGGTTTTCGCCCGCGAAACGGCGACGGACCCGACTCTTCTGGTCGTTTCGCAGCCTACGAGAGGCGTAGACTTGAGAGGCATAGCCGCGATCCACGCCATTCTGCATTCCATTCGAGCGAAAGGCGCTTCTATCTTGCTCGTTTCGGAAGAATTGGAAGAAATTATCGAACTTTCGGATCGAATATATGTGATCGCCGACGGCCGCATCGTCGGCGAAGCGTCCAGCGGCATTGCCGATGTCGCGATCCTCGGCCAAATGATGCTTACAGGGACCGCGCAGGATGCCTGAGGCGGCGGCGGCGCTTCGCGAAAGGGGCATCGAGCGACTCGAAAAGGGAATCGGCTTGGTCTTTCCGTTTATCGCCGCCCTCCTCGTCGCGTCGCTAGTATTGCTCGTCATCGGGAAAAATCCGCTCCTTGTCTTTTCCTTGATCGCGCAAGAAGCATTCGGTTCGCCAAACAGGATCGCCGCCACTCTTTCGGCTGCCACGCCGCTTCTCTTTACCGGAGTGGCTACGGCCATTTGCTTCCGCGCCGGAGTCTTCAACGTGGGCGTCGAGGGCGCGTTTGTTGTCGGCGGCCTCGGCGCCGCCTTCGTCGGATTCGCTCTGCCCTCCTCCCTGGGACTCCTGCTCGTGCCGACGGGCTTCGCCCTGGCCGCGGCGGTTAGCGCCTTGTGGCTAGCAGTGCCGGGCTATCTGCTCGCTCGATACGAAATCGAAGAGGTCGTCTCGACATTAATGCTCAACTTCGTCGCCTTGGGCATAACGGGCTATCTGGTAAATGGTCCGCTGCTATCCGAAAAATCAGGCAACAATGTCACGCCGCTGATACACGAAAGCGCGGAACTCGCGCGGCTGATTCCGCCTTCGACTCTGCACGCCGGGTTTCTAATCGGGCTTTTCGTTCTCGCGGCGTACGGTTTCTGGATCAGGAGGACGCCGGCGGGGGTCGAAAGCGCCATCGTCGGCCAGAACCGGCGATTCGCCAGAGCCGTCGGCATATCGATCCCCGGCACCATAATCCTTGTCATGGTCATATCCGGTGTCGTCTCGGGCTTGGGAGGCGCGTCGCATGCGCTCGGACAATTGCATCGCTTTGCCGAAGGATTCTCGCCGGGTTACGGATTTACGGGAATGGCCGTCGCCTTGCTCGGGCGAAACACCGCCGTCGGCATACTTTTCGGCTCGATACTGTTCGGGGCCCTCGCATCGGCAGGGACGACAGTGCAGCTGTTTTCCGACATCCCGCTCGATATCGTCAACATTATCGAGGGCACCGTGATGATTTTCGCGGTCGTGGAACTCGGAAGGATCGCTTTGTTCCGACGAAAGGCGGTCAAATGATTGTCGATCAGATCTTGGCGTCCTCGATCGTATTGACCACGCCCATACTGCTGGCCGCTATCGGCGGGCTGATCAACAGGCAGGCTGGAATTGTCAACATCGCGCTGGACGCGAAAATGCTGGCCGGAGCCTTTGTCGCGGTAATCGTCTCGTCGGTTACGGGTTCATGGCTTGTCGCCGTCCTCGCCGCCGCCGGGTCGGGCGCCTTGATCGGGCTGTTTTTCTCTTTGGCGATCACGCGCATGCGGGCTGATATGATTGTCGCGGGGCTCGGACTGAATTTCCTGATTGCGGGCTTGATCGGCTTTGTCCTGAGTTGGAGCTTCAATTCCAGCGGAACGCTGCGCATGCCGGACGTCCAGCTTCTACCGAAAATCTTTCCGCAGTCGTTATCGTCGGTACCGGTTATCGGCCCCATGGCGGCGCAGATTGAACCGGTCACCCTCTTCGCCTGGATTTCAGTTCTGGTATTGCCGTTCGTGCTCTCCGACACCCGTTTCGGGCTGCGCTTGCGGGCAACCGGCAACGCGCCGCAAGTCGCTCACGCCATGGGGCTCGGTTCCAAGAGCCTGCAGGATATGTCCACGGTTATCGCCGGCTTTTTTTCGGGCATGGGCGGCGCGCATCTCGCGCTCGCCTCCATCGGCCTTTTCAACGAAGGCCTTTCGGCGGGGCGCGGCTTCATCGCTCTGGCGGCATTTTATTTCGGTCGGAACAGGCCAATTCCCACGGCGCTGGTCTGCCTGCTGTTCGGCTTCCTCGACGCGGTCCAGATCCGCATGCAGACCGCGGGGCTTCCGCCGAAGCTGATCGGCACGATTCCCTATTTCATGGTGCTGGTGGCGCTTTGCTGGGCGGGGTGGCGCAGCGTTCGGGCAAGGGAACGGGCAGCATGAAGACGGCGCTTATCGTTATCGACATGCAAAACTCGTTTCTCCATTCCGATGGTGAGCATTTCTACGCCGAGGCTTCCGAAGTCGTGCCGAATTGCCTTTCATTGATCCGGACTGCGCGACAGCGCGGCAAAATCATCGTCCATACGGCGGACCGGCATCGCAAATATTTTGCGGACTTCGAACATAGGCGCCTTCCGGCTCACTGCATTGGCGGCGGCTTTAACGCGATGTACTTTGCCGGCTTCGGTCCGGGCGACGGCGCGCGCGAGATCGAGATTGCGAAGCGCCGCTTCAGCGCTTTCTTTGCGACCGATCTCGCCTTGTTTCTGCTCGAGCAATCGGTGGAACGGCTGGTCCTTTGCGGAATCAAGACAAATGTCTGCGTTCGGGCAACCGCTCAGGACGCCTTCGCGCACGGCTTTGAAGTTTGCGTTGTCGCCGACGCGACCAACTCCAATCGGCAGCATCTCGCCGCCGCTTCGCTTGAGGATATAAACCGGTATTTCGGGCAGCTAGTTTCGACAGTCGAAGCATTGGAGCTGCTTTCATGACATTCCTCGCGGCTACGGGCTATGCAAGCGTTGACTACGTGGTCGGTCTCGCGGGTCAGATAGCGGGCGATCAAACCACCTTGATTAGCCGGCGCGATTCCAACGGCTGGCCCCGTGCCGGCGGCTGCCCGGCCTACGTGGCTTCGGCCGCGGCCCGAGCCGGTCAGAAGGCTTGCGCCGTGTGCTGGGTGGGCGACGATGAAGCCGGCAAGGGGTACAAGCGCGAACTCATGTCAAATGGCGTCGGAATCGAGGGAATCGCGACGATGCCAGGGCGTCCCTCGCCGACCGCCATCCTTGCCTATCAGCCTGACAGGAGCTGCGCCTGCCTTTTCGACCCCGCGCTGTCCGGCGAAGAGGCTCTGAACGCGCAGCAGAGAAAAATCCTTCGGGAAGCAAGCCATATTTGCATAACCGTCGGTCCGCCGCATCTGATACGGGAAATCCTGAGCAGCCGAACCGGCCGGTCGCGCCTTTACTGGGTGCTGAAGCGCGACCTTCACGCCTATCCCTCCGACTTGCGCGACGCGATTTCCGGTCAGGCCGACGTAATTTTCTGCAATGAATCGGAACGCGACCTGATTGGCCGCATTTCGAACAACACAATAATCGTGCAGACCCGCGGCGAAAATCGGATTGTCCTACGGATTGGAGATCAAGAAAGCGGCATTCGGATCGCGCCTCTAAAGGCGCAAGATACAACGGGCGCAGGCGATACGCTCGCCGGCGGCTTCATCGCCGCGGAAATGGCCGCGGTCGCCGATCCGGCCCAAGCCCTTCGGCTTGGAATTCGAAGCGCTCGGAATTTGCTCGTAGAGCGCATGAGGCAAAGCGAAGCATGAAACGCGCCTGGTATCTTGGCCACACCTCCGACGAGGTCGGAGACCGGGCCATTCTCGTCGGCGACCCGGGACGGCTAACGCGCATCGCCGAACATTTCGACGAAGTGAAATTTCTTCCCGTGTCGCGCGGCCTGAAGACTCTAACCGGCAAATTCGCCGGCCGCGACATTACGGTTGCGTCATTCGGAATGGGCGCGCCCATCGCTACGATCGTGCTGCACGAACTAGCCGATCTCGGCATCACCCGATTCTTGAGGATCGGCACGGCGATGTATTTCAGTCCGGCCGCGGCTGGCGACTTGCTGATAAGCAGGGAAGCCATAGGCTTCGACGGCACGTGCTCGGCCTACGTAGACGGCGGCGGACCATATCCAGCGAATTCCGGACTTGTAGAATCCCTTTGGACGGCAGGCGCGAAACAAGGCCGGAGCATCATGTCGGGCAAGTACGCTACCTACGATGCCTTTTATCGCGATATGTTCGGCATCGACGATGAAGGCCGCCGGCGGGCCGATTTCAATCGCTCGCAATTGATAGAAAAGTCGGTCCTAGCCGTCGATATGGAGACATCGGCTCTACTCGCGGCCGCTAATGCGCTAAAGGTAGCTTGCGCCTCGATTTGTCTTGGAACGGTGGATGCAATGACTCAGGAAAAGCTTGCGCCCGAGAGCATGGAGACGAGCGAAAGAGTACTATTCGAAACTGCCTTGAGCGGCCTCGCGGAATTCGAATGACGTGCGCGCGATCGGCAATTTCGGCCGATCATTCGTCAACTGGATTTGGAACCGTCTGTTTTCAAAAAATTAAGGGAAAGCGAAGCGCCGAACAGAAGCCGCGGAATATTCCTTATGACAATTCTTCGACAGCCAACTCGATCTAATTCGAGAGTCGACTCCCGGAATGAACAGATTTTGTTCACCTGCCGTAAAGTTTTCCCAAGACAGGCGACGAGCTTGCCCGCGTCGGTCCGTTCGCGGGACGCTCCTAGGATCGGCGTTCGCGCGGTACGCAACCTGGCATTATTCGACCATGGCATATTACGATCGCTAGCCCTTCGCAGCCCGCCGACCAAGCGGTTGCTCGGAAATTATTTCCAGAAGCTCTAAGGATTGGATTCCCATGGCAAGCCTGCAACGATAGCCGCGCGCGACACCGCGACCGCGATCAATAATCGCCCGAATACCGCTCGCGGCCTTTCCGACATTCGAAAAGCTCCGAGACTCCTGAACGGGGCAGCCCGACATTTGCGTATCGCGGCGGCCGCCGCATTCTCTTGGCTCGCTCGATGTCGGACAGTTCATTCACTACTTTGCCGCCGGAATGAAATAGTTGAACACGCCGGGGACTAGCCTGCAGGCCCGGTTGGAATTCGGTTAATCCTTGGGACAAGCGATGCGCCGTTCGAAATTTCCGCTTCGGCGGCTGTACTAGAATCGATGAAGAAATAACACGGTCTGCCAGCAGTTTGCTCTATTCTAAAACAGTGCGCGAAAAGTACCGCGCACGGAAAAAGGCCGGATGATTACAGTTGAAATTCCTCCTTGATTCGTTTAAGCGAGCTTTCGTCACTGGGGTGTAGCCAAGTGGTAAGGCAACGGTTTTTGGTACCGTGTATCGTAGGTTCGAATCCTACCACCCCAGCCAGATTCAGAAAATTCTTCCGCAAATTCCTTTTCGGTTCAACGATAATTCAGGCAAGTAAAGACAGTACCGTTTATGTTGAATCCGGCGTCGATGGAAATATTTTACGGTCGAACAAACCGAAATCGAGTTCCAATTCCACGCACAAGCCCGTCAGCATGTACGAGGTCGGGTCCTCGGCGTTTCAGACCGAGCATATGCGGGGCCTGTAAAGTGCCGTGCTGTTGCCGAAGCGTGGCCCCGGCGCGGTGGCCCAGGCGAACCTGAGGACGATGCCGGAGACGGCGCGCATGCAGGGCTGGAACGTGTATTGGAGACGCTGGAGGCGGGCCCGGCGGCGGCTTCGACCAAGCTGAAGACGCCGTAGCCGGGTGCCTCCGGCTTCACGCCCCCGAATTCCGCCCAAGAAATGCCGAGCGGTCCCACGACGGTCGAATCTCGACTTGAAATGCCAAGTCGCGTGATTAGGCCGCCTGCGTCATGCCGACTCCCCAGTCCATGAAGAACTGAAATTCACTCGAATTTTCGATTGTCGATAGCCGGAAACAACAAAAGCAGGCAACTCGACAAGAATTGCGCTGTAAGTGAAGATAAATATATTTCGTTCGAAGCGCCGTATGAGGGATCGAAAATTGCCTGAAATTCTCTGGACCCCTTCGGAGGAAAGAATCGAAAATTGCGCACTCGCGAAATTTGCCAGATCCCATGGATTCGATCCCCGCGACTATTTCTCTCTCCATCGCTGGTCGGTCAGCCGTATCGGCGAATTCTGGGGCGCCATCTGGGACTTCTGCGGAGTCGAAGGCCAAAAGGGAAAGATTAATTTCGTGCCGGATGAAGCGGCATGGATGACGGGAGCCAAGTTTTTTCCGGATGCAAAACTAAATCTCGCCGAAAACTATTTGAAGGGGGATGCCGAGAGCCTAGCCGTTTTTTCCATGGATGAATGCGGCGACTACCGTGAAGTCGACCGAGCCGCATTGCGCTCGGCGGTCGCCAGGTTTGCCAGCGGGCTTCGCGACGCAGGCGTGGCGCCTGGCGACCGGGTAGCCGGAATAATGCCGAACGATACGGACGCGTTGACCGCCTTGCTGGCCACCCTAGCCATAGGGGCAGTCTGGACATCCTGTTCGCCGGATTTCGGACCGGAAGCGATCGTCGATCGCATAGGGCAGGTAAACCCGCGAGTCCTGTTCGCAAAGGCGAAGTATCGTTACGGGCTGCGGAGGCGAGACGCGACCTCTCGCATATGCAGCGTTGTGCAAAGGATCGATAGCGTCGAGCATCTAATCGTCGATAAAATTTCAACGGAATTCAGATTCGATCGAGCCGCCGTTTCCGAAATGGAGGAATTCGGATCGGACGAGCCGCTTGAATATACTCGCCTGCCCTTCGATCATCCCGCCTATATCTTGTATACTTCCGGCACCACCGGAGCGCCGAAGGCGATCGTTCACCGAACCGGCGGCGTGCTGCTTCAGCATTTAAAGGAGCATATCCTTCACGGGGACGTGCATCCCGGAGATCGGGTAATCTGGTATACGAATACCGCATGGATGATGTATCACTGGACCGTGTCCGCGCTTGCGGCCGGAGCCGCGATAGGTCTTTACGACGGCGCACCGATCCTGAGGAGAGAGACAGGCCTCGATCCTTCCCCGCTTTGGAACCTGACGGACAGGGCGAAAGTCACTCACCTGGGCGTCAGCCCGAAATACATGTCGACTCTCGCGTCCGAGAATTACCGGCCGAATGAAAATTTTAGCCTTGGCAGCCTCAAATTTATGCTCGCGTGCGGCGCGCCGGTACTTCCGGCACAATTCGATTGGGCCTACGATGCGGTGAAGCGGGACATGTGCTTCGCTTCGATCAGCGGCGGCACCGAGATACTGGGATCATTTCTGATAGGTTCGCCAATCCATCCCGTCCGGCGCGGTCAGCTGACGGTGCCGGCGCTGGGACACGCGGTGGCTGTCATGGACGACCGAAACGCGCCTTTGATTGGAAAGCAGGGCGATTTGGTTTGCACTGAGCCGTTTCCGTCGATGCCGCTAACCTTCTGGGGCGAAGGAGGCGACCGGCGCTTCCGCGACGCGTATTTCAAGGACAGGCACGAAATTTGGACGCACGGAGACTATGCGAAAATGGCTGCGACCGGCGGCGGCTATGTGCACGGCCGTTCCGACAGCACGATGAATCCGGGAGGAGTCCGCATCGGATCGTCCGAAATCTATGCCGTCTGCGCTACATTCCTCGAATTGGAGGATTTTGTCGCCTGCGGAGTGCGAACCGACAACGATGAGGAAATCGCTCTGTTCCTGAGACCTAGGACGGGGTTCGCCGTTACGGCCGAATTCGCCGGGGAAGTCCGCGAAAAAATCCGCGCCGACGTTTCGCCAAGGCATGTTCCGGCTCGGATTTACGAGGTGCGCGATATCCCGTATACGCTTAACGGCAAGAAAGTCGAAGCCGCCGTTCGGGAATCGCTTGGCGGGCGAGCGATCAAAAACCTCAGTTCGCTCGCCAATCCGGAATGCCTGGAACAGTTCCGCCGACTTGCCGAGGAAGGCGTTCATTATTGAACGGTCGGCGAAAGGACGCGCGTTCCGACCGCTGTCAGATGCAAGGAAAGGGAAAAGCCAGCATGCCGAACTTTGATTTCACGGCGGCGGGATTTTTAGTTCTCGACATTCTAGGGCGCTACGCGGACAGCATGCCTCCCGAAGGCGGCGCGCATTTTATCGAACAGATCGATATGACGGTCGCCGGCACCGCCGGAGGAACAGCCGTCGCATGCGCAATTCTGGGGCTGCGCGGCCGTATCGCCGCAAGAGTCGGCAAAGACGACATGGGCGACTATTTGATCCGGAAGATGCGGAGCTTCGGACTTGAAACCGATTTGGTTCAAATCGACGAGTCGGAGCAAACTTCCTGCAGTCTCCTGCCCATTCGATCCAATGGTGCGCGTTCGGCGTTTTTCGTTCCAGGGACAACTCGTACCTTTACGATGTCGGATAGGGAAATCGACGCTGCGCTGGACGCTCGCGTCGTCCATCTTGGCGGCACGGGTCTTCTGGATGCGTTCGACGGAGAACGATCGACCGAATTGCTAAAACGGGCCAAGGCAGTTGGCAGAACAACGGTATTCGACCTGATACTGGCGAATGAAGAAACTTTGGAAAAGGTCATGCCGCTACTGCCTTTTATCGACTACTTCGTTCCCTCTATCGACGAGGCGGCGGAAATGGCCGGATCTCGGGAACCGGAAAAGGTTGCCGAATGGTTCAAGAATCAGGGCGTTAAAAACGCAATCCTCACTCTTGAAGGCGAAGGCGCCTTTATTTCTTCCGAAGCCGGACACTCGTTCCGCATTCCCGCGCATGAGATTGATGTCGTCGATACGACCGGATGCGGCGACAGCTTTACGGCGGGAATCATAGCGGGGCTTAGCAAGGGATGGGACATTGAAAAAACGGCGAAATTCGCGAATGCCGTCGCCGCAAATGTCGCCTTGGGTCTTGGCTCGGTCGGAAAATTGAAGTCTTTCGATTCGGCTATGCAAGCAATGGAAACCTGGCCGCTACGCTCCTAAGCCTGGTTGCTGAATTGCAGCCTCGCTTATCGGCCGATCAACGAAATTCGGCGTTCGAACAAATTGATTGCCGGTGACGAACGCGTTTCGCTATTTCACTTGCACCAAAGGACAGCTTGCAGATTTTGCTTCCGATGAAGGGATTGCGCCTTGCAATAATTGAGTTTTCCGCGAATTCCTCCCGCCTCGCCACGTGTTTAAACCGCTTCCGCTTTGTGCAAATCCGGAGGTCGCTTCTGCTCCGGAGGTCCGCGGCTTAGCCGAATCTGCATTCTTCCATTTAGCGGGATGCACCCGATAATCCGGTAAATGCAGCGGGAAATCGACCGCCTTCGGATTATTTGAGGATGCGCCTCCGAATCACAACGGATGAATAATCAGCGATGTCGCCTACGGCGACGCCCGCATCCTCGCGGTCCCGCTGCCGCCCTTCACTGCAACAAGTGATTCGCCTCGTGGCCGGTTGGCTTCCGGCGCGTCGCGCCTGCAGCCGGTGCTCCTCGGCGACGACCTTCACTTGCGCCGCCCGAGCGCAATTTCAATCGCAGCGGATTTGCCAACAATATCCCGACCGGCAGCGACAATGCTGCCGAATCGGTCGATTGCGCACGAGCGCGGAAGACTAAGTTCAGTGCCATCAGGTTGCTTCTGGCATGCCTGCCGGCATCTCGCCGACTTTTCGGACCGTATTGCCAAAGAAGGCTGGTTCACGACCTGGCGCACGACGCTGCGCGACGAACCCGACGGGGTCGGGAAGGTCATCCGCTCGCTGCGCTACTATATGGGGCGGGCGAAGGAGCCGCGCGGCCGCGAGACCATCCGGAGGGTTCTGAACTACTTCGTCAAGAACCGGAGCCGGATGCGCTACTCCGAGCTCAGGGCCGAGAAGCTCGCGATCGGCTCCGGCGTGGTCGAAGCCGCCAACAAGACCCTCGCCGCCGCGCGCATGAAGCGCAGCGGCATGCGCTGGTACATCACGTCCGGGCAGGCGATCCCGGGCTTCCGGGCCTTGCAGAAGTCAGGCTTCCTAGCGTCCGCTGGGCGATAATGATGGACAAAAGAGGTGGCGCCGCCAATAACAACTTCGCGCGCGAAAACCTCGCGATCGCGGCCTGAAAATTCATGCCTTCTCGCCATCGCGTAGGTTTTCCCATAAGGGATTCGTACCCTTTGATTCCCTTCTCCGAAGCCAGCTGCTCCTAGCAATCGGGCGCCTGCGGCTGGATCGGATCGTTCCAACCGACGTGGATGCCTGGTTCGACGGGTACATCGCCACGGCGCCGGGCAATGCCAACATGGCCCTGGCGCTTCTCGGCCAGATCATGAGCCACGCCGCATCCAGCAACCTGATCTCCGTGAACCCCGCCCAGCGCACAAGGATGGATCCGAGGCCCCGGCTCACCAGGTTCCTGTCGGCGGAGGAGATCGTCCGGCTTCACGCGGCGCTGGACCTTTGCGTCGCCGAGCGACCTGCATGCCAAGGGCAGGCCGACATCATCCGCCTGCTTCTGCTCACGGGAGCCCGCAAGAGCGAGATCAAGAACCTGCGATGGTCCGAGGTCGACGGAGACACGCTCCGGCTCGCCGACAGCAAGATCAGACCGCGAACCGTGCACCTCAGTGCGGACGCCCGTGCCGTCATCGGGCGGAAACTCGCCGGGAACGGCCCGTTCGTGTTTCCGTCCCCCTACAATCCGGAAAGGCCCTACGGACATAATCTGCGGCTGTGGCGCCGGGTCCGTTAACGGGCCGGCCTTACCGACGTCCGGCTTCATGACATTCGACATACGTACGCCTCTCAGGCTGTCATGAAGGGAATTCCCCTGCCGATTGTGGCATGGCTGCTTCGTCACCGACAAATGCGAATGACCATGAGATACGCCCACGTCTGGGACCGTGAAATCATTGAAGCGGCCGAAAGGATCGGCGCGGCGATTTCGTGGGCACTTGACGGTTCCGGCTCACCGGCGAGCTCTTTCGGCACCTGAGATAGGACGAGGGCAGCGATGCTTTGAGGAGATGGCGGGACAGTCAGAGGTCAAGCGGCTTCCCGGGCCTCCCGCAATGCGCGGTAAAAAAATGGCGCGTCGCCTTGCCGCGCGCTTCCGGATCGGAAAGCACGATGTTCCGCATCTCGTTGTCCCTCTGGAACATGCGGATCGCGCCTTCAAAAAACGCACCTGCGAATGCCGAATACACCTGGTCATGCCTGCATCTCCTCCTCGATCTGATCCAGCCGACGATCCGTCTGGCCTTTCTTGCCCCAGATCGTCACGTCGACCTCGCCGGTGACGGCGGCGGTGATCAGAGCTGACCTCGTCTCGTTCAATAGAACAATCGACCGTGCTGCTTTTTTCTTGAGCTGGCGTTCGAATGTTAGAGCACGATCAATGGATTGTTGGAGTTCAATGGAAGGAAGCGGGACCTTTTCCTTGCCAAGCCTCCAAGTGTTCAATGGCCTGTTGCGCCCTGCCGATCCTCGCGAAGATTCATTCAGGAGGAAATCTCCGAAACCACTTCGGAGCAATCCAAGCATATAGTCAGTGTTCACACCGTCTCTGCCTCTATAAACTGGATAGCGATGGGAAACGACACAGCCTGCTTCTTCTTCAGTTGCGAGGGCGACTGCTCCTTCCCAAGCGAATTAGCCGCTCAAAAATAAATCACCCTCTCGCACGAAGTAGAAACTCGAATCGCCCATGCCCACTTCATCAGCAGCAGGCTTTTTGAACATTCCACGCCCGCGGTTGAATAATCCGAGCCTGATTAGCTCATCGTGCTCTGACAAGATTACAGGTCGTTGCATCCGACGCACGACATTCTCGAAACGCACATTTGGCACCTCGGAATCAGAAAATGCCTCATCTACGAGCGCGTGTATCCGTCTGGCCGCCAGGTCCAAGAATCGCTCCTTTTTCTCGATCAGCCGGTCGATGCGGGAGGTCTCGCGGTCGAGAAAGTCGGCGATGGCTTTTTGAGTATCGAGATCGGGAAGCCCCAATTCCATCGACAAGAAGGCATCAGGATATAAGCGAAGTCGGGACTCGATGATACCTTTCGACCGTGCTCGGAAAACTGAACGCATGTGCTTGGATCGCAAGCGATGGTGGATGAATCGCCGATCTGCATATGTTGGGTCGATCTTGTAGACTGCCTATGCTGGGCTCATAATGCCGTCATGGTCGAAGACGCCGTAAGCTCCCTTCCAAGCGAGCATGTAGTTCATCACAAAGTCGCCCGCCTTGACCTTGCGATATCCTTCAAGAGATGCAGCACGGCCTTCCGCAGCATCTGTGTCGAACGCTTCTGAACGAGGCTTCACTCCGTAATACTCGGATACGGAAAGTAGGGTTTCTTCACCTTCGGTGGAGAACTCGTTCCGCTCTGGCATGAAAAACTTGAACCGTCTGCGGATCATGCTGCCGCCTCCTGCAGAAACACTGTGATCTCGGTTTCGAACGCCTTTGGCGCGTGGACGACTACGCCTGCCATTTTCACACCCTCCACGCTTGTCTAGTCCGCCAGTCGACCGGAAAGCCCATTCTTGCCGGATCCGCTATCGGGAAGCTGTCGATCAGCGTGACCAAGCGGTTCTTCCATTCGTTGTCGGGCGCAATCAGCGCCAGCAGGTAATCGAGCATGACTAAGGAATTGTGCAGACACCGGGCATCGGCACCGCGCATGGCAACGGGTAAATTTGCCGGAAATTTGGGTGCTGTCATTGTCACCGCGAAGCGCTTGTTCCAAAGGCGGCCATGGTGAGCGTAGATGTTGCGCACATGGCTGGTGTGGTGCGCAATGGATGCGAGCACTTTCTCGTCCAGACCAAAGGGTTTGGCTATGGCCCGTCGCTCTGCACGAAGCTTCAGATCGCTGTAGAACTTTGACAACAGTCCGAATGACATGACTTCGGCCGCCATCCACACAGGGGGAAGCTTGGGGGACGTATACTTCTTCCGATAGTGATCCGTGAACGTGTCGCGGGACCGACTGAACTCCTTGTTCAGTTCAGCAACAGCCTTTGCGTGACGTGCGATATGCGCGTAATGCCCCTGTTCCAGATAGCCGTGTGGCCCGTGGTTCATCGCCATGTGATGCGACCATCGTGCCCGAAAGGCGGCCTCGACGCGTTCAATTGCATCCAGCACCAACAAACGGAGTTCTCGATCAAAGATGTAGAGCGCCAGCACATCTTCGAAGGTTGTCCCTTCGCAGAAGGCATGATCACCGTTACCAGCGACAGGCATTTCGAAGGTTAACCAGTAGGCTCTGAGCCGATAGTAGGAGATGACTTGCAGGTAGTGCTGAGCAAGCGATTCATCTTCGACGGCCATACCGCGACGTTTCAGCAGCTCAATTTGATCTGTTATGGATACAGCAGGCTTTTCAAACTTCATACGGCAACTCCGTTCCACAAACGCGTTGCCCGAAAAACAAGCAACCCGCCGGGGTGCGCAGTGCGAAACCGGGGTTCCGTCCGAGGCGTGGCGGGTCTTGTTGCCTCAAGATGATAGGGTGAGATTCCTACAAAAGCAATAAGAAATTAAACAGTCGATGAAGGAAATCACGCCGCCACCTCCTTTAGAAGTCCCGCGATCTCTGCTTCAAGCGCCTTCAGCTCGGCATCGATCTCTTCGAGCGGGCGCGGCGGTACATACTTGTAGAAGTAGCGGTTGAAATTGATCTCATAGCCGACACGGCCGACCTGCCTGTCGCGGATGTCCCTGTGGCCCTCATCGACCCAGGCGTCGGGCACGAAGGGCAGGACCTCGCGTCTCATGTAGTCGCGCAAGTCTTCCCTCAACGGCACGAGCTCGTGGTCGCGCAAGTCGGTGTTTGATTCGGGCTTGCCGTTCCTGTCGGTGCAGATGTCTGCCTCGTCATCCCGCTCGGACAGCGCGGCCAGGACCGCTTTCCTCACTGGTGCACCCACCTTGATCCGGGCCAGTCGCAGCGCGGCGGTCAGCGCCTTTTCGAACTCGGCCCGGTTCGTGAAAACCTGTCGCCCATCCCCTTCAGCGCGCACCTGATTTTTGCTCGTTCATCGTCTTCCAGTTTTGCGAAGGCTCTTTAGGCCGCCAGACGTTCCAGCCGCTCCGGGTCAACCGAGAAATTCAGCTTCAAGGGGCGCTCGACGCGGATCTCCCGATAGCCGAAGTCAGCGGTGTCGAAGATCCTCGAGACTTCGCCCTCACCCTCGCCGTCAAGGAAGCCGGCGTAGATGCGCACGATCTCTGCGCACGCCTCCTCGGAAATTTCGCGACGCTTGCTGCCCAGGGACCTGCGCTTGGGTTTCCAGAAGTGCTCGCCGCTGACGTCGATCAGCTGCACCTTGCCACGCCTGCCCTCAGGCTTGCGATTGGTCAGGAGCTAGACATAGGTCTGGATGCCCATGTTGTAAAAGAGGTCGGTGGGCAGGGCGACGATGGCCTCGACCCAGCCGTTCTCCAGCATCCAGCGGCAGATCTCGCTCTCGCCCAATCCCGCGCCGCCCGTGAAGAGCGGCGAGCCGTTCATCACGATGCCGATGCGCGAGTCGGCCTCGTCGTCGCGCATCTTGGAGATCATGTGCTGGAGGAAGAGGAGTTGGCCGTCGGAGACGCGGGAAGTTCCTGCCCCGAAACGGCCGTCGAAACCGATGTTCTCGGCCTTCGCCTTGATCGGCTCCTGGTATTTCTTCCAGTCCACGCCATAGGGAGGATTGGAGAGAATGTAGTGAAATTTCCTCTCCGCATGGGCGTCTTGAGTGAGCGTGTTGCCGAAGGCGATCTGCTCGGGATCGTGACCCGTCACGAGCATGTCGGACTTGCAGATGCCGAATGATTCGCCGTTGATCTCCTGACCAAAGAGCTCGACCCGGATTCCGGAGTTGAACTCTTTCAAGGCCTCTTCGGTCAGCGACAGCATCCCGCCCGTGCCGCAGGCAGGGTCATAGACCTGGCGGATGATGCCGCGCCCGGTAAGCTTTTCGTCGTCGTTGGCGATGAGCAGGTCGACGATGAGGCGGATCACCTCGCGAGGGGTGAAATGCTCCCCTGCAGTCTCGTTGGAGATTTCGGAGAAGCGGCGGATCATCTCCTCGAAGAGATGGCCCATCTCCAGATTGCTCAGCCTGTCCGGGTGCAGGTCTACCTGCACGAAGCGTTCGAAGACGTTCCACAGGATGCCGCTTTCGTTCAGCCGTTTCAGCTGCTCGGTGAATAGGAACTTGTCGACGAAGATGTCGCGGACGTTTCCCGAGAACTTCATGATGTAGTCGAGGAGGTTGTCATGAAGCTGCCCAGGATCCTGGCCGTGCAGTGTCGCGAAGGTAAAACGTGACAGGTTGTAGACCTTCACGTTGCCGCCCACCGCACCGAAAAGCACCATGTCTCGCGTGGCTTCGTCGATGCCGTCCGGCAGCTCGCCCGCCGCGCCAAGAACGCCGTCCTTGCTGCTTTCAAGGATGCAGTCGAGGCGACGCAGGACCACAAAGGGCAGGATGACCTTGCCATACTCCGACTGCTTGTAGTCGCCGCGCAGGATCTCGGCGATCGACCAGACGAAAGACCCGAGCGACCTGATGTCCTTGCTCATGAAGTGCCCGATCGCCCCCTATCGCTATGAATTTCGCGAGGTTTCCCCGCCAAGGCTTTGGTCGCTGCAAGTTATCATGAGAATTTGGCGGAATCCGAGACGGTTTGCTTGCCGTTCCTCTGCACTCGTCTCGACCACGAACCGGTCGTCTTCCCACGATACTCGGAAGCGGCATCGGCCACAAATTCAAGAGGTCGAAACACGAAGCGTGGCCGTCGTCTCCATGTTGATGCTCGTCGATCCGAGGTCAGTTCTTGAGAACGTCTTTGACCCGCGCCTTCGATTCCTGACCAGCTCTCTTGCACCCAAGAAATCGTGAATTTTTGCGTGCGAGCTCGTCGGTTTAAACGTGTCCGCATTCCTTGAGAATCAGTAAGCGTTCGGTCGAGCGGTGACGATCCGTGTTGTCCGACTGCCGCCGACGCCCTGGACGCTGCCGTGAACGGTTGTCCGGACCGCGCGCCGCGCGGACTGCGCAATCGTGCCGGGGTTCCCTAA
>MPMP01000066.1 GCA_002238565.1 Albidovulum sp. bin36
GACCCGGCGTCGCCTTCAACCGCTCTCGGCCCGTCACGAGGCCGTTTCCGGGGAGCCCGAATAATCGCCGACAGTGATTGAACGGCGACGCCATCCAGACTGACGCCACCGTGGCTGCCTCTCGAAAAAAAACGGGTGCCGGCGGCCAGGGGAAAGTGTGACCAAAGCCCGAATAGAGTTTCAGAGAAAACGATGCCCGACACGAATTTTGTGGACGCGATCGGAAAGCCGGCTAGTGCCGGCGGGCTATTCAAGGCTCCGTAAACCGTGGTTCGGTCGGACGGCGCGAACTGGATCAGGACTGTAGCGGAAAAGCTTCTCGACGAGCCAAGGATTCTTTTCATCTTCGATAACTTCCATGTTCCGTAATACGGGAACGCGTCGCTTATGAGTCTCCATCCCGGCGAATGCGAGCGGAGCCGGTGTTTCGACGGGGCGAAGCGCGGCCTCAAGGAGAGTCGCGCCGCCGCGGAGATAGACAATTTCCGACCGCAATCCAGCAAGCGCAAATCGGCCGCAGGGTGAACGCTAGTTCGAACACAACAGGGATCGAATGAAGCACGACCGCTATCCGGAACAGAGGGTGCAAATCGGCTTGCGAGTGGTTGAAGGCAAATGTAGGCAGCCACTGGTCAAAGACGGGGGATAACGCCATGCTTGCGATAAAATTATGCGTTATGAATACGCGATGGGCGGATTTCCTCGACTGGAATGCCAGCGGGCCACTGGCAGTACAATTTATGAAAATTTGATACTCCCATGGTGCGCTACGGGATCATCGGCACGGGGATGATGGGAACGGAGCATATCCGTAACATCTCGCTAATCGAAGGCGCCGAAATTGCCGCTGTGGCAGATCCGAATTCGGCAATGCTCGTTAATTCTGCCGCGCTGGCAGGCGGAGCCGCCAAGGCATTCGACGATTACAGGGCACTGCTTGCGGCCGACATATGCGATGCCTACGTTGTCGCGTCTCCGAACGACACCCATCACGTCATTATGATGGACGTTCTAACCTCGAAAAAACCGATCCTCTGCGAGAAGCCGCTTTGCACGAAATCCGAACACTGCCGAAGCCTGATTCGGAAAGCCGAGGAGCTGGAGGTACCGGTCTGGGTTGCCATGGAGTATCGATACATGCCCCCGCTCCAGAAGATGCTAGGCCGGATTCGAAACGGTGAAATCGGAACGCCGGTCATGATGTCGATCAGGGAGCATCGCTTCCCTTTTCTTCAAAAGGTCGGCCATTGGAACCGCTTCAATCGCAGGACCGGCGGGACGCTGGTCGAAAAGTGCTGCCATTTCTGGGACCTGATGAGATTGACGCTCCAATCGGATCCGGTGCGGGTTTACGCATCGGCCGGAGCCGACGTAAACCATAAAGACGAGCTATACGAAGGCAGGCCTCCCGATATTCTGGACAATGCGTTTGCGATCGTGGATTTTGAGAACGGAGCAAGGGGGATGCTGGATTTGTGCATGTTCGCGGAGGGCGGCGATTGGCAGAATACAATCGCAGTAGTAGGTTCGAGCGCTCGGCTGGAGGCTCGAATTCCCGCTGCTTCCCGATTCAGCGCCGGCAATTCCCGCCATTCGGAAATCGCCTTCGCCGACCGCAGCTATCGCCCGGACGCGATCGAGCAAGTTTCGGTCGACCCGAATATACTCGAAGCCGGAGAGCACCATGGCTCGACATTCTACCAGCATTTGGAATTTTTCAATCTTGTCAGATCGGGCTCGCGCCGGCCCGCGGTTACCTTGCAAGACGGGCTTTGGTCAGTGTTGATAGGAGAAGCTGCGGAACAGTCCGCCCGAACAGGCAATGCAGTCGAGCTATAGTAGAACCATGATTGTCATATCGGAATTCATGGACGGCGACGCGATTAGCGAATTGTCGTCCGAATTCGACACGCACTACGATCCGAACCTTTTCAAGAAGCGCGTGGACCTGCTCCGCGTCAGCAGGCTCGCGAGCGCCCTTATCGTTCGAAACCAAACCCGCGTGGACAGCCAGCTGCTGAAATCCGCCGAAAATCTCCGATGCGTGGGACGGCTGGGCACCGGCCTGGACAACATCGACGTCGAGGCATGCCGCGAATTGAATGCGGAAATCTTCGCAGCCGCAGGCATTAACGCGAGAAGCGTCGCCGAATACGTCATCGCATCCGCGTTCGGCTTGATTCGAGGTTCATTCGGATTTTCCGAACGATTGCTGGCCGGCGAATGGCCAAGGGCGGAAGCCACCGGCGGCGAACTTGCCGGCAAGCGTCTCGGGCTTGTCGGATTCGGCGCCACGGCTAGGGCGACGGCGGAAATCGCAAGATCGCTTGGCATGGAAACCGCCGCATTCGATCCGTATTTGCCAAGCGAACACGAGCATTGGCAAGCGGGCACCGCTAGAATGGAATTCGATAGTCTGCTCGGATGGTGCGATATCATCAGCATTCACGTTCCCCTTTCGCAAGCGACTCGACGGCTGATCGATGCCGAATCTATTTCGGCTATGCGCCGAGGCGCGATGCTCGTGAATGCTTCCCGAGGCGGCGTTGTCGATGATCTTGCGGTGGCGGACTCCCTGCGATCCGGACAGCTCGGAGGGGCGGCGCTAGATGTTTTCGAGCACGAGCCGTTGTCGGGCGAAGTTGCGAGCGCTTTTCAGGGCTGTCCCAACTTGATTCTAACGCCGCATATTGCCGGAGTGACGCATCAGGCGAACAGGCGCGTTAGCTTCGCAATAGCGGAAGCTGTCGCCAAGCATCTCAGAAGCAATGGGACGCGGGACTAATGAGTCCGTTCGAGAATCGGATTGACGGGTCGCCGGATCCCGAGGCGAGACAGGCGATAGGTCGGCGAGACGGCGAAATTTCTCGGCATTCTACAAGCAGCGCTCATGATTCATGCGAACGTCTAGAGGACAATTGCCTGGCTTGGGAGCTTCGCAGGCATTCGATCGGGTACGACGACAACGTGTTCATTCGCTTTCCCGACCGAGCAGAATCGCTTACCTTTGGCGCATTCTTCGACAGCGCGAGGCGAATCGCTTCCTATCTGCGCAATTCGGGAGTTCGGCACGGGGATAGAATCGCCGTTCAGGTGGAAAAATCCGTCGAGGCTCTTGAACTCTATCTCGGCGCGGTTTTCGCGGGCGGCGTATTCCTGCCGCTCAACCCGAGCTACACGATTTCGGAGATGGCCTATTTTATCGGCGACGCATCGCCGAGAATTCTGGTTTGCGACCCCGCAAAATTGGACGGGCTGCGACCTGCCGCGGAAAAGGCGAAAGTCGAAACCGTACTTACGCTCGACGGCTCCGGACAAGGAACGCTCGCCCGAAGGTCGTCCGACGCGACTCCCTTGAGAAGTCCCGTCAAGCGCGGTCCGGACGATCTGGCCGCGATTCTCTATACGTCGGGAACCACCGGGCGCCCGAAGGGGGCGATGCTAAGCCACGACAACCTGGCATCGAATTCGGCGACTTTAAAGAAAACCTGGAATTTTAGCGAAAGCGACGCGCTGATCCATGCTTTGCCGATTTTTCACACGCACGGGCTATTCGTCGCCACGAACGTCGCATTGATGGCTCGCTCGTCCCTTGTCTTTCTCCCTAGGTTCGAGGCGAAGAAAATCATCGAGGCAATGCCCCTCGCATCGGCCTTCATGGGCGTGCCCACCTACTATACGAGATTGCTTGCGGAGCCGGGCGTTGGCGCAGCTGCGCGCGGCATGCGGCTTTTCGTTTCCGGTTCCGCGCCGCTTCTGACGGCGACCCACGAAGGGTGGCGCCGGGCAACCGGGCATTCCATCCTTGAACGCTACGGCATGACCGAAACGAGCATGATCACGTCAAATCCCTACAAGGGCGAGCGGCGGGCCGGAACTGTCGGCAAGCCTCTGGAAGGGGTTGACGTAAAAATCCGCGATGCCGGAGGCAACCTGGCCGCCAGCGACGAGCCGGGAGCTATCGAAGTTCGGGGGCGCAACGTATTCAAGGGCTACTGGCGTATGCGCGAAGCGACCAGGAAAGATTTTCGCGACGACGGCTTCTTTATTACCGGCGATATCGGATCCGCCAGCGAAGACGGCTATATTTCGATTGTCGGCCGCGCCAGGGACGTGATCATATGCGGCGGCTTCAACGTATACCCTAAAGAGGTGGAAGCCTTGATCGACGAGATTGACGGCGTGGTCGAAAGCGCGGTTTTTGGCGTGCCGCATACCGACCTGGGCGAAGCCGGAGTCGCGGCGGTCGTAGCTCGCGGAGGCATTGCGATTTCGGAAATCGACGACGAACTGCGCTTGAAACTCGCTCGATACAAGTGCCCGAGAAAAATACTGCTGGTCGACGAGTTGCCGAGAAACTCGATGGGAAAGGTTCAAAAGGCCGAGCTTCAGCGAGTTTGGGCGAATTTGTTTCAAGCGTCCGCGCTCAACGACCGGGATCCGGGACTCCAGCAATAACGGCAATGCAGCGGCTTGGTCGAACAATCGCCAAGGGAAACGAGTCGATCGACCGCATGGGGATCATTTTGCTTCGATCATAGCTCCCGAACAGGAATTGCATCCGGCGATGCGCCGGCTCGCGAAACTGTCGAACCGGCCGGCGTTCACGGTCGACCCCGTGATCGGTAACGGAGTCTCGGACCTGGAGATTCCAGCGCTGCCGGCGATGGGGCGGCGACGATTCAAGTGGCTTTGAGCGCGGCGGGAACGGACTGTCATTGCAACACCATGTCGAGGTCGCCCCGCAGACTGCGATTCGGCGGACAATTCGTTCCGCCGTTCCTTCAATCCGGTTAAACGGAACAAAATCGAAACACTGCGTTTTTTCCATGCCGTCGGCGAGTGCGGAAAAGAGCCTGCGCAAAATGATTGACGCGGAGTTTCCGGCGGCGATGCTGCATCGACCTGGCTCCTGCTCCTTGGACTGGAGTTTGCGGTCCGAGGCTGAATGAAGCAACTGCAATCTATACCGCGGAATCAGTTCCGCAGGACCAAGTTTCGATCCTAGTTGCTATTCGGGAATTTCCGGTGGCGTCAGCGCATTGCCGGCGGAGGCGATAGCGACTGCGCGGGCCCGGGACCGCCTTTTCGCCGCCTTCCGCGGCTTTGTCTGCGCTCAGCGCGGCAATCCTCGGCCTATTTCAGGAAATTCAACGCGCTTCCAATATCCCGCCGTCTGGAAATCCGCGGTAATTTTCGACTTGAGGACTTTGCAACGCCATGCTCGCTTCGCCCGGCCAAGGGATATCTACATCAATTTCCTGCTTCGCGAGCGGATTCGATGCGCTTTCGCGGCAACTAGCCTCTATTCCGGTTGCGTTCCAAGGCGGCATATCGCAATCTTCCGATACAAGCCGCCCGAAAGAACCGGATTGCCATGACGCACGAAGGAAGCGCCCTTTATAGGATTTTGGCCTTGACCGCCGTTGCGCTGCTTGTCGGCACAGTGGCATCCTTGGCAGCTATTGCGTTTGCGGACACCGTTTTCTGGCTTAACAACGCGCTCTTGATCTCTCCAAGAATGAGGGTTCAATTCGGCGGCAGCCCGTACATCGTGCTTGCAGCGACGCTGCTTGCGCCGGTTGTCGGCGGAATCATCGTCGGATTGCTCATCCAGAAATTCTCGGCGGCCAAAAGGCCGCTCGGCCCCCCCGACGTCATTTACGCCTCGCAGATGCGGCTGCCGCTTCCCGATGCCCGGTCGGGAACCGTATCGACGATTGCCGCGGCCGTATCGATTGGATTCGGAGCCTCCGTTGGTCAATACGGCCCCATGGTCTATCTGGGATCGCTGATTGGAAGCGCCGCGATCAAGCTAAAACTGCAAATTCCATCCATTTCGGCGATCGCGATGGCGTGCGGCGTCGCGGCCGCGATTTCTACTGCCTTCAACGCCCCCATAGCGGGGCTGGTATTCGCTCATGAAGTCATTCTTAGGCATTATTCGCTGCGAGCCTTCGCGCCGGTTACCGTAGCCTCGGCAACGGGGTACGTCATGGCCAACGTGATGTTCGACCGCCCTCCGCTATTCCTCGTCGAATTCTCCGGCGTCGAGAACGGCTACGAATTCCTGCTGTTCGCCCTGCTGGGCATCGTCGCCGCGCTAATCGCAAAAATCTACATGTCAGCTATCTTGCGCTGTTCCAGACTTGCTGCGAATCTGCCGATTGCCGCATGGCTAAGGCCGGGAGCGGCGGGACTAGCCGTCGGGGTTACGGCGCTCTGGCTGCCCGATGTAATCGGCATCGGAAAGGAAGCCTTGCGGTTCGCCACGATCGAAGGCGCGTTCACGCCCGCGGAACTCGCGCTGCTCGTGCCGGCAAAGATAGTGCTGACTGCGGTCTGCCTTGGATTCGGCTTCGCCGGCGGAGCATTCAGCCCGTCGCTCCTAATAGGCATACTGTCGGGGGCCTTGTTCTGGAACCTGCTCGACGGATTCCAGCTTTTTGAAAACTCCGGCATCGCCGTTTATGCCGTTTGCGGCATGATGGCCGTTACAAGCCCGGTAATCGGCGCGCCGCTTACGACGATCCTGATCGTATTTGAACTAACTCGCAACTACGACCTGACCGTGGGCGCAATGGTGGCCGTCGTCTTTTCGAATTTGGTCGCCTACCGGATTTTTGGCAGATCGCTGTTCGATGTCCAGCTTGCCGCGAGGGGAATCGACCTTTCGGAAGGTCGCGATCATGCAAGGCTCGCGGCGATCAGAGTCGCGGATTTCGCAACCTCCGAATTTCCCTCGGCGCTGCCGCACGAATGCGCGAACGCGGCGCTTGATCGCTGCTCTCCCGGCAAGTGGAACGAAGTCTATGTCGCCGACAGCAATGGAAAGTTTCGGGGAATCGTCTACAGAAACCAGCAAATCGTGAATTCGGACGCACTGGTTTCGGAGATTATGCAGCCGGCGGACGTAGTCTTCCGCGAAGACACCGATGTAAGGCAGGCGATGGAAAAGTTCGTCGGATTCGTAGGCATTGCGGCTCCCCTGCTCTCTTCGGACGATCGGCTCATCGGCATCGTAACCGAAGCCGACGTTATCCGTGCCTATCTCGATACGGTCGAGGAGTTGCGCGATGAAGAAAACGCTTCTGCTTAGTTCCTTTGTTCTGGCAGCCTGCTCGGCGCCCGCGTCCTTTGCCGAAGACTCTCTTGTCGTCGTTTCCTGGGGCGGCGCGTACGAAGACGCGCAGCGAACGGCGATCCTGGAGCCGTATGCCGGCCAGTCCGGCATTGTTCCCTCCATTATGCGGCACTCCGGATCGTTGAATGAACTCCGAGACAGAGCTCAAGCGGAGAGCTGGGACGTCATCGACATGCAGAGGGACCATGCGATAACCGCCTGCGAGCAAGGATGGCTCCTGGAAACGGACTTTCGCGTTGTCGTGTCGGCATATGACGGCTTGCAGCCGGAGGAGGATTTCGTAGACGGCGCCTTTCTGGACTGCAGCGTGGTTCAGAATCTCTATGCAACCGTCGTCGCGTACGACGACCGGGCGTATCCGGGCGTAAAGCCAAGTCGAATCAACGACTTTTTCGATATCGAGAATTTTCCGGGCAAGCGAGCATTGCCGAAAAGCCCCGACGCAGTCCTCGAATGGGCCCTTCTGGCTATCGGCGTGCCGGCAATCCAAGTGTACGACCTTCTCAGCACCGACCGGGGGCTTCGCCTCGCGTTCAGGAAGCTGGATGAAATTCGAGACAGCATAATTTGGTGGACGGACGTCTCGGATGCCGAAAAACTGCTTCAGGACGGCCGGGCGGCTATGGCGTCGGGATTCAACGGCCGATTCTTTTCCGCGTCTCACGACCGGGGAGCGCCGATCTCAATCGTGTGGGACGGCAGAATAATCGGCTACGAGGTCTGGGCGATCTACGCGAAAACCGATCAGGAAGAGCTCGCGAAGGAATTCGTCGACTTCGCGACGTCCCCGGCGCAGCTTGCCAGGCTCGCCGAAATCATCCCGTACGGGCCGGCGAGAAACTCGGCCTTTCTCAGGATCGGAAAAAACAGCGTTTCGGGAACGCCGATGAGCGACCATCTCCCGAACGCCCCGCATCATCAGGGACGAGCGATCTTCCGCGACAGCGAATGGTATTCGAAAACCGCTTCGCTCAGGCTCCGACGGTTTGAAGACTGGCTCGAAGGAAATTAATTCGCGCGGCGCATGCGCCTTGTCTCCGGCGCCTTCCCGGATCGCCGGTCCGCTCGATGCAACGGCCAATGCGGCCCTGCCCATCGAAGAAAGCGGAATATCCGGATGCCGCATCGTTCGCGTCGCGTTCGCGCGCACGTAGGATTTTCGGCGCCCAGAAACTGCAATAATCGAATTTCTCTGGACAGCGGATCACGGCATATCCGAGGCAGGGTAATGGATAAGCCAGGAATTTTTGCGAATGAACCGCTTTCGGCGATTTGCCTTCTTGCGAATTGCGCTCTGCGGTGCCAGTGTTCGGGAATCGCGGTTGCGGAGGGAAGCATATGGAGAGTCGTGGTCGGTGCCTTTGCGGCGACGTAACCTGGTCGTTTCGAGGCGAAGCCAATTCATCCTGCCATTGCCACTGCGAAAGCTGTCGCAGATGCACAGCGGCGCCATTTACGACATTCGTAGGAGTCGACAGGATTCGCTTCGAATGGACCGGCAGGCCGCCTAGCCGCTACGAATCATCTCCGGGAGTCCACCGAGGATTTTGCCGCAAATGCGGAACGTCGATGTCGTTCGAGACAGTTAATCGGGACAAGGAAATTTTTCTTTACGCGTCGACGATGTTGGATCCGAGCGAAGCGCGTCCAAGCCATCACATTTTCTGGGAAGAGAAGCTACCGTGGATAATCGTCGGCGACGAACTTGAGAAATACGAAGGCTTCGGCCCGAATTTTCCGACCGAAACGCAATGAACCGGCACAATTGCCGAACGGCGCCGACGCAAGCGATCGTCAATGAATCGTATTTGAGACGGCTATCTCTTCGACTTTCACCCGTTCCGGCACGGCGATGCGTCGGGTGACAACGTACGAGCGGACTTCAACGCATTTCCTGACCTTTTTCGAACCCGGAAGCGGCTGAACCAACTTCTCTCAGGTCGTGCGACTTTCGGAAGATCTCCGGGAGCATAGTGAGTCGTCGAACGTGGGCGAGGCGTTCGTGCTTCTCGTAAATCTCCAATAGCCGCCCGTCGATTGGATGGCTGGAAAGTCGAGATCGACGACATGGCGTCGATGCGGATGAACAGCCTCCCGAAGCGGCTGTTCGGTATGATAATCCCCATTCAGACAGTCCGGCAGTACTGCATTGTGCCGCAGGCACCGAGCTTTGCAAGCGCGAAGCACGGAATTTAGCGGAGTGCAGTGGAGCCGACGCCGACTTTCTCAAGTCGTACGGAACGCGGACGGAAAACCCCTACCGTCCCGACACCAGGTTCGATCTGAAGGCATTTTTGATCCGGTCCGCATCATGCGGTGCAACGTCGGCTGCTTCGGCGTGCTTGGCCCAATCACGGACGGAAGCGCTCACTTCGTCTAGTATGTTAAGCGCTTTGCGCCGTTTAAGGCCGGCGGCGCCGGCAAACCGGAAAATATCTTCGCGCTCAAAGCCGTTGCGGCGGCCGGCCAGACTCATTTGGTGGCTTCGGGTCCATCGGCCCCTTGGATTATATGCATAGGTTAAGTCATAAGCCGGGGACAGTGACCATTGCCCGGATCGGTCCATCAAGAAGGAGATATTCTTGACGTGGTCGTCCTGGTTGCGCGCCAGGACGTTGAAGAGCGCCCTACGAAACTGCTCTTCGACCGCAAGCATCCCCAGGCCCAGCTCCTGGATCGTCATGACGACCTGTTCGTAGGAATTCGCCGAAGGGTCGTTGAAGTCGAAGTGCCGCATCGAACCGAGTGACTGCATGTGGATCTTGCGGCCCTTGTCGTCCCGATCGAAACGTCTCGTCATGAAGTGACTGCGTCCGCCCTCGTGATGAAGCCGGCATTCCGCCATGGATATGCCGGCCGCGCGCGCCATGCCGGCGTACGCCAATTCGATCTTGCCAAGGCCTGTAGGACCGGCCAGTTCCTTATCCCTGTTGTTCGAAACGCCGTCGAACTTGAGGAGCCAGTGCTCGAAGCCTTCATCGGCGGCTAGTTGACCGGATTGGAATTTGCCGGTTGTCGGGTTCCAGGCAAGAACCGCTTTCGCGCGTGCGCCGCCTGCCGCCGTGCCGACGCTCAGAATGTCCTCAAGCGCATCGGCATCGTTCCCGCCGTCCCAACGCCCCGCGGTATTCGCATGTTCGTGGAGAACCCGATTCACCGATTCGACCAATCGAGCGACATCCAGTACTTTGGATCTTGTCCGCCGTCGGATGGCCGGCTTGAACTCAAGGGCTCCGATGCCAAGGCGACCGATGTAGCAGAGTCGGTCGACCGGGTTGAAGGCCTCCTTGCTCTTGCCGGATTCGGCCAGCCACGCGTCGATGAGCCGGTTTCCAAACTTGTCCGGCAGGGTGTCTGCAAGCATTCCCGGCAGGCCTTTGAAAGTATTCCTGTTGAGTTCCGGGAATTCGTAGGGCGCCTCTCTGGCCCGCATCGTAAAAGGAGCAACCTCGATACCGGCGCCGACGAATGCCGGATCGTATTGAAAGACCGCAAGGGCGCGCGTTTGATCCCATGATACCGCTCCGATGCGTCGTCCCCAAAGATTGACGCTGGCATCAGTCATCCGCGTCGTCGCCCCACGTCCAGGAAGGGTCGAGATCTTCTCGTGGTCTCGGACGCGCGCGCCGTCGCTGGGCGCCGGCCAGCGAGACGCGCTCGATCGGACGGATTTGGCCGCCGGGCACTGCGCCGAGGATGGCGTCGCCCAGGTCCAGAGCCAAGGCAACTCGCAGGAACGTGTCGAACGTCGACGGCTCGCCGGCCTCGAGGCGCCGCAAGGTGCGGACGCCGATCCCGGACTCTTTTGCCAGCATGGATTGCGTCACGTTGCGGGACAGCCGCAATTGAGCCAGACGGGATCCGATCTCGGTTTCCATTTGTCGGGATGTCATTATGTTTTCAGAGATCAGCATCGAATGGCCTTTAAATCCACTAATCGGTATGTTTCAGGTTACTTATGGCCTATAAACACGATATTAGCAAATGGCAATAAATGACCTCTAAAGAAAATTATCTGTTACAAAGTGTCATTTATAGCCTTTTAGGAAAACTTTTTTCAAATTCAAAGACGACGCTACGGCGAACGCAAGCTTCTACCGGAACGAACGAGCATTGCCGGCATCGCCCGTTGACAACACGGCTGGCGGCATATCGGAACATCGTAGTGCGCTTTGCTTCTTCACGCGGAACCGATGCCGGGGATCCTCAAAAGTCCGCATAACGAGCCGCTCTCATCCCGAAGCCAAATTTAGGTCTGGCTTTTCAGAAGTCGCCGTGTTGTTAATCCCACATGGAGATTCTGAGCGCTTTTGACGGCGAGCCGTGCTGAGCGAGGTCACGGTGCGCCCGGTGAGCGGTGCCGCTGGGACGCGATGGTTAGGGAGAGCATCACTATCTTCCGTTCCACAGCCTGTTCGGCAAGTCGCTTCGGCACGTGGCGGTTTGGGGCGAATTCTGGCTGGCCCTTCTGGGCTGGACGGCGGGCGTCTTCAAGGTCGGCGCGCGGGATGCCTGGATCGGCTGGCCGCCAGAGCAGCAGTTATCACGCCTGCATCTGATTGCCGACAACAGTCGGTTCGTGATGTCGGCGGAGCGCGGCTAGGTTCCCAACCTGGCTTCCCGGATAATTGCCCTCAGCCTGCGCCGCCTGTCGAGCGACATGCGGGAGCCGCACGGCTTTCCGGTTCTTCTGGCCGAGACGTTCGTCGACCCGTCGCGCTTCGGAGGGATTTGCTACCGAGCATCGATTTGGCGGCGGCTGGGCCTGACGAAGGGGTTTTTCCGGCTGCCGGGCGGCTCGGCGCGCTGGCGGCGGAACGGGCAGCCGAAGGAGATCTACATGCGCGAACTTTAAGCCGGAGCGCGGGAGAAGCTGCGCTCCGAGCGGGCGGCGCCCGAATGGCGGACCGGCGCGAAGGGCGAGCCGATGCCGGCCGAGGAATTGCGCAGCCTGCACAACTATCTGCAGACCATCCCCGACTGTCGCAAGAAGCGCGGCCGGCGCTACGGCATCGCCTGCTACATGACGATCATGATCGCCGCCCGTCTGAGCGGCTACCGCGGCATTGCGGCCGTCGGCGAATACGCCGCCCGCCTGGACGACGAGCAGCTCAGGGCCGTCGGCGCGTTCTGGAGTTTGAATTTGCGGATTGCTCCCAATTCGCTTCGATTTTCAGAAAAACATCTCCTTGAATGGCAGTACGGCGGCTCCTACGGAGGAAGCGTCTTCCTTTAGTTCCGATACCAGCAGTCTGGGAGATTTCATCAACCTTCCATGGCGCGGGGATCGGACGAATTCGGTCCGCGAAACCAGCCGCTTCGCAAGCTCCTTCGGAATTTGCCCTCCATATACGATAGCTTGCGGGTCGATGACCGCGTAGACTGCGTTGACCACTCGGTTCAGGGCGGGAGTGACCTGTTCGATCCACTCGTCAATCCCGGGCCAAGACGGATCGTAGGTTCTTCGAATATCGTCGACCGACATCACTTCAATGCCGTTTTCGCGAAGATTTTTCAAAAGAAATTCGAGAGCGGGGCGCTTGTCCGACTCGCTTTCCGCGAACATCGCGCTCAGTTCGCCTGCATTTCCGTGGCCGCCGCGCAAGAGCTCCCCGTTGGCGATAATGGCGCCGCCGAACCCGAAATCGAAGGACAAATAGACGAAATCGGGGATATATTTGCCTAAGCCCAGCATCGATTCGCAAACGGCGGCGGTGTTGGCGAAATTCCCGGTCCAGGTAGGTCGCCCGACAAGTTCCGAAACCAGCGGTCCCAGCTCGATCAACGACCATTCGTGCAGTGGAAGAGGCGTGTTGTAGGTTGTCTCCTCCTGCAGAAACCCGGTAATCGCAAAACCTGCGCCGAACATTGTTTCCGGTTCCAAATTCCGGGACTTTATTCCGCCCTCGATCACGGCCTTGGCGCGCTCGAGCACCTGCCGCATCGGTCGATTGACAATCCCCGTCAACTCGGTCAGCAGGACGTTTCCCGCGAAATCAAGGAGGCATACGCCGGCCATGTCGGTGTTCACCGAGATCCCGGCGGAGAACGAGTAGCGGGCATTCAGCATAATTGTCGGACTCGGCTGGCCCCGCCCGGTGCCCGGCCTGGGAACGCCCAGTTTCAACATTCCCCGTGTCGCAAGCGACTCGGTCAAGCGATAGACGGACTGCTGGGTCAGCTCCATTCGCTCTGTGAGCTCTGCGCGTGAAATACCCGGGTTAAGGCGAACGATCCTTAGCAACTCGCGCTCGTTTCGCGAAACAATGTCCGTCGATTTAGCGCCGCGTCTAAATCGCGTTGGTATCGACTGTTTGGGATCGTAGGACACGTCGCCCCCTAATTACATTCTAAGTGTTTTAAAGACGCTCCTGTTCTACAAAACAGCATGCCGCCTCCAAATTGGGAAACCTTCGGCTTTGGCTCGCAAGGCGCGGTACGCTAGCCCGAAAGCAGCGGCGATTTCATCGCCTGCATCCGGCATTCGCCGCGTCTTCGGGCCACCTCCAACCGGCAAAGGACTTACGATGCCATATCCGCGATATGAAGAAAAGTGCAATGTCGAACTGGCGCACTGCAAAACCGGTTTCATCGCCAATTCGCCCAATTTATTGGAAAGATCGGACAAATTTGCTTTCCGGGATGCAATAGCCGCAAGTGGGGTTTCCATGCGCGCGTAGCCCGCTTTAACGTTTTCCGGCGCAATGCAACGGATATCGCGATACCTAGGTATTGCAGGTTCCGAAAACCCGCCGGCGTGTTTTGAAACGAATGCGAATGCATTCGGAGAGCTTCGATTTCTTTAATTTCGAGTTATTCGACGATGCCGGAATTCCTTGAGCGGAATAGTTGACATCAGAACGATTTTATTACACTATTGGTGTATTAAAGCGCGGGCGGCCGAATCATGCCCCCGTGCCAGCTTCAATCAAGGGGGAAATCATGACTTCTACTAGACTTGCACCTGCGGCCGCTATCGCGCTCGCCGCGACGGCAATCCCCGCTCCCGCCGCCGATATCGAATTTTGGTACGGAAACACTGGCAGGATCGAGACCGCGATTCAATCCGCTTGCACGGCATTCAACGAGTCGCAAAGTGCGCACAAGGTCGTCTGCGTGGGCCAAGGCGGGTACGAGGCGGGAATGCAGAAGGCGATTGCGGCGTTCCGTTCGCGGCAGCATCCCGTCCTAATTCAGTTTTTCGATGCGGGAACCCTGGATCTGATGCTCTCCGACGCCGTCGTTCCCGTGCAGGAGGCCATGCCCGACGTGGACTGGGGAGACTACATCAACGGAGCTCGGTCCTACTACGAAACTTCAACCGGAGAACTCTTTTCGCAGCCGTACAACGGCTCGACGCTGGTATTCTACGCGCGAACCGACGAATTGGCGAAAATTGGCGTAACTGAAATTCCGCAGACCTGGGAGGCGGTGATCGAAACGGCGCGGCTTCTCAAGAATTCGGGCCACGATTGTCCATTCGCATCCGATGCCCATCCCTGGCGAGTTCTGGAGCAGTTCTCCGCGCGCCACGGCGTCGCAATTGCCAGCAATAGCAACGGCTATGGCGGCCTTGACGCCGAATACACGTTCAACGGAGGCCTTGTCGCACAGCACCTCAACAATCTCGCGGAATGGCGCCAAGAGGGCTTGGTCTTGCTTGATCAGGACACTGCGGCAGGCAAATACAACCGGGCGTTCAACGCCGGCGAATGCGCAATGATGGAGGCCTCGACCGGATCCTATGCTGCCGCCTACACGGCCCATGGCGAAAACGTGGCGATTTCCATGGCCCCGATGTACGAGGGAGTGGAGCGACGCAACACATTGATCGGAGGCGGATCGATCTGGATCATGAAAGGTCACGACGACGAGGATGTCGATGCGGCTCGCGCCTTCCTGGACTTTCTCCGCAAGGAAGACACGCAGATCGAGTTCACTCGTGCCACGGGCTACATGCCCGTTACGAAGTCCGCGCTTACCCGGCTTGAGAATTCAGGAGAGATGGGCGATCTAGTATTCGCAACAGTTGAGTTGGGCGTAAGCTCGCTCAACCAGCCGGGCAATGCGGATAGCAAGGGCATCCGACTGGGCTTCTACGTGCAGTTCCGCGATATATTCAAGGAAGAGACCCAGAAAGCCTTCAACGGGGATCAAACCATGCAGGAGGCCCTGGACAATGCCAAGAGGAGAGGCGACGAATTGCTGCGCCGCTTCGAGCAAACATATCAAGGCGCGACTCTGCCCTGACGCGCTTGAACGGAGCCGGCGGGGCTTGACCCGGCCGGCTCCCTGCCGGGAGAACCGCCATCGGCACTGGCTTCTTCAAGAACAGGTGGGTATTTGCGGGATTGGTTCTGCCCATGCTCGCGCTCATTGTCATGTTCTTCTACATTCCGGTGTTTCTGGCATTCTTTTGGTCGTTTTTTCTCGAGCGCCCGTTCGGAGGCGGCTCGGAATTTGTCGGATTTCAAAACTTCCGGCGCGTTCTGTCCGACCAGGAATTCTGGAGAGCCATGTGGCGGACGCTTCTGTTCATGGTTCTCGCACCCGGCACGGCTATCGGAGTCTCCCTGGTTCTGGCGCTGGCGGCGGACCGCGGAATCCGGCTGTCCCAGCCGGCGCGGAATATCATAATCTGGCCGAAGGCCATTGCCGGAGCATCGATCGGACTGGTTTTTGTTTTCATATTCAACCCGCGCTTGGGACTCTTTGCGCCTTTGAACGACCTTTTTCCCGGATTGTGGAACCCGAGGATCGACGGCACGGACGCATATCTGACGCTGCTGTTCGCCCAGGTCTGGAACGGCATTCCGTTCAACTTCATCATTCTGCTGTCCGGCCTCCAGACCATACCGGACTCGCTTACGAAGGCGGCGGCGATGGACGGCGCCGGTCCATGGCGGAGGATAATCGACATTCAAATTCCCCTCCTGACGCCGCAACTGTTTCTTACGTTCGTACTGGAGTTTGTCGGCAGCGTGGTAGAGGCTTTCGGACTTATTGACACCATGACCGAAGGCGGGCCGGGAGGGGCCACTACCCTACTCGTGTACAAGATATACGTCGACGGCTTCAAAGCTTACGACCTCTCGGGCGCAGCAACCCAAACCGCGCTCCTAATGACGGCCGTCGCCATCATGGTGGCTCTCCAGTTCCGCCTGGAAAAGCGTGTCAAATATGAAAGATAGCGGAATGATCGAGAATGCTCGGTCCGTCGACCGCGCGGCGACCTTCATACTTGTCGCCGGGATTTCGTTCATTCTGCTTCCCCTGGTGATCGCAGCCATCACAGCGACGCAGCCTTACGAGACATTTATCGAGGCGGGCGGACTAAGTTTTGCGCTCGGCGGCCATTTCCTCGACAACATGGAGAAAATCCTTTCCGAAACCAAACTCCTGCGCCAGCTGGGGAATTCGCTCGCGATAGCGACCATCGTCGCCATCATGAAAGTCGGCTTCTGTTTCCTTGCAGCGTATGCGCTGGTCTTTTTCGAAGGCAAATTTCGTAGAGCGCTGTTCGCCGTAATGATCGCCACGGTCATGCTACCGCTAGATCTGCGCGTGATCACGACGTACCAAATCGTCGCTAACGTCGCGATGCCACTAAACTGGATTCTTGACGCGACGGGCGCGAACTGGGCGATCGAAAAAGTCGCCGGATTCCGGCCTTATTTCAGGTTGAGTCTTCTGGATACGTACTTCGGCACAGCGGCTCCCATTGCGGCGAACTGCACAGCAGTGTTCATCTTCCGGCAGTTCTTCCTAACTCTACCCAAGGACCTGCCTAGGGCAGCAATCATGGACGGGGCGGGGCCGATCCGGTTCATGATCGACATTGTTCTTCCGTTGTCGAAGACCCCTATCGTCGCGACTCTCCTGTTCTTCTTCGTCGGCGCCTGGACCAACTATCTTTGGCCCCTAGTTGCGGCCTCGACCCCGGATCAGCAGACAGCGGTCGTTGGCTTGGCGCGGATTGCCGACAGCGACATCGATGAAATTCCGCAAGTTCCACTTCTGATGGCCGGCGCGCTGTTTGTTTCGTTTATCCCGGTTGCCATGATCGCCGTCATGCAGCGTCAAATCGTTCGTGGCCTGAACCTGTCGTCAAGGTGAACGATGGCTGAGCGAACAAAAATCGTCATTGAAAACCTATCCAAGAAGTTTGGAAACGTTGAAGCGATTTCCAGCCTGTCCGCAACATTTGACGCATGCGCCTTTACGGTAATTCTTGGCCCCTCAGGGTGCGGAAAATCCACGCTTCTGCATGTCATCGCGGGCCTGGAAACAGCCAGCGCCGGGAAAATATTTTTCGAAGACCGGGAGGTCCAGAACCTGCCGGCCAGGGAGCGAGGCTGCGCCATGGTTTTCCAAGACTATGCGCTTTATCCGCATATGAACGTCGAGGATAATATCGGCTACGCTTTGAAGCTAGCCAAAGTCCCGAAAACGGAGCGCAGGGAGCGAATTGGCCGAGTCGCGGAAGTGACGGGACTTCTATCGGTCCTTAAACGCCGCCCCAGCCAGCTGTCGGGCGGACAGCGGCAGCGGGTTGCCATTGCGCGAGCGATTGTGCGCGAACCTAGGGTTTTGCTGTTTGACGAGCCATTTTCGAACCTCGATGCGCAACTGCGCCACGATATGCGCCGCGAACTCGCCGAACTTCATCAGCGAATCGGAGCTACGAGCGTTTTTGTAACCCACGATCAGATCGAGGCGATGACGATGGCCGACAAGATTCTCGTGATCAGCAATGGGAAAATCGAACAGTTCGGCACGCCGGACGAGGTCTATCACGCTCCGGAATCGACATTTGTAGCCGGGTTTATCGGATCGCCGCCAATGAACCTGATCAGCGGGACCGGAGACGGCGGTGCCTTCAAACTGCGAGACGGCAACGTTCTGTCGGCTTGCGGATGGAATGGTCCGGTAGTTCTCGGGATCCGGCCAGAATTGATAAATGTGGAACGGCAGGGCTCCATTGCGCTGAAAGTCCGATATTGCGAGAAACTCGGGTCCCACTCGATCATCACTGCCGAACTCGCCGACGGGCAGCCGATACGTTTGACGACCCCGCTTGGCAGCTCTGCGGAGCCGGGTAGCGAGATGCGGGTCAACTTTCCCGCCAAGCAGCTGCATTGGTTCGATAGCGAGTCCGGCGAAGTCATCTCCAGACGATCGAAAGGAATGGAATCTTGACAAGCTATGGCGACTTCATTCGCAGTTCCGGACGGCGAACCGCGATAGCGGCCCACCGAGGCGCGTGGCGCAAGGCGCCGGAAAACAGCATTGGGGCGCTGGAGGCTGCGATTTCCATGGGATGCGAAATCATGGAGACCGATGTTCGACGCAGCAGAGACGGAATACTCTTCCACCTGCATGATCCGACGCTCGACCGCATGACGCTTGCAAGCGGAATGGCACAGGATCTGCCCATGTCCGAGTTAAGGAAATTGCGACTTCGAACGCGGATGGGAGGCGCCAGTGCGCCCGAAACTGGCCAAACCATTCCTACTCTGGACGATTTGCTGGAAGTGGCGAAAGGCAGGATCTTTCTCGATCTTGACGTAAAGCACCCCTGGCTTTTCGACGACGTAGGAGCATGCGTGCGCCGGCACCGGATGCAGGACCAGATCAATCTCAAATCCAAATTGCGAAACCCCGAAGATCTCGCCGCCTTGAAAGCCTTGAAAGCAAGCTTCGGCACACTTGTCATGCCCCAAATTCACTTTTGCCGCGAAGATGCCGACATGCTTTTCGAACTGATGGCGCGATTTGGTCCACCCATGGTGGAAGCAAAGTTCGATTTTCTGGAGACGCTGGCTTCGCGCGCCTCCAAGTTCCGTAGCAAAGGCGTTTCCGTGTGGGTCAATACTCTCGAAGCGGTTGCATGCTGCGGCCTGGGCGACTCGAAAGCTTTGCTGGATCCGGAATCCGTGTGGGGCGCGCTGCAAAATGCAGGTATTAGCATTATCCAAACCGACGAGCCCGAAGCCTTGAAGCGCTATCTGAATAGTCTCGCTATTGCGGCCGAATGACGATTTCGACTGCAAACGGGACTGCGCCGGCCCAGAAACTGGGACAGCCGGCAGGGAATAAGATTCCGCCGCGTTTTCGGGGTCTTGCAAAGCGCGCCGTTAAAAGCAAGTCTCCACCGACGGATCTTTTCGAAATTGCGGACCGTCGATCCGAAGTTCGCATCTATCAATGCATTTTGGATATCATTTCCGACGACGCGGTCATTGACGTCGAAGCCGCGGCAGACGAACCATCGCTATTGAATTCGAATTGCAGACGGGGGAGCCTCAGTCATTGGCGACCCTCTAGACGGCACTTGGAACTTTGTGAAGAGATTGCCGCTTTTCGGTTGCAAGCTGGCGGTTGCGGAACTCGGGCAAACGACATTTGGAATTCTGTACGACTTACTGACGGGCGACTTGACTTCGGCGTATTTTGGCCGCGGCGCGGAATTCGTCGAGGCTGACGGAAGAAAAACGCTTGTACGAACCGGAAAGCCAGTCGCTCTTTATTGCGTGGCCGGGTTCCTTCCGCTTTTCCTGTTCGCCAATGCGGAATACCGTAAATTGGCTTGGAAGCTCCATGTGTTCGATCGCGTGCTTTCCTATAGGTATCCAAGTCGCGAATGTCGGCTGCTTGCGGAAGCCGGCGTCGATTTCTTCCCGGCGGGCAGGTTGAAGCTATGGGACCATGCGGCAGGAGAATTCGTTTATCGGGCAGCCGAAAATTATTCGGAGATGCTCGCCGAGGGATTGGAGTACTCCCCGACCCCGAGCTACGGCTGGAGCGGTCTTCGCAAGCAATTCGAGGATATCTTTTCGCAACCAAACCGAATTGGCATATGACAAAAATAGTATGGATAGGCGTTGCAGCGCGATGCCAAAGCGCGCGATGGCAATTTGGCCGAAATTCGCATATTGTGGAAGCAAAGGTGAATAAAGTGGAATTCCGGACTTGCGGTTACCGAGGCGACTCGGTCGCTGCACCAAGTTTCATGTCGCGCAGATTGAACGGCACCAGTCCGAACCGACTGCTTGCTAAACGGTGAATTCAATGGAAATCCTCACGCTGCTACTAAATGTGACAGGCGCTACGATGCTGCTTCTGTTCGGGGTCAGTACAGTTCAGATGGGCGTCCAGCGCAGCTTCGGTTCCTCGTTCCGGAGCGTTTTCTCCGGAAAGAAGAGCAGGTTCCAGGCCGCCGTCGCGGGCTTGGTTATGGCTGCGGTTCTTCAGAGCTCTGCGGCAGTCGCCCTTTTGTCCGCGAGCTTCGTCGCAGCGGCAATTCTTGACTTTTCAACCGCGCTCTCGGTGGTTCTAGGGGCAGACTTGGGATCCGCGCTAGTCGTCCAATTGCTGTCGTTTCGACTGGAATGGCTCGTTCCATTGCTACTTGCGGTTGGAGGATGGTTGTTCGTGTATTCGCCGCGAAGCCGGCCGCGCCAAGCTGGTCGGCTGCTACTCGGCGTTGCGTTTATCCTCATTTCTCTCGGTTTCTTGAGGGAAGCGTTCGAGCCGGTCAGGAACAGCGGCTTTCTACCCTTGGTCGCTGCCTATCTAGAGCAAGACTTCGTGGCTGCCTTCCTAGTAGGAGCCGGTTTGACATTCTTAATGCACTCCAGCGTTGCAGTAATCCTGATATGCGTTACCTTGGTCAATCTTGGCACAATTCCTTTCGATGCCGGTCTGTCATTAGTTTTAGGCGCCAATCTTGGAAGTTCGCTATTGCCTATCTGGCTTTCCCGCAAATTCGAACCCTTGGCGCGGCGGGTTACCTACGCCAATTTGGCCGTCCGGGGATCGCTTGCCGTTCTTGCGCTTGTCGCGATCCATTTCCTAGGTCCCGTTCCTTCGTTTTTCTACGAGAATCCCGCTCAAGGCTTGATATACGTGCATCTTTTGTTCAACTCGATTCTTCTGATGTCGATTCCGTTTCTGGGATTTCTTGAATATCCTGTCGCCTTGCTCCTGCCCGAGCGGCGCTTTAACGCTGGCCAAATCCGACGTTCCGAGGAAATCAACTGCCTAGATCCGAATGTCATGGATTCTCCGAATCTCGCTCTGGCGAGCGTTCGTCGCGAAATTCTACGAATGTCGCAGATTGTCACCGCCATGGCTAATCCAATTCTTGATCTTTATCGCGATGGCGACAATGAAGGCTTGAAGCAGGTGCGCGAGATGGACGCTCAGCTGAACGAAGCGCTCGCGGACATTCGCCGGTATGTGGCCGCGCTGCCCTTCGAGAAAATGACTAAGCAGGAAAAAAGGCTTGCAAGAGACTTGACGGAGGTCGCCGTCGATTTAGAAGCCGCTGGCGATATCGTGTCGAAACAGCTGGTTCGTTTCGCGGAGCTTGTCGAAAGGAAAAAAATACGGTTTTCCGACGAAGGCTGGGCCGAGCTAACAGAATTGTATTCCAAGGTAACGGACAATATGGCGATTGCTTTTGGCACGCTTGCAACCGATGACGTTGCGATCGCGCGCTATGTCGTTGAAGAGAAGGCGGAGGTCCGGAAAATGGAACGGATCAGCCGAAAGCGGCATTTCAAGAGATTGCGGCAAGGGTTGGATGAAAGCTTCCAGAGCAGCGACATGCATCTGGAAACGCTTCGCGCCCTCAAGGATCTCAATTCAAAGGTGGCCGCGGTTTCCTATCCGGTTCTGTTGCGCGAGGGTCAGTTGAGGGATACTCGCCTCGTATAGCAAAAGAGTCGACGGTTTTTGATCAGAGGCGATCGCCATGGGCGAATGCACGGCCGACGATTGAATAAGGCGCGCATCGAGGGTTATCAGATCTATTCAATCGGGGCGAACTTTTCTCAAATCCGGCATTCCGGATTCAATCTCCTACCGGACCCGCTCGACGATTTCATTGCCGAACCGCCGCAACCCGAATTGCATGCAAAACTGGACAGCGCTTCGAAGAATCGTAAGCGTTCAGTCGAGCGGCGGCGACAATCCGTCGCGGCATCATTTCGGTCACTGCTAAATTGGTACTGGCAACAAGCGCTTGGCCGAAAACCCCCACTTTTTTTCCTCAACGAGAGCCCTTATGCAAATCCTTGATTCAAGAAATTTTTTCTATGGCCTCGATTTAAGCGGGAATTGCTGCTTTTTTCAGACCGCGATGGCCGCTAATTAGCATTGTTAAGGACAATAGAGAATCCATTCAGCAGCATTTTTCTTTCTTCGGCCTTCGAACAATTTTACTCTCCAAATTGCCAAGGGCTTGCAGAATCGAGCGGATAACCCCATGAGCGACTGCAAAGTTAGGAGGCTTGCGCGAATGTCCTGAATCGCCGCATTCGCCAGCCAGAACTAGGAGGCGCCGTTTGCAGGGTTTAGCAATTAATCCGCCGCGGCGCAGCAATTTAGTTTGCGAATTCGCCGTGTTCGGCGGCAGCGCGAAGCTTGCGGGCTGCCAGGGGCCTCGGCAAATTTAAATCGCGGCGGAAACGACGAAAGAATCGGCGGAACGCCGACAACCTAGAGGCAAAATCAAGACATGGCGGACGAATTGCGCCTCGGAATTGCGGGACTCGGAACGGTCGGCACCGGCGTTATTAAAATTATCGAAAAAAATCCCGGTCTTCTGAAAGCTAGATGCGGCAGGAGTATTTCCATAAAGGCCGTTTCGGCCCGTTCTCGGACGAAGCCGCGCGAAATCGATATATCGGGCTACGAATGGGAGAACGAACCGGCGGCGCTGGCGCGCCGGAGCGACATCGATGTCTATATCGAACTGATCGGCGGCGAACGCGGGTCGGCCAAGGACTCGGTTGAAGCCGCGCTGGCAACCGGAAAGCACGTAGTAACGGCGAACAAGGCCATGCTCGCCGCGCATGGCCAAAGCCTGGCGGAAGCAGCGGAAGAAAGCGGCCTCGCGCTTCGTTTCGAGGCGGCCGTGGCGGGCGGCATACCGGTCGTCAAAGTATTGTCCGAGAGCATGGCGGCGAATAGGATTAGCCGAGTTCTCGGCGTTATGAACGGAACCTGCAACTATATATTGACGCGCATGGAAAGCTCGGGGCTTTCCTACGATGAAGTATTCGCGGAAGCGAGCGGGCTGGGCTATCTCGAAGCGGACCCGACGCTGGACGTGGGAGGCATAGATTCCGGGCACAAGCTTGCGCTCCTCGCCTCGATCGCGTTCGGAACACGCGTGAATTTCGCCGGCATGGAAATCGAAGGCATCGACCGGGTCTCGATCACCGACATCGAGCAGGCGCGCGACATGGGATTTCGAATCAAGCTGCTGGGCGTAGCCTCGATGACCGACAAGGGGCTGGAGCAAAGAACCCAGCCCTGCCTGGTGCCGATGGACTCCCCTTTGGGTCAGCTCGAAAGCGCCACCAACATGATCGTTCTAGAAGGGGATGCCGCGGGGCAAGTGTTTTTGCGCGGCGCCGGCGCCGGCGAAGGCCCGACGGCTTCTTCGGTCATGAGCGATGTCATGGAATTAGCGCGCGGCCAGAAAGCGACGACATTCGGCCAGCCGGCAAAGAGCCTGGCGAACGCAAATCCGGTCAGTTCCAATCTTCCAGCTCCGTTTTACTTACGAATGGCCTTGAAGGATCAGGCGGGCGTTCTAGCGATGATCGCCTCGGCGCTGGGAGATTCCGGAGTGTCCATAAACAGGATGCGGCAATACCGTCACGAAGGCGAAGCGGCTCCGGTTATCATGGTAACGCACAAGACTTCGCCCGCGAATATTGCAAAGGCGATTTCCCGCATCAAGAAATCCGATGTCGTCATGGAAGAACCGGTTTCAATAAGAATAGAGGAAATTTGAACCGTCAAGGCAAGCGCGGATTGCCGGATCGCCATCCAGTTCGGCAGCAGGAGCAGCAGACATGAATCCCGACGAACAGTTCCGAGACCGGATGCTTTCGCTAGGTCTGGCGCGAGTGTCGGAGGCGGCGGCCCTTGCCTCGGCCCGCCTGATCGGACGCGGCGACCAGACGGCGGCCGACCAGGCGGCCGTCGACGCCATGCGTACTCAATTGAATTTGCTCGACATAGCCGGAACGGTCGTAATCGGCGAAGGCGAACGCGATGAAGCCCCGATGCTTTACATCGGCGAGTCGGTGGGAACCGGCGAGGGTCCGATTGTCGATATCGCGCTCGACCCGCTTGAAGGAACGGCGCTTACCGCCAAGGACATGCCCAACGCGCTCACCGTGATCGCAATGGGACCCGAAGGATCCATGCTTCGCGCGCCGGATGTCTATATGGATAAGATTGCGGTCGGACCCGGCTACCCGAAAGACGTCGTCACCCTCGAGATGGCCCCTGCGGAACGCGTTCGAATTCTCGCTCGCGCAAAAGACTGCCGCCCCGACGAAATCGCGGTTTGCGTGCTGGAACGCGAACGGCACCGGAGCATGATCGAAGAGATTCGCGAAGTCGGCGCATCCATTCGGCTAATAACCGACGGCGACGTAGCCGCGGTTATCCATTGCGCGGAAGCGGAAGAAACAGGCATCGACATGTACATGGGAATCGGCGGCGCGCCGGAAGGCGTACTGGCGGCCGCCGCTCTAAAATGCATGGGAGGCCAAATGCAGGGCCGCCTTCTGTTCCGCAACGATTCGGAAATCGGACGCGCGAAAAGAGCCGGAATCGAAGACCTCGATAGAATTTACTCTCGCGACGATCTTGTGAACGGCCATGTCATATTCGCCGCGACCGGCGTTACCGACGGATCCGTTCTTCGCGGCATTCGCCGCGCGGGAGAATTCCTGGAATCCGAAACCATTCTCATGCGCTCGAAAACCGGCTCGGTACGTAGGATGCTCTACCGTACGCCGGCCAGCCCGGCGTGACGGGATATTTTAACGATACGCCGGGATTCGCCGGTTCTCGCGACGCCGGTCCTTTTTTAGGCGTCGCAAAATCGGCGACCGGCCGGAAATGGATCGGGCTTCCCCTGGCAGCGGAACGGTCCGCCGCCATGATTGAGCAAAACACGCGATTGCCGGGGGTCGTTTGCCGCTTGCTGGCTAGCAGGAATATTTCGGCCGGCGACGCCCATTCGCATCTTGAACCTAAATTGCGCGATCTCATGAGCGACCCGTCGCACTTGCTGGATATGGACCGCGCCGTTGAGATTTTCATTTACGCCATTGAAAAAAGGCTGAAAATCGCAATTTTCGCTGACTACGACGTTGACGGAACCTGTTCGGCCTGCCTGCTTTCGAGTTGGATTGAAGCGAAGGGACTGCGTCCGACAGTCTACATTCCCGACCGCTTGACCGAAGGCTACGGCCCCAACCCGGCTGCTATGGCTTCGCTGGCGGCGGCGCACGACCTGATCATATGCGTCGACTGCGGGTCAACGGCAAACGATGCTCTCGCGGCCGCGAGCGGTTCGAAAGTCATAGTATTGGACCATCATACCGGCGGAGAGGTTCTCCCGAAGGTAGCGGCCGTTGTAAATCCGAACAGGCAGGACGAGGATTCCGAACTCGGATATCTGTCTGCGGCAGGAGTCGTTTTCCTGTTTCTTGTAGCCGCTAACCGCTTGATGCGCGCCAAGGGGATGGCCGCTCCCGACATATTCGGCGCGCTTGATCTTGTAGCGCTGGCAACGGTAGCCGACGTGGTTCCCCTATCGGGATTGAACCGCGCCTTCGTCCGGCAGGGACTTGCCATTGCGCGGAAGCGAAAGCGCCCGGGCCTCGTGGCGCTGGCCGAATCGGCGAAAGTCTACTCGTCTCTCTCGACTTACCATCTCGGATACGTGTTCGGGCCCAGGATCAATGCGGGCGGACGTATCGGGCGTTCGGATATGGGCTGGCAACTGCTAGCCACTCGAGATCCTCGTCAAGCGAAGAGACTTGCCGCTCAGCTTGAGGAATTGAACACCGAGCGCCGCGAAATGACGGAAGTCCTCGTTGACGAAGCCCTGGCGCAGGCGGAAGCGCGGGCGCCCGGCGAGCCGCTTGTCTGGGCGGCAAAGGAAGGATGGCACCCCGGAATAGTGGGAATCGCGGCCGCGAGGCTGGTTCAGAAATTTTCGCGACCCGCGATCGTCATCGCGATCGACCGAAAAGTGGGAAAGGGATCGGCTAGGTCCGTTCACGGCATCGACCTCGGAGCGGCAATTGCGCAATGCCGAGTCGAAAAGCTGCTGGTCAAGGGCGGCGGGCACGCCATGGCCGCAGGTCTAACCGTCCAGCAAGACCGGATCGAGAGCGCGATTGACCGAATCGCGCAATTGCTCGTCAAGCAAGGCGCGCTCGAGGCGCGGGAGCCGACGCTCAGAATACAGGAAGCTATCATGCCCTCGGCGGTTTCCATCGATTTGATCAATGAAATCGAAAATGCCGGGCCCTTTGGCTCCGGTGCTCCGGCGCCAAGATTCGTGCTGCCGTACGTGCGCGTAAAATACTCGAAAGTCATGAAGCATAAGCATCTGACGCTATCGCTAGCCGACGAATCGGGCGGCTCGATCGAAGCCATTGCCTTCCAAGCGAACGAAGGCCCTCTCGGACCGTTCCTAAGGGATCGGAAAAACGGAAGAATCCACGTAGCCGGGAGATTGACGATAAATGACTTCCGCGGGCGAATCAGTCACCGATTTGAAATAGAGGATGCAGCGAACGCCGTTTCGAATTGATCTAGCCGCTAAAGCCGTATTCGGAATTCCTGCGCCAGCATGTCCGCGCCATAATCGCCTCCGAATAAAATTCGGAATTTTTAGTTGCCGGCGCGGGATTCGCCGCAAATGGCGGTGGATATCCACACAAAAAATAATCTGCACGGCATCGACTATTTTCCGCTTGATTTTTTCGGCCGCGGCAATTAAATGACATTCCCGAATTTGTTAGCGATCCCTTCGTCTATCGGTTAGGATCCTAGGTTTTTAACCTAGAAAGAGGGGTTCGATTCCCCTAGGGACTGCCAAATACATTCGATTCCTCTTCTCCTACTGTTTCGGATTACACCGAGCGCCGCCGCATCCAAGATCACCTCATAAGTCAGATAGCGTTCTCGGCGAACAGGTAAGGCGCACGGGCTCGCCGATGTCGACCGCCCGGCAATCCCGCGCTTCCGCACAGCCGTCGACACCATTGGCCAATGTTGTTGTGACTAGCATTAACCGAGCAATGCATCTTTGCCTTGTCGTATTTCGTCGTGGAAAGAATTTAGCCGGTTAGAGTGCGCATCAATACCTCGATTGGGCCGCGCCGGAACCACCGCCTCCATAGCAACGCATAAATCGTCGCGACGGCGCAGAATAATACCGCTGCTACGACAGCTACTGTAATGGACTGGCCCCCACGCATTACAAGCGTTTCTAGGATTCCCATGCCGACAAAGTTGTACGCAATGTACAGAGTTAAGGTCTGACGGCCGGCAGGAACGGCTACCCACAATATACCTTGTTTGCCGGTCCACTTTGAGATCATCAGACAGAGGCCAACAACAGCTTGGCCGGGTCGAGGTCGAGCGCAGCTATTATTATTGCCGATCATGCCGCAATGACTTGTTTCCGCTTGACCGTGCGCTGGGCCTGGACGGTGACACGCTCACGCCGGGGATGTTGAGCGTCATGGCCGAGACGACGCCGATGATGAGCTTCGATGCGGCGAGCCGCCACATCGCGAACCTTGCCGGGGTGAACGCATCCTCAAGATCGCTGCAGCGCTAGTCCCTAGCGCTTGGCGAGGAGGTTCTCCGGTTCGAACAGGAGGAGGTCGTGGAAGACACCCCCTGGAATCACGGATGTATCTTGCCATCGACGGACCGGGGTGCCGATGCGAAAGGATGACGTCGAAGGTATTGCCGGTAAGCGGGAGGACGGAAGCGCAAAGACCCGGGAAGCCAAGCTGGCGGTCATATACGCTGCCGAGGGGCGGGAGCCGGAGACCGGCGCGGCACTGAAGGACAAGGGCGGCGAGACACCCAGTTGTCTCATCGACAGTGCGGCGGCGGCGGCGGGAAGCCGGGATCCCTCCGATTTCGCCATGCGCCTTGACCCCGAGGCGCTGCGCCGCGGCTTGCACGGCGCCGAAGACCTCGTCGTCATCTCGGACGGCGCGGAATGGATGCGGAACACCTGCGAGGAGTTGTTCGGGGGCGGGAAGGTCGCCTTCGCGCTCGATATGTTCCATACCCTCGAATACGCCGGCGATGCGGCGAAGGCGATTTTTCCGGACAAGGCGGACCTCGATGCGGGCCGGGCGGCCAAGGTGATCCGGGAGATCGAGCCCTTCAGCGGCAGGTACAAACAAGTGGAGGCGTGCTGCCGCTACTATCGGAACAACATCGAACTGATGCGCTACAACCATTGCCGCGACCAGGGCATGCAGATTGGATCGGGGGGCGTGGAAAGTGGCTGCAAGCGGTACGGGCTGCGGCTGAAGCTTCCCGGCACCCGCTCTGGTCGAAGACAGGCGCCAATGCAATGCTGGTGCTCAAAAGCTGCGTCATAAACCTCAGGCTGCCCGACTTCCTCGACTGGCACGCGAGGCAGGACATCGTTGTCTGACAACAAATTGGGCTACACTCCCACGCCACTCGGGCGAATGCAGGTACGTTAAACTTAACTTCCTTGCACAAAAAGTGATTGGATCACCTTCCGATGTTTGCGGACCGTCGATTCAGAGAGCCCGGAAAAATCCGAAAGGCCGCGAGTATCCAAATTCTTCTGGAAGCCTTTCAGTACCTTGAGACGATTTCGAAGTCCACGTGCGTTCCTTATTTCCAAAAGTTCCATTTGTAGAGCTTCGCTCCTTTCAAGCAGATCACCCAACGAAAAATTTGCGTACTGCAAAATTCCTAAAGAACAATCATCCCCAGTACGACTTTGGAGTAAGGGCATAACCGATTTACGTATTGCATCCTCAATGCGGTCCGATGATTCTTCACCAGACCATGAAAAAATGCGGGGCAAGGCAGGGGCCAAGATACCTTTTCGACGATGGTATAGACTTTCCGCGGCGCCATCCGACATAGCGGCAAAGCCGTCGTAATCCCCTAATTTTTCTTTAATTATGTGAAGTTGCTCGTTTGTTTGCCTAGATGTCAGAAATACTGTTTCATTTGCGAATTCACCGCGAGTTGGTCCTATCAGTACTTTCGCACTATCTCCGTATGAGGCCACTACAATCCCATCGCCAAGGTTCCCCGAAAAAAAACATTCCTAGTAGCTGCAACGAAAGCAAGTGTTGTGGCAAGCTCGCCGGGAGGGCATCCCAACACATGCGCACGTCTGGCTATTTCTTCTTGACATAAACCTTCATGATTTTCTGCGTTTACTTACCCCGGAGCATGAAACTCGCGTGTGACTGACGGTTTCCGCGACGATGTCGTGGGGTGGCGCTGTTGCCGGAGCCGGAGTATCCTGTGGCCTATGGATCGGGTGGCGGCAGAACAGGACGTTTATTTTTTGTGGCCCTGGAGCCCGTTTCAAAACTGTCCATTCGTCGTGGGGTTCGCGCCCCGGAGTGTTTCCAGC
>MPMP01000067.1 GCA_002238565.1 Albidovulum sp. bin36
CGGATGCAGTAGATGCTCGGTCGGTCATACTCGCCGTCGACCTTTCGGCACCGGAAGTGCGACAGCACCGCAGGCGACTGGTCCTGCACCCATTCGAATATCGCCTTCCAGCCATGCGCCCCGCACATCGTGGCCGCGGCGCACATGGACAGGAGCGTCTCCAGCCTGTAGCGGCGGCCGTGCCTGCCTCTCGGGTCGTCGATCCCTTTGAAGAAGTCGAGGATGCTGGCGAGCTCGTCGGTGGACAGTTTCAATTTCGGAACTCCATGCATATGTTCGGGGGCCTGCCGCCGACCTCGACCCAGTTGGCGGCGCGGTAGACGGCGCCGGTGAAGCGGGACGGGGCCACGAAGGTCTCCAGAAGCAGGAGATCGTGATGGTACTTGGTGCGCCAGTCGGCCACGATGCGCCGTTCGCACAGCGACAGGAAGCGGGAGCCGAGATTGGCCCTCCGCCCGAGCAGCAGCATTCTGACGTTGTTGGCGATCAGGTGCAGGCGCCCGTACTGGATGCGCAGGCCCCAGCCGATCCAATCGTCCCGGGCCGCGCATTTGAGCGCGGCGGCCGAGAAGGCGGCCAGGGCCACCCAGTCGCCGTCGCCGAAATCTCCGGCATACCAGATGCTCTCACCGATCCTGGGTCCGGCCCCCAGATAGTGGTGGCGGTCCATGAGCTCGTTGAAGCGGGGCTCCATCTCCCGCGTAATCGGCTCAACTCGCAACTCCGAAAGATCCACGGCATCCATGATTCTCAACTCCATCCGGCGGCCAATCTACGCGGCGGAGAGGAAGGAGTCCAGACTTTTTTTGAAGATCAAGCCGGGATTGAACCCAGAACCGAAAAAAAATTAGCCGTGGCTTGATGTGTCTCGGGGGTGGATTTACGTGCGATTCCTGCCTAGATATGCCATTATCCCTATTTAAATCCGGGAGAGATGCAATGCTGGTTGAGTTTTCTGTAGAGAATTTTCGATCGATCAAGCAGGAAGCATGCCTCAGTCTCGTTGCCGGTCCAGCGAAGGAACGGAGCGATACTCACTTGGTGGCTCCTACTCTCAGGAAGAAGGGTGGTAGCGCCCGCCCGCTTCTGCGCTCTGCCGCTATCTATGGCGCAAATGCAGCAGGCAAGAGTAACCTCCTTCGAGCTCTGGCCGTAATGCGGGGCATTGTACTCGATTCAAGCCGGGACGCTGGTCCAATCCCGGTCACGCCCTTTCTCTTCGATTCCACTTCACGGGACCAGCCGACGACATTCGAAATCATGTTTGTCGCAGGGGGTGTGCGTTACCAATATGGATTCTCTGCAACCTCCAAAGTTGTGACGGAGGAATGGCTTTATGCGTGGCCGGTGGGTCGCGTGCAACAGTGGATTCAGCGAAGCTCAGACGATTGGAAGTTTGGCGACAAGTTAACAGGTGACAAGGAGGTCTGGCGACGCGCAACGCGCCCGGACGCGTTGTATCTCTCCACGGCCGTCTCACTTAACAGCGAACAGTTGAAGCCAGTGTTCGATTGGTTTCGGCACACGTTACATGTAGTGGTTTCTGGCACTTGGAATACTCTATTTTCTCTGAATCGTATTCGTGAAGAAGGCAAGTCCGGGATTATCGAATTCTTGCAAACAGCTGATCTGGCAATTGCGGACTTGAAAGTGATTGAAGAAGAATTCCGGCCGGAGATGCTTCCGGATGATATGCCTTCCGAAGTGAAGGAGCAGGTTACAAAAGACCTTGCGGGTGAACCGGTGGCAGAGCTTTGGCTCAGTCACGACACGGGTCGTGGAAAGCCTGTTGAATTGAATATCCATGATGAGTCCGATGGAACGCAGAAAATCTTTGCATTAGCGGGTCCGTGGCTGGATTCCCTGCAAAAGGGGCATGTAGTCGTGGTCGACGAGCTACACGTCCACCTGCATCCCACACTCGTGAAGTTTCTGGTTGAACGATTCCACAACCCTGATGTCAATACTAGTGGAGCGCAGCTCATATTCTCAACCCATGACACCAGCATACTAAGTCAAGATGTCTTTCGACGGGACCAAATTTGGTTTTGCGAGCGCGATAAGCGCCAAGAAACGAAATTGTTTTCTCTGACAGATTTTACTCCGCGCAAGGGAGTGGAGAACTTGGAACGATCCTATCTTGCGGGACGGTATGGTGCCCTACCGTACATTGCGCCTAGAATCGCTGCGTTCAAACGCTGAGCAATCGACATGCGAAACCCAAAAAATGCAGTCGTTCGCAGGAGGCCCAAACGAGGACCCTATGATCGCGTCCTGATAGTGTGTGAGGGCTCAAAGACCGAACCGAACTACTTCTTCGACATAGCTCGTCATTATGAACTCAGTACTGCCAATATAGAAATCGTTGGAGCCGGAGCTGATCCTCTGACAATTGTCAAGAAAGGGAAGGAGAGGAAACAAAAGGAACGTAGATCCGGGGAGAAGTACGATAGAGTGTATTGCGTGTTTGATCGTGACCAACATGCTCACTTTCAGCAAGCAGGCGTCTTGGCGCAAACAAGTAAACTGCAACTGGGCAGGTCATTGCCCTGCTTCGAGTTCTGGTTATTGCTGCATTTTCGTTTCAGCCGTCACCTATACGGCCGATCGCAGGGAAGGAGTCCTGCCCAGAAATGCATCAGAGATTTACGACAGTATTGGCCGGACAACGAGAAGGCTAGGGACGGAGTATTTCTTCAACTTATTGATACTGTGGAGAACGCCGATGCAGCGATTGACGACGGTTCAATCGGAAACGCGATTGGAACCGCGTATTCAGTCTCGGCGAGTCCGTCGGGCTAGGCTGCGCTCGGGAGAAGATTGATGAATTCGTTCAATGGCGAAACCGCAGTCGTTACTGGCGGCGGAAGAGGAATAGGCCGAGCTATAGCGTGTTTGCTTGCCGAAAGAGGCGCAAACGTAGTCGCATGCGGGCGCGGCGAGCGGTCCGGCGGCCTGCCGGAACAAATAATTTGGTGCCGCGCCGACGTTTCAGTTTGGGAAGATGTCGCGCGTCTGCGGAGTGAGGCCGAGCGTGAATTCGGGACGGTTTCCATCGTTGTCAACAACGCGGGAGTGCAAATCGAGAAATCCGCGGCGGAAAGCACCGAGGCGGACTGGAACAGCGTGGTCGGAACCAACTGCAAGGGCGTATTCAACATGTGCCGCGAATTTATTCCGCCCATGGAAATGGCGGGCGGCGGAACGGTCGTAAATGTCGGATCCATTGCGGGCCAAGTCTCGGATACCAATATGGCGCTCTATAATGCATCGAAGGGTTTCGTTCATGCTCTAACTCGATCAATAGCCACTGACCATGGCCCGTCGGTTCGCTGCAACGCGGTTTGCCCGGGATGGATCATGACCGGCATGGCGGATTCGGCGTTTTCCATGGCATCGGATCCAGCCGCCGCGAAGCGGGATGCCTTGCAGCGGCATCCGTGCGGACGATTCGGGGCGCCGGCGGATATTGCGCGGGTTGTCGCTTGGCTGGCGTCCAGTGAATCGGAGTTCGTAAACGGCGCCTGCCTGACGGCGGATGGCGGCCTGACGGCGGCATCGCCAATAAGGCCGATGCTGCTGTAATTTCCGGCGTGGAGTAAAGCGTATCGGCATCGCATTGTCCTTTGCCGTCCGAAGCCGCTGCGGCCGAATCGATGCATTGACCAATCGCAATTGAAATTACGCAATCGACTGGATGCCTTGAACTTCGTTCGCATTCGGCGGCGAGAACGCAATTCGGAAAGCTTGGTTTTCCACGGCTTTTCCGCATGCCGGGCTTTTGCGGCATGGTCCGTTGAGAGACTTCCGGCGCGGAACGAGTGAATTGAATTTGCGGGATCGAATGCGACCGATTCGGCCAAATTCCCGGTCGGGAAGCCGAAACCCGTAATTTCGCCGGCATCCGGACCGGCATTGAAATAGACCGCGAAATTTTGCGTCAGCGATTGAATTTTAGGTATAGCTGTTGGGAATCGGCGCTGCGACGCCGCCAACCGATTGCATGCAGTTTTGGAATCGTTATTAAAGCCATCCGGGCGGTTCGCAGGGCATGGCTGAATCTATCCCTTAATCCAACCGGTTCTAGGCAAGTATCGAAAGGCGTTTTCGATGATCCGTCTCTCAAATGACGATGATCTAAGTGTTTCTCTTGGGGTCGAAGAGGAATTCTTTCTAATTGATCCCGAAACCCGCGACCTTCTGGTCAATCCCGATCCGGGCATTTTGGAAGAGTGCGAAAAAAATCGCGGACCGCACAAGGTGGTTCACGAATATCTTTGGTCGCAGGTTGAAACCAATACGAAGGTATGCGGCTCGGTGGCGGAGCTGCGCGATGCCGTGCGTGAAACCAGGCGCATCGTAATCAATGCCGCGGAAAGGCACGGAGCGGCCGTGCTGGCGGCTTCAACGCACCCGTTCGCTCCCTGGGAACTGCAGAAAGCTACGCCGAAAAAACGCTACGAGAATTTCACTGCGAGGTTTCAGGACGTAATTCGACGCCTGACAATTAGCGGGATGCATATCCACGCGGGTTTCGGCGACGCCGATACGCGTATTCGAATAATGACGGCCGCTCGGCGCTACTTGCCGATGTTCCATGCGCTGTCCACCTCCTCGCCTTTTAGCGACGGTCGCGAAACGGGCTTCAAGTCGTGGCGCCTGGCAATAGTTGGAGGACTGCCCCGCACCGGCATACCCAAGCCGATGCGATCATGGTCGGATTACGACCAGACAGTCGCGGAATACAAGCACATGAATTTCATCGGCGACGGAAGCGAGCTGTGGTGGGACATTCGCCCGTCGTACGCCTATCCGACCATAGAAATGAGAATCTGCGATGTCTGCACCCGGCTGGACGATGCGATTTGCATTGCGGCGCTATACGCCTCGCTTATCCGAATGCTAATGCGTCAGGATAGATCCAATGCGCTTCCACCCGAACCTCTGACGGAAATCATCGCGGAAAATCGATGGATCGCGCAGCGATACGGCGTGTTTGCATTCTTCGGGGATTCGCTTCAGGGCGGCCTCGCGGATATCGACGACTTTTTGGCCGAGCTGCTGAAGTCCATCCAGCCGGACGCAAGCGCTCTCGGCTGCGAGTCCGAAGTGCGCCAAGCGATAAATATTGTTAGGGAGGGTTCCGGCGCCGACCGGCAACTCGACTACTTTCGACTGCGGCGGCTGGAAGGCGACGACGTGGCCGAGGCGCTGCGGAGAGTAGTGGATTTCATAGTTTCGGAAACCCGGGAAAGCATCGATTAGTCGCCCGATTGATGCGGTCTGCCGCCATTTCGGAGTGTCCCTAAGTACGCGACCGATTTTTCCAGCCATCGCAAGGGCGCCTCGGAGCTGGCCGGGCGCAATAGACGGACGGGCATGGCTTCCGATTATTCTCGGTTCGCGAAATACTTCCTGCAAAATTCGGAGTGAGCGGCATTGTAGGCGTCCAAGAGGCCAAGATCGGGTTCAACGACCGATTTCACGACCGGCTTGGCGAATATCCCGGCTGCATTCTCGCCGTTCGCCGCCGCCATCGCCAACCTCGCCGCGCCGAAAGACGCGCCGTATTCGCCTTTTTCCGGCACAAGGAGCCTGACCCCCGTTATGTTGGCGATGGTCTGGAGCCAGCGAAGCGACCTTGCGCCGCCGCCGACGGCATATGCTTCCGAAACCGGCGTATCCGCCTCGCTAAGCGCAAGGAAGCAGTCCTGTAGAGCGAACCCGACGCCCTCCAAAACCGCCTGAAGTACGTCGGAAATCTCCGTGTCGCTCGTAAGCCCGAAAAATGTGGCTTGCGCGTTCGGGTCGTTGTGGGGAGTCCTTACGCCGGTTAGGTAGGGCAGGAAAGTCATTCGAGACGGAGCATCGATTTTTTCCGGAGCCAGGGCAAGCAATTCGTCCACAGGCCGCTGAAACAGTCCGGCGAGCCACTCGATGCAGCTTGCCGCCGACAGGATCACGCCCATTTGATGCCATGTATCCGGCGCGGCATGGCAAAATGCGTGAATGGCCTTGGCAGTACAGGGTCGAAATCCCTCCGTCGGCGCAAACACGACGCCCGACGTGCCGAGACTGACGAACGCCGAGTCTCTAATGATGCCCATGCCGCATGCCGCCGCGGCATTGTCGCCGGCTCCGCCCGCGACAATTACGCTTGGCTTGAAGCCCCATCTCCTGCAGTGCTCGGACCGAAGAGTTCCTGAAATCTCGGTTCCTTCGCATAATTCCGGCATCTGCGACCGATCAAGATTGCAGGCTGCCAGCAGAGCATCGGACCACCGTCGACCGGCGACATCGAGCCAAAGCGTTCCTGATGCGTCGGACATTTCGGAATAATATTCGCCTGTAAGCCAGAGCCGTATATAGTCCTTGGGTAAAAGCACCTTTCGGACACGTGCAAACACTTCGGGTTCATGCTCCGCGACCCACAGCAATTTCGGCGCGGTGAATCCCGCCATGACCAAATTGCCGCCAATGCCGCGGAAATCCTCCGCTTGTTCAAGTAGCTGGCATTCCTTTGCCGAACGCCCGTCATTCCACATGATGCAGGGTCTTAGCACCTTGTCGTCGCCATCGAGAAGAACGGCGCCGTGCATATGCCCGGACAGGCCTATCGCTTCGACCGCGGCGAGGCCCATTGCCGCCTCGGCTCGAATTCGGTCGAGCGCCGCCTCGACGGCGGCGATCCAAGTCGCCGGATCCTGCTCCGAAAACGGAGGTTCGGAAAAGCCGCTTTCGACGGGAGCCGTTGCTTCCGACAAGATGCGCTGCTCGCTGTCGATTAGCAGGGCTTTCACGCCTGAAGTTCCGAGATCGATACCTAGAAACACGTGTTACCTCCGGGATTTTCTTGCCATTGACAATCGCTCGGGCGGCAACCGCAAATTTGATCGCGCGAGCGTGTCCCGGGCTGGCGATAGCTGCGTTCGAGGCGCTCGGTCCGCGCCGCGTAGCGGTGCTTTCTAATTCAAAGGCACGGTTGGTTTCAATGCTGGCTTGATAGTTTTTCAAGTAAACAACCAATGTCTCGAAATCGATTAGGTTGCGCGCAGAACGCATGCGGCTGTCGGCGGCTTTTTGAAAGGCGGGATTCTGGCGCTGAATTTCGCTATTTTTAGAAATGCCGCTCGCTTCCCTTTGCTAGGATCCTATGTAACTAATTACCCTGGGAAGTCTGCATTTGCGGAATCTCAGCGCGACCGCCGAATGGCGGCCGGCTCAATGGGCAACCTGGCATTCGAGAAGTTATCCACTGCCCAAGACGATGGCGCTCGAATTTCGAGCAAAGAGTTTCTCCCCCTAGGGCTATTGTCGTTTTGTCAAAGAAAGCCTTCAGGAACGAGAATTCGCATATGCTAACTCCACTTTTGGACATCGAGGGAGCAACGGAAAACTACGAACTTGCCAAGGCGCGCGCGGTCAATTCCGCCTACGTATCGCCGGTGCGAAGGGTGCTCGCGACCGTGGAGCGATTCAGCGCGGATACACGCCAGCCCGCGCGTCTCGAATTAGTTTTGGCGGCCCTCGCAATGCGCGCCCCGAATCTGGCCATGAATACCAGAAACCTTGAATTGTGCGCCTTGCGGAAGTTTTGCGAATGCATGCTCCAAAGGCAGTCTCTAGCGAAGCTTCGAGGTGAGCACATCGTGCCCTGGCAAGTCGTGCCGGAAAATCTCGCAGCCCCTGAATGGGCTATAGAAACAACATGGCAGGAATTTGCGGATCTCCATGCCGCCTTGAAAGAAACGAATGCATCCGAGCTCCTTCGAAAGGGCCTCGTAATTGGCTGCGGCGCCATGCAGCGAAACGCCCTGCGAAGCGGTCTCGGTCCAGATCCCGGCGTTATTCTGGAAATTTGCGGGATCAAGAATGCATGGCCGGTGGTCAATGCGAGGCGGAAGCCTAAACGAAACTGGGAAAAAATCGGCCGCCAAGAACTAGAGGCGCTTCTGGAGGAATTGCGGAGCAGCAAGGAAAATTTCGGAATCGAGACTCTAAAGGGAAGATGCGCCGACATCAGCGGGATTTCAAAGCTGCTGGCTTCGGCTTGCTGGCTGACCGGAATGAGAGGCTCGGAGGTTTTTTCGTGCCGGATTTTGGTTGCTGCTTCATCCACGACAGTAGGCGCCGCCGAAAAATCCGAGATGCTTCGCGATCCAATCGGCGCGCATCGGGCCGGAAAACTGAAAGAGTTAGACGAATCCTGCATGGCGGATTACAGCGAGCTGCGCCGGAAAGTAGTCGAAGCGTCCGCTCTCGCTAGCGTGCCTCCCATGATACTCATTAAAACCGTTAAGACGGCTTGCTCGGCTCGGAATATCGACAACCGATTGCGCGTGCAGATTCTCGAAGGAATTTCCCCGGACGATCTAGAAGTGCTTTGCCTTGCTTCTCAATTGCGCCACGCCGAATTGACTCCGTTCCGGATAGAGATACTCGTCAAAAGCTGCTCGAAAAAAATTAAACGCGCTTCGCTTCAAGCATTTCCCGGCAGGCGCGACCCTGTAACATTGCATTATTTTCGGCACGCGTTTGCCGATGCGGCCAGAAGGATTCTGCCGATACAGCAAGTGGCGGCGCTCACGGGGCATACGTCGAGGAAAACGGCGCATGGATACGGAGGCAAATTCGTGCGCCGATCGTCGAGCGCGAAATCAACCCGCTGGCTGCCGAAACACGATCCGGCGCTGGCGGAAGCCATCGAAAGAGCATGGAGTACGCAACTTGTTCTCGGCAGGGAATTCGACGAGCCAAAGCCGGCGATGCCGGGATTCTGAAGCGAAAGCATGCTGCCGCTCCGTTGCCGCTCGGGTATTGGAGAGGCGGATTCGAGCGTTCTTTGGACATGCGCTATCCATATCCGCGAGAGTCGGCGGCGACCGTTCCCGCTCGGCGATGCCCTGCGATAAATAATTTTCCGGATCGGCCGCTTGCTTGCGATTTGCGTTCTCGGCATGGCAAGCAACCGTGGTCGGGCTTGAACACGTCTCGCGCCGCGACCGGATTTCGCAGGCTCGGCAACTTCTACGTCCTAAATTCCGCAGCAAATGGACCCCGGCCGATTCCTATCCGCAGTTGGACAATTGCGTCCTAAGCGATGCGACTATGGAAGCCGGCGGCGCCTCCGCGCTGTAAATTCCTCGAATCAAGTCTTCGGCTCTCTTCGCTCTCAAGCAATGCCGCGTCAGTTTTCGGAATTTTTCGGCAAGACTTTCGCGCGACAGGGGATTCGTCGGATCTCCGACCGGGGCATCCACTCTAATGCTGTCGCTACGTCCCGAATGCACGATAGTCACGGCGGCGCCCGCGAAAGCGGGAAACAGAGACGCGAATCCGGCATCCAATTCGATTTCCACGCGCTCCGCCAGGCGTAGAACCGATTGGTCGTTGAATCGCCGCGTATCAATGGGAAGGAGCTCGTCCGGGCCGCGCTGAATCGCCAACGCGATGCAGAATGGCATCGAAAACTGGGCTTCGGTTTCCGATCGCGGGGCGGGGCGATTGGAAAGCCCGACCGCCTGTTCGAACGTGCGGACCGTGATTTTCTCGATCGCCGCCGGCTCGATTTCCCGCTCGCGGACGAGCGAAACCGCGCCGTCGATCGCGGCATGCGTCCACCGGCAGCACGCGTACGGCTTGAAAAACAGCCCGTCGATCGATTCAAAGGAATCCAGGTCGGCGATCAGCCTTTCGCCTTGATAGAGAATTCCCTGATCGAAGGCGTCGGGATAGGCAGTGAATCCTTCTTTGGCCAGCGGCACCGCTTCGAGGCCTGCGTACACGGACCATGCTATTCCTTCCTTGACATCGGACCCTGAAAAGCCGTGGTGCTTGGCGGCGGATACTCTCGGCGCATGCTGTTCCGCGATCAGAATTGCATTCGCCACGGATGCGCGGTCGAGCTCGAACAATTTGGCTGCGGCGACCGCCGCCCCGATTCCCGCCCATCGCCCGCTTACGGTCGACGCGTGGTGTTCGGCGTTTCTCGCGAGCGCGACGCGAACCGATGCTTCAAGCCCCAGGACGACCGCCGCTATGAATTCGTCTCGATTCGGCGAAACATGTTCCGATGCGGCAATGGCCGAGGCAACCACCGCGACGCCCGGATGCCCCGCCGCCTTGCGATGGCCGTCGTCGACATCCAGCGCGGTCGCCGCCATCGCGTTTGCGGCGGCGGCCGCAGCAAATCTGGACGACGCTCCGTGAAACCAGATCGAAGTCGGTTGCGAACCGCCCTGCCGTTCGAATGCCCTGCGCATGGCATAGCTGCCCTTTTGGCCGTATCCGGCGGCAGCGGCGCCGATCGCATCCAGAACGCAGTCCCATGCGCGTTCGCGCACGCGTCCGGGGATGTCGATTGCCGAAGCTTCGACCACGAAATCCGCGAGAGTATCGATTGCGCGCGCGGTCATTGCTCATTGCCTAGGCGCCGTCCACGGAAGTGAACGGCATTCGCGCGCGGAAATTTCAATTCGCAGCTCCGGGCGCCTTCTATTTTATGCATCGCAATCCGATTGTTTTCGAAAATGGAAAATTCAGCCGATCCGAAGATCCTCGGCCGGGCGAATTCATTGCCGCGCCGGCGCCGAATTCTTCCGTCCGCTTCGCTATCCGACCACGGAAAAGCTGCTTTCACGGTTGATAATCCTTTTGCGGCTGCAAAACGCCATGTCGAGCTTGAAGTCCATGTTCGGAAGGTCGTACTGGCAAGGGCTCGAGTCGTGGTCATTGCCCGCCTCGCAGTAGTCGATTAGCGCCTTCATCATCATGCCGACGACCGGCGCGTTCTTGAACTGGTTGCCGCTCGTTCCAATCGCCATGTAGTAGCCCTTCAGATCGGAGCAATCGTAGATCGGGATCCAATCGTCCGAAACGTCGTAAAGATCGACGATGCCTCGAACGGAGTTTGGTACGCGCATATCCGGGAATCGCTGGGCGCCGCGCAGCGCCTGCAAACGCGCCTGTTCGCTTAGATTCGTGTCGTAGTCGTCGGGGTCGACCCACTGCAGGGGATCGCATTCGGGCTCCTCGCTTCCGAACAATATGTTGTTTCCGACTTCCGGCCGCCAGTAGCCTCCGATGTCGGCGTCGGAGCCGATCAATCCAAGATGCTCGAAATCAAAGCCCTGCGGAGACGGGACATGGGCGACTTCCACTCTCAGGGCCTTGGTGGCGATATTCATCCCTTCGCAGACGCCCGCCATTTCATTGACCTTGTAGGAATGAGGTCCGGAAGCATTGACGACGATGCGCGAGTCTATTCTTTCCCCGGTGTCCAGCGCGATTCCCTCGACTCGCCCGTTGCCGCGGCGGATTTCGACCACGCGCTTTCCTGCAATCACGTCCGCGCCGTTTCTCGATGCGGCCGCCGCGATGTTTTGAGTCGCAAGCTGGGGGTCGCTGATGAATCCGGCTTTCGGAAAGAACAGCACGTATCGCATATCGCCGCTTGAACTCGCGAATTCCGGATCGTCGGCCGGTTTCGCCGGGAAGTAGTGGCCGGGACTGATGACCGGGAGATTCGCCTTCATCTTGCTGGGAGTCCAGACTTCGTAGGGAATATCCAGCTGATTCGCGATGTCTTCCAGCTTGCGGCCGTAGCCGTTGCTTTCAAAGCATGTATAGATGCATCCGAATTCGCGGTATGCCGCTAGGGATTCCCCCTCTGCCGGTTCAAGGTAGCCGCTCCAGTCCTCCCAGAACGGATAGTTCGATTTCGCGAGCGCCGCGCCGTTGAGCGTCGAATAGTGAGTTCGGATAATCGCGCATGAATTGCATGTCGACCCCGAGCCGACAACCCGGTTTTTTTCGATGATCGCAACGGAATTCGACGACTTGGCCAATTCGTACGCTATCGCCGAGCCGATAATCCCGCCGCCGATGACGACTGCGTCGTAGCTTTTGTTCATGAGGTTTCTCCGTCGCGATCAAATTGCCTGCAATTCATGGATCTTGGTGTTCTTCACCAGACTCTCCCGGTGTCAATTCGGGACGCCGCCGCGGCTGCGGTCCGCATGCGGAATACGCGAATTCGCCATCCCGGCTTTGGAATTGCCCGGCGGATTCATTGGCGATCGCTGAAATCGTCCTCGCCGGCGCGACCGCGATCGGCCCTTGGCCCGCTAGGAACCGTCCGCAGCTTCCTGGAATTCGCCGCCTGCATTCAAGGCCGCCCGAAGAGCGCCGCTCTCGCTGAATCCCTTCAAATGCCCATTTGCGACATCAGAACGGAGGCGAGCGGACTGGCTAGATTCCTGTATTCCCCGGAAACCATGACATGGTCGCAGTTGCCGACTTCGAGGTAGCTCACCTCGAATCCTTTTTTTCTGCACGCGTCCGCATAGATTCGCGACTGGCGGCGAAATTCATCGGTCTCCCCGCCGCCGACGGCGACGACGGTAGGCGGCATGCGGTCCGGCAAGTTCTGCATCGGCGACTGCAGACGAGCCTCCTCTTCGCTCATTCTCAGGTCCGCGTTCAGGTACGAAAGCCTTATCGGCTCAAGGTCGAACAGGCCGCTCAAGGGAACGGCGCCGTTGACGGCGTCGCAGGGCAGGCCGTAATTCTCCCAGTCGGTTGCGAGCAGCATGGCGGTCAGGTGCCCCCCGGCTGAATGCCCGGTTACGTGGATGCGCCCGGGATCGCCTCCGATCATTCCCGCATTCTTGTAAATCCAGGCTAGCGCGGCTCTGTTCTGCCGAACGATTTCAGTCATCGAGACGGACGGGCACAGGTCGTAGTTGTTGAGCACGACAGCCACGCCCGCCTCGACGAAGCGTTCCGCGACGTATCGGAACATCGCCTTGTCGAATGCGCGCCAGTAGCCGCCGTGAATGAACATTAGAATCGGCGAATTCCCGCGTCCGTGCCAAATGTCCAGTTTTTGACCGTCGGTGTCCGCGAAGGGCACGTCGAGAGTGCAGTGGTAATGCGAGGCCATCCGCGCGTTCAGGCTTTCAAAAGACGCGAATGTCTCCGCGAAGTGCGGGCAGCGCCTCTTCATGTCGTATTCGAGATCAAGCGATTCTTGATCGTATTTTCCGTAAACCGGTTTTCCCATGACGGCCTCCTCCGGAGCAAGCGGGATCAACGCTGCGACAATCTATGTACGAATTACAGAAATTTGCAATCCAATTGCAAACTAAATATATTCCCGATATATTTCACTGGCCGCCATCTAGGACTTACGAATGATCGCCAGACTGGCCTATTGGGACTGCGACGAGGAATACTGGGGCAGGGATATTCAGCTCTTCGAAAGCGGGGCGGTGCCGATCCTGAAATCCCAGGAGGGTTTCATCGAGGCGAAACTGCTGGGGGCCGTCGGCGAGACGGGTAGAATCGCCTTGACTTTCTGGTCCTGCGTCGAGGCGTACAATCGATTTGCGGACAGCAGCGACCTGCAAAGGATCACCGCAATGTTCGCGGATATGTACTGCGAAGGAAAATTGCCGGAATCGCGCGACTACGAAGTGCGCGCGCAGGGATTCCGCGAATCGACTAGGGACTGAAGAGGGAACCGACATGCTGCTCGATCTGCCGACCGCCGCGCGCTACAATTCCTGGGCGAACAATCGAATTTACAATGCCTTGTCGCGAATCGACGACGCATCGAGAAAAGAGAACCGCCGGGCGTTTTTCGGATCGATCCACAACACGATGAACCATATCCTTCTGGCCGACCTCATCTATCGCGAGAGGCTGGAGAAGAAGCCGACGACGTATGCGCGCCTGGACGAAGTCCTTTACGACGATTTCGGCGAACTCGAGACGGCGCATCGCGAAAACGACGAATGGTACGTTGGATACTGCGAACGCATGGATCCGGCTGAACTGGACGGCACGCTGTCGTTCAAGGCCGTCGGAATGGATGGCGACGAGTTTTTTTCGCTTCCGCTGCGCATGTGCCTGTCAAACCTGTTCCAGCACCAGATCCATCACAGGGGCCAGGTGCATCATATGATTAGCCACGCAGGCGAAAATCCTCCGCCCGTCGATATCGTCAAGTTCGGCAGGAGGGACATCGACGAGTGGACGTAGTCCAGTCGTAGATCCGAATGCCCGAGTTCCATGAAATCGCTATTGTAGGAGCGGGGCAGGGAGGCTTGTCGGTTAGTTATTTTCTGGCCATGAATCGCATTGAGCACCTGGTTCTCGAGCGCGGCTGCATCGCCGATTCATGGAAATCGCGCCGATGGGATTCCTTTTGCCTGGTTACGCCGAACTGGTCCATAAGGCTCCCCGGCGCCCACTATTCGGGAGATGCTCCCGAAGGATTCATGCTCCGCGACGATTTCGTGGACTACATGGAGGCATGGGCGAAGGGATTCGGCGCCCCCGTTCGAACCGGCATCGACGTCCGCCGCATCGGTCGCGACGGCTCGGGCTCGGCCAGGTTCGCGCTCGAAACGAGCGCGGGCCCGATTTTGGCAGACATCGTAGTCGTCGCAACCGCGACCTATCAGAAGCCGTCCCTGCCGGCGGCCGCGCGGGGACTTTCCGATTCATGCCTTCAGATGCACGCCGAGCAATACAGGAATCCTGTCCAATCCGGCGACGGAGCCGTTCTAGTCGTCGGCTCGGGCCAGACGGGCTGCCAGATCGTTGAAGATTTTTTGCGAGCGGGCCAAAAGGTCTATCTGTCCGTCGGAAAGACCGGGCGGCTACCGAGACGCTACCGCGGCAGGGACTGCATCGAATGGCAGGCGGAAATGGGAACGCTCGATCGAACCCCGGACATGCTCGACTCCCCCGGCCACCGGTTCAGGAGCGATCCTCACGTCACGGGCAGGGACGGCGGCGCTACGGTGAGTTTGAATTCGTTCCGGAAGCGCGGCGTCTCGTTGCTCGGCCGATTGCGCTCCGCCGAGGGCGATCTTTTGCGATTCGAGGACAGCCTGGGCGAATGCATCGAATACGCCGACGAATTCGCGACCGGGGTTAACGAATCGGTCGACAGGCACGTGCGGAGCACCGGTCGATTCGCGCCCGATCACGACCCGCGCGATGATGCGGACGACTTTTGGCCGCCCGGCCGGAAGGCGAATAGCCTAGATAATCTGTCCCTTTCCGATGCCGGCATCGACACCGTAATTTGGGCGACCGGGTTCGAGTTCGATTTTTCGTGGATCGATTTTCCGGTTACGGATTCTTTCGGCTATCCTCGCACCGAGGCGGGGGCAAGTTCCGAACCGGGCCTGTTTTTTTGCGGATTGAACTGGATGACGAAGCGAAAGTCCGGAATACTCTACGGAGTCGGGGAGGACGCCCGAACCGTCGCCGAGAAAATTCTGAAACTAAGGCAGGAAGGGTCGGCGCCCGCCGCCAGGGAATTCTACTGAAATGTACGTGGGAGTCGACGTCGGCGGAACATTTACCGATTTCGCCGTAAATCTAGACGACGGCAGCAATCTGCTGCTGCACAAGGTCGCTTCGACGCCCGACGCTCCGGAGCGGGCGATCGTGGGCGGGCTTGTCGAAATCCTAGCGGAACGCGGGCTTGATCCCGCGGGCGTGAAGCTATTCGCGCATGGAACCACCGTCGGCACGAATGCGCTGATTCAGCGCAAATGCGGCAAGGTCGGGCTCGTGACATCGGCCGGGTTCAAGGATTTGCTGGAAATTGGGCGGCAAACCAGGCCGACAGTCTACGACATGCATCTGGACCACCCGGCGCCGCTGGCCGAGCGGCGACTTCGCAAGGAGGTTCCGCAAAGGCGATTGGCCGATGGAACAGAGCTCGTGCCCTTGGATGAATCGGCGGTCGTTCGGGCCGCCAAGGAATTGGCCGAGGAGGATGTCGATTGCGTGGCGGTCTGCTTCCTCCATTCGTACGCGTACCCGGAAGACGAGAACCGGGCGAAAGACCTGCTTCGGGATAGCATGCCGTCTGGAGTCAAGGTCGTAGCGTCGTCCTCGGTTTATCCGGAATTCCGCGAATACGAACGATTCTCGACCGCGGTTCTGAACGCGGCGCTAATGACGGTCGTCGGAAGCTACTTGGACAGGCTGTGCGAAGAAACCGACCGCATCGGCATTCGGAGCGAAATTAAAATCGGACAAAGCTCGGGCAATCTAATGTCGGTGCGCATGGCGCGCGACTTTCCTGTCAGGGCGTCGCTCTCCGGACCCGCGGCGGGCGTCAAGGGGGCAAGCCGTCGAGCATCCGCATCCGGCTTTGACAATATCATAACGCTCGACGTAGGCGGCACGAGCGCGGACGTTTCGATCTTGATCGACGGACGCTCAGTCGAAATCAATGATCGCGATCTCGCCGGATTTCCGATCAAGTTTCCCGCCCTGGACGTCAACGCCGTCGGCGCCGGCGGCGGCTCGATCGCCTCGGTCGGCAGGGACGGCCTGCTCAAGGTCGGTCCGCGCAGCGCGGGAGCGGCGCCGGGTCCCGCATGCTACGGCTTGGGCGGAGACAACGCGACGGTTACGGATGCCAACGTGCTATTGGGCCGTCTCAATCGCGAAGCTCTGCTCGGCGGTCGAATGCCTATCGATGCGCAGTTGGCGGACTCCGCCGTCGCGCGGCTGGCGGCGCGGCTCGCCGTCGATGTCGAGGAGACTGCGCTGGGCATCGTTCGGGTTGCGTGCGCAACCATGGTCAAGGCCATAAAGTCGGTGTCGATTCAGAGGGGGCACGACCCGCGGGAATTCTCCCTGTTCGTTTACGGCGGCGCCGGAGGGCTCCATGCCGCGGATGTCGCGCGCGAACTCGGAATTGGCGAAGTCGTCGTGCCCTCGTCGCCGGGAATCCTATGCGCCGAAGGCGTTTTGAATTCCTACTTGGCGACGGATTTCGTGGCGACGATACTAACTCGTCTCGATGCCGCTAGCATGGCGAGGGTTCGAGCGGCTTTCGATGACCTCGGCTCCAGAATGCGAAGCTGGTTCGCTCAGGAGCAGGTGCCGGAAGCCGACAGGGATATGCGCCTGTCGATCGCGGCGCGGTATTTCGGGCAGAATTTCGAGATTTCCCTGCCGATCGATCTTTCGCTCGATGACGACCGGCTGGCCGGCGCCGTGGCCGATTCTTTTCACAAGTCGCATGCGGACAACTACGGCTTCTCCTCGGCTAGCGAGCCGATCCAATTGGTCAACGTAGCCGCCAGAGCGGTTGCCCGGCATAGGCGGCCAAGGCTTCCGGAAATCGCCAGCGGGCGCGAAGCGCCGCCCGTCGGCGAACGAAAGGCTCTATTCGACGAAAGCGGATTCATTTCCGCGCCGATTTACAACCGTTCGGATCTCGTGGACGGCCAGGTGATCGGCGGTCCGGCGATAGTCGAGCAGATGGACGCGACCATTCCAATTTTTCCCGGTTGTGGCTGCCGGGTCGACCGGTACGGAAACCTGGTTATGAGCATGGGCGATTAGCAAAATGCCGATTTCCGCAATCGATGCCGAACTGCTCCGCAATGCGATGACGAGCATTGCCGACGAAATGTACATCGCGCTTATGAAGAGCTCGTATTCCACCAATATCAAGGAGCGCAAGGACCACTCGACGGCGCTGTTCGACGACCGGGGCCGCGTGGTCGTGCAGGGAGAGAGCATGCCGCTGCATCTTGCGTCGATGCTCGGGCTGGTCGAGGTCGTCCTGGAAAAATACGGCAGGGACGGCATGAGGCCGGGCGACATGTATTTGTCGAACGACCCCTACGTAGGCCGCGGCTCGCATTTGCCGGACGTAGCGATCGCCGCGCCCGTATTCTACAATGGCGAACTGGCTCTGTTCGCCTGCAATATCGCCCACCACGCCGATATCGGTGGCGCCGCGCCGGGTTCAATGGCCGGCGGCATGACCGAGATTTATCAGGAGGGCTTGCGAATTCCGCCGATCCGCCTGATCGAAAACTATGAAATCGTTCAGGATGTAATGGACCTGATATTGCTGAACGTTAGAGTCCCCGAAGAGCGGGTCGGCGACTACAACGCCCAGATCGCCGCAAATATGCTGGGTTTGAACAGATGCGAGTCCCTGATTGAAAAGTGGACCGGTCCGCGAATCAAGGACGGCTGCGATGCAATAATCGCCGCGGTTGCCAGGCGGACGCGCGCCGGCATAGCCGATCTGCCCGACGGCGAATACGAGTTTGAAGACATTTTAGACGACGACGGGCTTTCCCGGCGCGACATAAGGATAAAGCTGAAGATCTCGGTTCGCGGCGATGAAATCGAATTCGACTTCGCGGGCACCGACGCGCAGGCGGAAGGCAACATCAACGTGACCGAGGCAGGGCTGCAAGCCTGCTGCCTTTACTGCATGAAAGTTCTTCTCGACCCCGACTGCCCGCAAAACCACGGCATGCTCGCTCCGATGACGATCAGGGCTCCGGAGGGATCGATCGTGAACGCAACTTTCCCGGCGGCATCCGCAGCTCGCGCCCAGACGGGCCAGAGAATCGTCGATGTCATATTCGGAGCGCTCGCGCCGGCTTGTCCGGAAAAAATAATCGCGGCCGGCAACGGAGCCAATACGTCGGCTGCATTTTACGGGCGAAGCGCACAGGGAAAGTACTACGTCTACCTGGAGACGCTCGGCGGCGGCGCCGGCGGACGATTCTACAAGGACGGGACGGACGGCGTGCAGGTGCATATGACCAATACGTCGAACCTGCCCATAGAAGCCATGGAAACCGAATATCCGCTCATGATCGAACGCTACGAGCTCGTCGAAGATTCCGGTGGCGCAGGCAGGTACCGCGGCGGTTTGGGACTTCGCCGCGACTATCGTCCGATAGGTCACGAGATGACTTTTTCAGGCCAGGGCGAGCGATTCGTAAACAGGCCGTGGGGCCTGTTCGGCGGACGGCCCGGAGCGACCGGGAAGATATCGGTCGTGTTCAATTCGGGCGAAGAACGCCGACTTGAAAACAAGCCCTCGGCGCTCAAGGTCGGACCCGATTCCTGCGTGAGCGTCGTTACGGCCGGAGCGGGCGGCTACGGAGATCCGTCGGAGCGAAAAATGGAGGACCTGGCCCGCGATCGAAGCAGCGGCAAATTTTCGGCGGATTATCTAGCATCGAATTACGAGCAGTGGAAGGAATGAAGGATCCGCCATGCCTAGGCAGGCCGAGTTGCGCCAAAAACATAGTCGTGGCGGGCAATTGAACATCGAACCCACGCTAGCGGACAGCGCAACGCGCTTCATGCGCGACCGAATTCTTGATTTGACATTATGGCCTGGAGAAAGGCTCGACGAGAAATCGCTGCTCGCTAAATTCGGATTGAGCCGAACGCCTTTGCGCGAAGCGATCAACAGGCTGATTTCGGAGGGTTTGCTGGAATCCTCGAAAAACCGAGGAGTCTATGTAAGCTCGATGGACTTGGAGAGCGTGCTGGAGCTTCTGGATGCGTACGCCCTGTGCGAGCGCATGGTCGCGACCCTTTGCAATATGAGCAGGCCCGGCCTTTCCGCCGAGCTGCAAGGCATTCAAAGATCGTTCGAAGTCGCGGTGGATAAGCTCGACTTGCTCGAAGTCACGGAAAGAAACGCGGAATTCCACTGCGCGATCGCGCAGGCATGCGAGAACAGATTCGTTTACCGCTATTCCTGCCATCTCCATAATCTGGCCCGGCGCACCTCGTTTTACATTTACCTGAGAGAAAAACGGGAGCAGGGGGAATTCTACCTGCCGCCGGAGCGAATAAACAGTCACCACCGACGAATTATCGAATGCATCGCTTTGCGCAGCAGAGAGGATTTAATTGAAGCCATGACAGAGCATGCCCAAGTCTTCCGGAAAAGGCTGGAAGTCTTGGTGCGTGGATCGAACTTGAATTTGCCGGATTTCGGAATCGAAAAAACGGGACATGTTTCTATAGCCAAATAGGCTTTGGACGGGATGAAGACGAGCTTGCGCAATTTACCTTTTCGCCATCCCGCTTGGGTCGACTTCGGCGCCCTTCGAGCAAAATTTCAGGAAAAGTCGCCTGCGCCGAGCTCGAACCCGGAAGCCGGCCTTCGTCGCCCAAATCCCTTTGGACTATTGCCTCTATTCGGCTCCCGCCGCCGAATCCTCCGGACGATCGCGCCGCCGGAACCGCTCCGCTTCCACCGGATCGAAAATTCGACAGGCGCTGCAAATGCGCCTCTGGCATTTGCAGGTCTGTTCGACTCGACTTTTGGCTAGGCCTGCGATCCCCCCGAAGGCGTGCCAGGCGCTCGATGCGGAGAACGGGTTGAAGGTGTCGGTCAGGCCGAACGGCACCGCCATCTTCCCGATGCTGGCATGGAACGGGGACCGGTCGAGGTCGCCGAACAGGAGCCAGGCCTTCCGCATGTGCAGCTGATTGCGTTCCAGCGACGTGTTGGTGCCGCCGCGGAAGCTCTGACCGGGATCGAAGAGCGCTTCCGCGTGGCCGGTGACCCAGTCGCCCGCGGTCGCGGTCATGGCGAATCCCGCGGAGTGAATCGCGGCCTCCGAAACCTCTTTCCCGATCTGGTTCCTTGCCGTCGGATGGCGCATCAGGTAGCCGAACCTGTTCGCCCTGTTGCTGGACTGGCAGTTCGCGACGGGCGTGATTTCGCCGCCCCCGTTCCACTCTGAAGTGCATCTCCAGATGGTCTTGCCGGCGTTCGGACCGAATGCGGGTGGCCTACAGGATGCGGCTCATTTTACAGCGCCCGATGTCAAGCCGGCCACGAGTTTCCTTTGCAGCGGCAGGAACAAGAGGAGAGTGGGCAAAGTCGCCACAACCGAACCGGCCATGACCGCGCCCCAGTCGATCTGGACGTCGCCGAAATACTGGTAGAGGCCAAGGGGAATGGTCTTGAGGCCGTCGTCAGTGATGAGGGCCAGTGCCAGCAGGTATTCTGACCAGCTTTGCAGGAACCCGAAGGTCGCCGCCGCTACGAGGCCCGGCCACATGGTCGGCACAATGACGAGAACGATCACCTGAAGCCGCGAAGCGCCGTCCATCAACGCGGCCTCGTCAAGGCTCCTTGGGATGGTCGCCAGGTATCCAGTCAGGAGGTAGATCGTGAATGGCGTGATGAAGGCAGTGTAGCACAGGATCAGCCCAATATGGCTGTTGATCAGCCCGGCTCGCGCAAAGACGATGAATATCGGGTTTACGAGAATGATCCATGGGAAGAACTGCCCCCCCATGATCGCGCCGAAAAGGAATGCCCGTCCGGGAAACCGATACCGTGACAGGCCATAGGCGGCCAGCAGCCCGATCATGCAAGCCAGTCCGGTAGCCGCGACGCAGATGTAAAGGCTGTTGAAGACATAGTGGAAATACCCGTCCTCCAGAATCCCTGCATAGTTGTCGAGAGTGAGGCCTCCGCCACTCGCCACCAGTGAAACGGAGATGTTCTCGACGGAGCCCTTGAAGACAAAGACCGCCGGTGCGAGCAGGAAGATGACGAACAGCGCGAATGCAAGAAGCAGGCCGCCGCTCTCGACAAGGCCGGCAAGCCCCCGCCTCTCGGCAATGCCGCTCATCCGACCCTGTCCTGCATGTCCATGAGTCCGGAAACCCGGAAGTAGAGCGCCCCGAACGCGGCCATCACGACCGCCATCACGACGCCGATTGCGGAGCTGTATCCGATACGCAGATCCGTGAAGGCGCGGATGTAGATCTCGGTTGCAAGAACGTTGGTATAGGTTCCAGGCCCGGCCCCGGTCGCCAGCCAGACGTAGACGAAATTGTTGAAGGTCCAGATCACGGACATCAGCCCGAGAATGGACAGGGTCGGCATCAGGTAGGGCAGCGTTACGAAACGGAAATTCTGCCATCGCGTCGCCCCGTCGATTTCCGCTGCTTCAATCTGTTCTTCCGGAATCGTCTGAAGCGCCGCCAGGAGCGAGACCGCGACCAGGGGCGTTGAATTCCAGATGATGATCGTGTTGATGGCAGGCCAGACCGTCGTCAGGTTCGCCAGGAACGCGATCGGCTGGGAGATGAGCCCTGTCCAAAGAAGCGCCTCGTTGATCGACCCGTGGGTTGGATCGAACAGCCAACGCCAGGCAATCACGGCGACAACCGGCGGCGTCGCCCAGGGCACCAGGAGAACAAGACGCGCGAACGTGGTCATGCGGATGCGTTGCAGGAACTCGGAGTTGAGCAGCAATGCCATCAGCAGACCCAGAATCAGCATCAGGCTGACCGACACGAAAGTGAGCCAGAAGACCGTGTTGATTGCGATGTCCAGAAAGCTGGGGCTACGCAGGAATTCCGCATAGTTCGCGAAACCGACGGGATCGCCCCCCTGGCGAAGTTGCAGAAGCGTGATGTCGGTGAAGCTGAGCTCGAGGTTGTAAAACGTCGGGTAGAGGTAGAAGGCGAACAGAAGCAGAAATGTCGGAAGTAGCATCCAGAAAGCGCTGATCCTGTCACGGGCCGCTGGAGTGAGAGTCATCGCTGGGTCCGTACCCGTCAAGAACGGGGGCCGGCCATCATCGGCCGGCCCCCGGTGACTGCGCTTCAGTTGGCGAGCAGCCGCTCGATTTCGGTGACGAGTCCCTCTGCCGCCTCGATCGACGAGGACTGCCCGGACAGGGACGTCGCAACCGCGCGAGCGGTGAGGTTCCAAAGCTGTCCCACACCCGCGCCACTGTCAGAGTAAGCGCCCCATGTTCGGGTGTTGTTGGCAAGCTGCTCGGCAAACCCGCTTTCTTCGGGACGGTAATCGATCTTGCTCAGAAGAGACTTCTGGGCCGGGAACTGGTTGGTATAGTAGTCTTCGAACAGTCCGGCCTCCGTCAGGTACTGGACCAGGGCCCAGGCGGCTTCGGGATGCTCCGTGCTGGAGTTCACGACAAGCGTGCGCCCGCCGAGATGGGTCCTTGGCCCTTCGCTGCCGGCCATCGTCACGCCAGAGGCGAAAGGTACCTCGGCGCCAGGATTGGCCTCCTCGAATGCGCCCAGAAGCTGGCGGTAGGTGTTGGTCGGCATCAAGGCCATGCCCTGGCTTCCGTCAAGCAGGGCCTGCAGGAGCGCCGGATCATGGGGGACCTCGATGGACAGGACCGACCGCGATACCAGTCCTTCATCAATGTAAGTCTTGAAGTAGTCCATCGCGGCCGCAAGTTCCTCGGCCGACGCGCCGACCCGGTATCCGCCGGTGCCGTCTTCCTCCACGATGGAAAGGCCGTTGGACCAGAGGTAGAAGTTGAACGGGAACCAGACCTGATCGGCAGCCGGGAAGGCGAAGCCAATGCTATCGGTGGTCTTCAGGATCATGCGGCTGTCCGCAAGCAGGTCGTCCCATGTCTCGGGCAGGTCGTCGATCCCGGCTGCGGCAAGCACATCGGTGCGGTAGACCATGGCCCAGGTGTCTGCCGACCACGGCACGCCCCAGGACTTGCCCTCATAGGCCGTCAGGTCAGTGGCGATGAAATCATCAAAACCGTTCGGGAACGCGCCGTACTCGGTCAGTTGCTCGATTGGAAGGACGATCCCCGCCTCTGCCATTTCCCGTGTCCAGACAAAAGCGATGTGCACAACGTCCGGGCCTTGGCCGACCGCGCCCTCGCGCAGGAACTGGTCACGCGAGTCGCTCCAGGCAATCGTCTGAAGTTCCACGGCAATGCCCGGATTGGCGGCTTCGAATTCGTCCAGCGCGGCCCGCAGCTCTTCACGCTCGCTGTCGTTGAAGCGGAAAGTCAGTTCGGTTTGCGCGAAGGCACTGCAAGCCCAAAAAGCCATCGCGGCCGTGGCCGTCCATTTGATCAAGTTCTGCATTTCTTCCTCTCCTAGTGAAGTGTGGTTCCTGAGTTACCGGATTTCGGCTGATCCGATCGTCATGGCACGAAGGGCATCAGGGTCGGGAACAAAGCCGATCCCGTTGCCAACCGGCACTTTCATGCGCCCGCGCCGGACCGTCAGATCGATGTTGCCCAATTCCGTGCGCAACGGGTTGGGATTCGCGTCCAGCTCCATCGGGCCGCTGCTGCCGGTCGCAGCAAGCGCATGGGCAGAGGCTGCAAGTCCGACCGCCGTTCCCATGAAATGCATGGCGCAGGTCGCCCCGGCGTCCTCCACGGACCGACCGACATTGAATGCGCCGCTGACGCCGCCCCACTTGGCGACATCGGGCTGAAGAACCTGGACGCCACCCCGGCCGGCAAAGTCGCAAAAGGACTGCTCCGACATTATGTTCTCTCCTGCCGCGACCGGCACCGCGGATTCCGCCGAGAGCTCGGCCCATTCCTCATGCGGCGCGTCCGCCGCTATGGGCTCTTCCATGAATCGCAGCCCGAAACCGGCCATCTCCCGGACCGCGACCTTCGCTTCGGCAAGCGACCAGCCTTGATTCGCGTCTGCCATCACGCCGAGGCGTCCCGCCGCGAGATCCTGGAATCGCGCTAGAAGACCAGTGTCGGACGCAAGATCGAACCCGATCTTCAGCTTTGCGGCCTCGTGTCCGGCCTCGACCATCTCTTCGACCGAGGCTTCGAGTTGCAGCACATCCGGCGTGCTGGCATAGACGCCGACGTCGGCATGCGCTTCGGGGTTGAGAAACTCCGCCAGTGGCTGGCCCGCCATGTGCGCCGCGATATCCGCAAGGGCGGTGTCAATCGCAGCGAGGCAATGTGCGAAGGACCCGGCCTCGCCAGTGTGGCGCGCCAAGCGCGCGAAGCGGGCCTCGCAGCTTGGCCGAAACTCCCGGAAATCGGCCAGTGCCATCCCGATGAGCGCCGGCGCAATCACGTCTTCCAGCAGGAACAGCCGCGCAAGGTTGCCGCGTGGCGGGTAGTTGCACCACGCCTCACCCCAACCTGCAGCCCCGTCCGATGTGGTGAGCCTGACCAGCATCCCGTTCCGCACCGGCATCGAGCCAAGTGACGACTCGGGGCCGCGAGGTGGCGTCACCGATACCGCATAGGCTTGAATTCTATCGATCATTATTGGGTGCATGGACGTGAGGTTCCAAAGTTGCTACCTGTTTACTAACTGATTAATCAGTCATTGACAAGTGCTTTAATCAGTTATTGACAAGTACTTTAATCAGTTATTGACAAGTACTTTAATCAGTTATTGACAAGTGCTTTAATCAGTCATTGACATGTTACGCGTCGCTGATTTATCGATTGGGTCGCACTGGTGGCGGAGATTTCGGCTCTGCATGATGGAAGCCTCGTCATCAAACTGAATCGTGAGGAGGGCCGCAATCGATGTCCCGGATTTCCGCCTACGAAAGATTTCGCGAACGCCTGTTTGCCGGCGAGATCGAGCCCGGCAGTTTCGTGACGCAGCGCGAGTTGGCCGAACTGGGCGGCGTGTCGCTCGGCAGTGCGCGCGAGGCCATCCAGAAACTCGAGCATGACTCGCTCTTGCGCGTGCATCCGCAGCGCGGGATCCAGGTCGCCGATGTCACGATCAAGTTCATTCGCGAAGCGTTCCAGTTGCGCTCGATGGTCGAGGTCACCGCGGTAAAGGACTATTGCCGAGACGGACAGGACAAGGCCCGCGCCACGCTGGCGGACACGCGCGCGATCCTCTCAAAGGCGGAATCCGACACCTCGCCCGCCGTTCTGGGCGACGCGGTGGATGTCGATTGGCGTTTCCACGATGAAGTTGTCAGCGCCATGAACAATTCGCTTGTCGAGGAGCTCTATCAGATAAATGCTGTGCGGCTGCGACTGATCCGAACCAACATTCGCCTAAGGGCGGATCGGGTCCTCGGCGCTCTTGGAGAGCACATTGCCATCCTTGAAGCCTGCGCCTCGGGGGACGTCGCTGACGCCAGGGAGAAATTGTCCGAACACCTGACCGTCGCGATGCGGCGTTCGATGGAAGGGATGTGACTTGAAGGCCATCGCGATGCGGGATGTCCGCAAGGCCTACGGCAGGACGGACGTCATCCACGGCGTCGACATTGAAATCGCGCCCGGAGAGTTTGCCGTTCTCGTCGGCCCCTCGGGATGCGGGAAGTCGACGCTCCTGCGCATGCTCGCCGGCCTGGAATCCATCACCGGCGGCGAGATCGAGATCGACGACGTGGTCGTCAACAACCTGCGACCGAAAGAGCGGGACATCGCGATGGTTTTTCAGAACTACGCGCTCTACCCGCACATGACGGTCGCGGAAAACATGGGTTTCTCGTTGCGCCTCGCGCGGGCGGACAAGGCCGAGGCCCGCGCGAAGGTCGAGGCTGCGGCCGGGATCCTCGGCCTCTCGGACCTGCTCGAACGCTATCCGCGCCACCTTTCCGGCGGACAGCGTCAGCGCGTCGCCATGGGTCGCGCGATCGTGCGTGCACCTTCGGTGTTCCTGTTCGATGAGCCGCTGTCCAATCTCGATGCCAAGCTCCGCGTCAGGATGCGCACCGAAATCAAGGAACTTCACCAGAAGCTGAAGACCACGATTGTCTATGTCACCCACGACCAGATTGAAGCCATGACAATGGCCGACAAGATCATCGTGCTCGAAAGCGGGCGCGTATCGCAGATCGGAACACCGCTCGAACTGTACAACCGCCCCATCAACAGTTTCGTCGGCGCATTCATCGGGTCTCCCTCAATGAATCTCCTTCCCGCGACTTGCCTGGGGAACGGTCGGGCGGAGCTGGAGGACGGCCAATTCGTGGTGCTGCCCAAGTTCATCGAGAACGGTCGCAAGATCCTGTTCGGGATACGGCCGGAGCACCTGACACGTGCGCAAGGAGAGGATTCTGCCAGTTTCGACATCAAGGTCTCGGTCGTCGAGCCAACGGGCGCCGAAACTCTGGTTTCGTCGCGTCTCGGGAAGAGCGAGGTTTCGGCCGCCCTTCGCGGCCATCATGTTGCCGACGTCGGAGAAACGCTGAAACTGGCCGTCGACGGAACCAAGGTGCATCTCTTCGACTACGCGACCGGACTTAGGATCGAATGACGCCTTGTCCCTGAAATTGCCGCGGCTTGGGCTTGGAACCGCAGCGCTTGCCGGACTCCACCAGGCGGTGGATCGGAGAACGGCGATGGAAACCCTGGAGGCCGTCTGGTCGCTGGGGATCCGGTACTTCGACACTGCGCCGCACTATGGACAAGGCAAGGCGGAACGCTGGCTCGGCGACTTTCTGCGGGCTCAGGATCGGGACAGCTTCTTCGTCTCAACGAAGGTCGGGCGCGTGCTGTCGCCATCGGCACTGCCGCGTCCGACCCTTAACGGGTTCATTGACCCGCTGCCATTCGACCAGCGGTACGACTATTCCCATGAAGGCACCATGCGGTCCTTCGAGGACAGTCTTCAAAGGCTTGGGTTGAACCGGATCGACATTCTGCTCGTGCATGACATAGGCATGCGCACCCACGACGCCGACCATCAACTTCACCTTGGCCACCTCCGCGACAGCGGTTTCCGCGCCTTGGAGGAACTCAAGCGGACAGGAGCGATCTCTGCCTTCGGGATCGGCGTCAATGAAGTGGAGATCTGCGAGGAAATCCTTTCCTTCCAGGCACTCGACCTCATCCTGCTTGCAGGCCGATACACGCTACTGGACCGTTCTGCGGAGCCACGGCTCTTGGACCAATGCCTGGCGGCCGGCACCCAACTGGTGATCGGCGGCGTGTTTAACTCGGGCATCCTCGCGACAGGCGCGGGCCCAGAGGCACGTTGGGATTACGGTCCGGCTCCGAGCGATGTCTTGCGAAGGGTGGAGGCGCTGTCGGACCTTTGTGCCGAATACGGAGTTCCCCTGCCAACATCTGCACTCGCATTTCCATTGCGACACGAGGCGGTCTCGACCGTCCTGCTAGGAAATTGCGACCCCGCGCGGCTGGCCGAAAACACGGCCGCCATTCAAGGCGCGGAAATTCCCTCGGACTTTTGGAAGCGCGCGTCCGAAGTGGCGAGGGATCGGGGCACGGGGCATGATGCCAGGCCGCGGTGAAAACCCGCGTGCCCCACGAGCAGGATTCCAGTTTCCAGGGAATCGGTGTCGAAGCGAAGCGCGCGTCATCGGGAGCTTGGTCAAGAGGCAGACCGCCGACGCGCCCGAAACATCCGGCATCCCCGGCGCAGGCGCCATGCTGCGGGTCGGCCGGCACCGAATGGCTCGAGCCTAGTCCGGGTTTCCACGATGAGCCCGACCTTGCCCGGACAGAGGGCGGTTTCCGTTGCAACCGCTTCTTTGTCATCGGTCGACATCCATCGGCCCGCCCTCGTGGCGATCCGGTTCGCCGGGATGTCGAATGCGCTCTGCCAGAGGCGCTGTCGCAGCCATTCCGGCATGGGCGCGCCCTTCAGCCAGTGATCCCGCCATGGCCGGCGCCACGTCCCGCACGCTTGCGGTATTGGATGCATTCGAGGATCGCGGGGACCGGTCCTGCCTGGCGAGGCAGCCATGTCCGCGCTGCGAGTCGTACCCCGTCAGGCATCGGAATCCATTGATGCTCGACTGCATCGCATTCAACTGCCCGACTGCCGAGATCAGTTGCCATTCCTGATCCGCACGAGACTTTCGAGGCAAGGATCGGCGCTTGAGCCCAAGGGGGCAAGGGAGAGTCTCAAGAAAACGCTTGTGAGCGCGCAAATCCGTGCAAGACGTCAGGGTACGATTCATTCGACACTTGGGGGGAAGCCAATTGAATGACGCAACTGGAGACTCGGCTTCTCGGCTTCGGGCTTCGCGCGGTGCGTCGACCCGCTCGGCCCCGAATTGCGCTGCGCGCGCATGTTTCGGGCTGCCGTCATCCTCGTCGCGCATCTGAACCATTCCGCACGCGACGCCCCCTGGCCGACGTGATCCAAACCATGGCGCAAGTGCCTGAATTCATTCCGGGCCGGTCATTTTTCGGCCAGTTGTGCCCGGTTCGGCACTTCCGCATCACCCGACAGTGCAATTCATCCAGGAGCAGACCATGAAGAACATGTTTTGGGGCGATGTTTCTCGCCGATCATTCCTTGCCGCGCTCGGCGCCTTCGGCGCCGCGGCGATGGCGGCACCAAGAGCCGCTCTGAGCCAGGACGGCACGATCCTGACATTGCGTTCCTATTCGGACCTGCAAGTGCTTGATCCGGCGTTTCGCCTGTCGTTGCCGGAAGAGTAATACGTGCAACTTTTCGGGAATTGGATCTGGCCTGACAGGTCTTTTCCGGTTGTCAAATGTCAGGTTGTTGCGTTGCTGCGCGCTGCCTGATGAGGTCTGCAAGCCTCGGCACGTCGGGAGCGCCGGCAACTCCGAGTCGGTTCCTCAGGTAGTCCCAGAATGACAGGCCAAGCTTCTTGCAGGTTTTCTTCCCTCCGGTATAGGCATCGCGTGCGGCCCGCCCGGCCTCGCTTCGAGTCCCGAACGAGATCTTGCTCCGGGTGACATTTTCCCGGATGTCGTTTTCAACCCCGTTTGTGTGGAGCGGTGTCTCCGGATGGTCGAGCACGCGCAACAGCACGTCCTTGTTCGCCTTCAACCGTTCGAGCATCCGGTCGAGGCTGGCATAACCGGTACGCATGCCGAAAATCCGGCCGAACCGTGCCTCCATGTCTTGCTTGCGCAGCGGGGTGGGGCGTTTCCGGTAGCGGGCAAGGCTGCGGTAGAGCTTCCACATCCCGTCGAGCGCCGGAGCGACCTGTTCATGCCGATACGGGGTGTTTCCGTCCAGCTTGCTGACATTGCGCTCGGCGTGAATCCAGCACAGGGCCTGGAGGTCGCCGACATTGAACTGTCCGGCATCGTCGCTCAG
>MPMP01000068.1 GCA_002238565.1 Albidovulum sp. bin36
TCAGACCGGCGAATCGGAATGGCCGACCTGATTCGGCCCGTCCGGGAAAAAATTGAAAAAATTTCCCTTGGCGAAAAAAAAGCTTTTATATCAACGACATAAAATCTCTAAGGGGAATAATTAGAATTGCTGGAGACGATGCGAACGAGAATCTTCAGGCCATGATTGAATCGCATGGACCGCCTCGCGTAGGTATCGGCGGGCCGGTCGGCGCGGGCAAAACCGCGGCGGTCGAAAGAATCTGCCGCGAGCTCGCGGCAGATTCTAGATGGCCGTCGTTACAAACGAAATCTTCGCCGAGGCGGATGCCGAGTATCTCATGCGCGTGCAAGCGCTTCCGCTAGATCGCATGCCGGGCGTGGAATCCGGGGGCTGCCCCGCATACCGCAATTCGCGAAGATGTGTCGATGAACCTGTCCGCCATCGCCAAGCTGAAAGCGAGGTTTCCAGCTCTTGAATTCGTGCTGTTGGTGCTGATCGAACGCGGCGGCGACAATTTGGCCGCGACATTTTCGCCGGAGTTTGCCGACGTTGCGGTCTATGTCATCGATGCTGCCATGGGCGAGGAAATTCCTCGCAAGGGCGGTCCGGGATTAACGCGTTCCGACCTGCTAATAATCAACAAGGCGGATCTGGCGCCGCATGCGGGCGTTTCGATCGATGCCATGCGGCGAAATGCGGCGGCGCGGCGCAAGGGCGAGCCGTTTTTGTTTACTGATCTCAATACGGGGAAGGGGGCTTCGGAAGTCATTGCGGCGATCTGCCGCGTCGGCGGTTTGATCATGGATTGATAGCTCTACGAGCCTTGAGCAAGAACCGAATCCCCGGCGCATTTTTTAAAGCGTCCCGCTGCGATAGTGAAGCATCCCGGTCGTCGCAAGAGAGATGGCGATAGCGGGAGAAGGCAATCCATCGACACAATCCTTTAGTTGGATTGGCACTTCGAGCGCCGGCTATTTCAATGAGGGAATCGCGGTCAAGCGACGAGCGACTGGATCGCGTTGAAGCATTTGCTTGCAAAATTTGTAAATTCCGCGAGAATCGAGGCAATGGAACAGCCATGCGGAGATTGGCCGGCAGGACGATGCCGCGAGACGGGCGCTCAGCATCCTTTCCGAAATCGGCGTCTTGAGTTCTGACCCTTCCTATCGCTTGGAGCGAACCGCGCCGGTTGCCGGGCTTGCGCTGCGACCAGCCCGATTCTATGGTGCGGCCAACAAGTCCGGCACTGCAAATCGGCCGCTACATGAAATTTATTAAATTGCTGTCGCCCATGGCGAAAGGCGCGTCATGCATTGTGCTTGGATTGCTGGTGCTCACGGCAATGGATGCAATTGCCAAGTCGCTCGCGCAGCGATACGAGATCATGCAGCTCGTTTGGGTCCGCTACGCGGGTCAAACTTTACTGGTATTGATTTTATTGGGCCGCAGGACGCCCGTTTTGCTGAAGACGAAACATTTCCCTCTTCAGATCGTGCGGGCGCTGATGCTTTTTTCTGCGACCGTCTTCTTTTTTACGGGGATCGTCTATATCGGGCTTGCGGAAGCTACCGCCCTGCTGCAGCTCAATCCGCTTTTAATTACGCTTGGAGCATTTTTATTCCTCAGGGAGTCCTTCGGCCCGCTTCGACTAGCCGGAGTTTGCCTGGGACTTGTCGGCGCCCTGATAATCATCAGACCTGGAACAGCGGTTTTTTCAATCTATTCGGTGCTTCCGCTTGCGGCGGCGGCCGCGTTTGCCGGATACGCCTTGCTGACCCGGTTCTTGAGCAGAGACGAGCACACCTGGACTAATTTCCTTCATACCTCGATGCTGGGAACAGGGTTTGCAACTGTATTCGTATTCTTTTACTGGAAAACCCCGGATGCAATAGATGCGCTCGTCATGCTGGGAATGGCGTCCCTGGGCGCCGTAGGGCAGTACCTGATGATTCGAGCATATGTCTTCGCCGAGGCCAGCGCGCTGGCGCCATTCGGATATTCGGCGTTGATTTTTGCCGGCATTTTTGGAATCATGTTCTTTGGCGAAGTTCCAGATACGTGGTCGTTCATCGGAGCCGCAATCGTTGTCGGAGCTGGAATTTTCGTCTGGCGAAGAGAGGTGGCTCGTCCAGTCGCGGGCGGTGAATTCGGGGCGCGCTAGGCATGAAATCGGTGTCGGCATATTCATTACGAACGGACATCGTCCATTACTCCGTGAATCTAGCCCTGCGGACGTTCCTGGCCGCCGCCCATTTGCTGCCCTACGAAGACAGGGTGAAGCTGGGCGGTCGCTTCATGCGCCGCCTAATTGCTCCGATCGCAGGCTTTCGGCGACGAATTCATGAAAACCTGCGACTGATCTACCCTGAAATGGATGCCGGAGAGCGAAACCGGATCTGCGAGCAGTGCCTCGCAAATTTCGGCAAGCTATTCGTCGAGAATTTGAACGCGAAAGACTTTGTTGAACGCGTCCGCGCAACCGAGCTTTTCGGTCCCGGCGTATCGCATTTGGAGGCGGCGAAGGCGATTGGGAAACCGGTTTTGCTTATTACCGGTCATTTCGGAAACTACGAAGCTCCTCGCGCGGCATTGATCGACCGAGGATTCAAGGTCGGCGGAATCTACAGGGACATGGACAACCGGTTTTTCAACAGATTCTACATCGCGAAAATGAAGTATATCGGGGATAACGTCTATCCTACGAACAGAGAAGGCACCCGGGGATTTGTCAGATTCGTTCGAAGCGGCGGATTCGCCGTCGTGCTCAACGACCAGTACTCAAGCAGGGGCGAGGTCTTGCGTTTCATGGGCAGGCCGACGCGAACGATGATTTCCGCAGCGCGGCTGGCGGTCAACCACGACGCATTGCTCGTTCCATTCTATGGCGTCAGAAAAAATAACGGGTTGGATTTCGAGGCGTGGTTTGAGAATCCCATTCCCCACGGGCATCCTAGGGACATGACGCAGGCCTTGAACGACAACCTCGAATCAATGGTGCGGAAATTTCCGGATCAGTGGTTTTGGCTGCACCGCCGTTGGAAGGATCGATAATTCGGCTCCTCTTTTCCCGACTTGTCACGCCATCCGGCGAATGCATGGCTATTCAAGGCGGCGGCGCGCGGTCGATGCTTCCGATCAGGGCCGTTCCAGCGCGATCGCGGTCGCTTCGCCGCCCCCAATGCAAATCGCGGCAATGCCTTTTTTTGCATCGCGGTCAATCATGGAATTGAGCAGAGTTACAATAATTCTTGCGCCTGACGCCCCGATCGGATGTCCGAGCGCGCAGGAGCCGCCGCGGACGTTGACGATGTCCATCGGAAGTTTCATATCCCGGATAAAGGCCATCGCAACCACTGCGAAGGCTTCGTTGACTTCCCATAAATCGACATCCTCCGGTCGCCAGCCGATCGAGTTTATCAATTTAGCGGCCGCGACCGCCGGAGCCGTCGTAAATTCTCTAGGGGCCTGAGCATGAGTCGCATGCCCCGCAATTGCCGCGATTACCGGCAGAGATTTTCTGTCCGCAACCGATTCCCCGGCGAGAACTAAAGCGGCGGCTCCGTCGGAAATCGAAGATGAATTGGCGGCGGTCACCGTTCCATCACTCTTGAAGGCCGGTTTCAAGCCAGGGATCCTGGCGATGTCGGACTTGCTCGGCTGCTCGTCGTGCTCGACCAATCTCGAACCCCGCCGAGTTTTTACCAGGACAGGTACGATTTCGGCCGAAAACGCGCCCGAATTCGTGGCTGAGCGAGCTCTTTGAACTGACTGGACGGCGTAGTCGTCCTGCATACCGCGAGTGAATTGATATTCCTGCGCGCATTCTTCTGCGAATTCGCCCATCAGGCGCCCCGATTCATAGGCGTCTTCCAGCCCGTCTAGGAACATGTGGTCGACGACGCCGGAATGGCCGAGACGAGATCCTCTGCGCATGTTCGGAAGCAAATAGGGCGCGTTGGTCATGCTTTCCATGCCGCCCGCGGCAGCGATTTTGGATTGGCCGAGCGCGATTCGGTCGTAAACAAGCATGACCGCTTTCATTCCCGATCCGCACATCTTGTTGACGGTCGTTGCAGGAACGGACTGCGGAAACCCGGCCAAGAAGCCCGCTTGCCTTGCGGGAGCCTGCCCGAGACCGGCGGGAAGTACGCACCCCATGACCAGCTCGTCGCAGTCGCCGGAATCGGCGCCGGAATCCGAAATCGCCGCTTTCAGGGCGGCTCCGCCCAGTTCAGTTGCCGCCAGGCTGCCGAGTTCTCCCATGAAGGAACCAATAGGAGTACGTTTCGCAGAGGAGATTACAACCCGTTCCATTTCCTCTCGCCGTTTTCGAAATAAAAGCAGTCTATAGGCGATGGTGCGAATGAAGCATAGTGCAGTTAGTGGATACGATTACTTCATTGGCCGGTTCGAGTGCGGATCCGCCAAATTTTATGTCCGTTGCCCGGAACGGCTTCGAATCCAACTTCGATCTGCTCCGCGACGGTTGAATGAGCTGCGTCATGGAGGGACCCCGAGACGAGTGGGTCGAAAAAATCGGCAACGGTTCGGCCCGTGCCACAGTTCTAGACCGAAGCCTGTTCCGAGAAATTCATGCAGCAGCCCGACCTGATCATTATCGGCTTCGTCGATCCTTCGGAGACTTCCGACGGCACCTACTGCATGAGGCATGGCGCGCGCGGCGCGTCTCCGAACCGGCAATTCGGCGGCACGACGAAAAAGGCTTGGAAGCGGTGCAGAATACCGCTATCGACTAGCTCGAACGGCTAGCGCAACAAATCGTTTGAACCCGCGAATCGGGGAACGCGACCGCCAATCTCAGCCCGATAGTCGATGCGACGGGGCTATCGCTTTGGACGGCGCGACCCGCTTCTATGGCTCGCTAGCGGCCCCCTCCGCCGCTTCGCGATTTGATTCAACGAGTAATACGTACCAATTTCTTCGAAGGTGGACGGATCGAAGGGTCCGCCGTTCCAAACAAGCATCTCGTGATGCTCCTCGTGCATCGGATCCTGAATGGCTTCCAGAAACTCCATGAAGCCGCCCGTCCCGCCGACATCCTCCGGCGGACAGCGTCGAGCCCCGTCCACAAAGGCAGGATATTCAGTGGCGGGATCGCCGTCGCAAACCTCCTCGACGATGACATCGTGGCGCCAGTTGTCGCCGAAATCGTAGAGATAAACAAACTGGTCCGTTCCGCGCGCGATCACGGTACCCAACTGCAGCGCCTTCGCCTTGTATGTCTTAGGCAAGTCGTACCAGTAATCCGAAGGATCGCCGTATATTCGGTCGCCGATTTCGAACCGCCACAGGTGCGAAAATCTCCAGTGCATAGCCATCTGGATTGCCTCGTGCAATACTGCCAGCGTCATTGACAGCGGGACATCGACCCGCCGCCAAATCTTTGGCTCGACGTCCTGAAGCTCGATGCGCAGCCGCGCGATTCGTTCGCTCATCGTCCCCCCTCGGCCTGACCTAGCACTTGCAAGCATAATATCGCCTCGCAGGGGAGTCAAAGGGCGCTTACTGCGGACGGTGAGGATCAAATTCCGTGATCAATTATCCGCTCGCTACTGGAAATTGCCCGGGTTTCGGCTGTTTAGCTTGCAGCATCGAACCGTCGTCCTGCCATCTGCAAAAAATTTGATTAGCACCCTGCTGAGGACCGTATGCGGATGTAAGCATGTAAGGATGCAAGCTTGCACAGAAGAATTTCGCGGGCTAGATTCGCTCGCAGCGAAATCTCGCTTTCATTCGAACTCAATCCTTGGGGGAAATAATGACAATCAAATCCTTTCAGTTGACAGTTGCTGCTGCAGCTTTAGCCGCTCTTGGCTCGGCCGCCGACGCCGACACCTTGAAGGTCGGAGTGATCGCAACTCTCGAAGGAACATATACGTCGCTAGGCGAAGACGGATTGCGCGGCGTGAGGCTCGCGCTTAGCCAAGCGAACAACATGGCGGGCGGCCGCGAGATCGAAATTTCGGTCGGCCCAACCGACGCGACGCCGGACAGCGCCGTCAGAGCGGCGAGGAAGCTTGTCGAGCAGGATGGCGTCGAGTTGGTAATCGGCCCGCTTTCCGGGTCGGAAGGAATCGCTATCCGCGACTATTCCAAGACTCAGCCCCATGTAACTTTCATAAACGGAATTTCCGGCGCGCAGGAAACGACCTACGTATCTCCGTCGGAGAATTTCTTCCGCTTCAACATGGACGGCGCGCAGTGGTCGGCGGGACTAGGAGAGCACATTTACAATGAAAAGGGCTATAGGAGCATCGCCACAGTCGGCGAGGACTATTCCTTTGTCTATACGCAAGTCCTAGGTCTTGTGCTGGAATTCTGCCAAATGGGCGGCGACGTTTCGGAACGCCTTTGGGTTCCGCTCGGAACTAAAGACTTTTCTTCGATCATCGCGGCTCTGCCGGACGACGTGGACGCGATTTATCTTGGTCTCGGCGGCGGCGATGCCGTCAACTTTCTAAACCAGTACCAGCAGGCGGGCGGCGAAGCCAATCTGATTGGCGGTACGATTATGGTCGATCCGACGGTGCTGAGCGCCGAAGGCACGGCCAAGAATGCCCTGATCGGCGTTCCGTCCTCCGGTCCGCAGGCGGACACCTGGGACGATCCGAAATGGCAGGCGTACGTGCAGGCGTACATCGATGAGTTTCCGCCGGATCAAAGATTTCCGTCTCCGTCACTTTTGGCGACCGGATACTACAATTCAACTACGGCGGCGGTTAATTGCCTGGATGAAGTCGGCGGCGACCTTTCCGACGGTCACGCGGGTTTTCGCGCCTGCCTAAGCAATCTGGAGCTCGACGCGCCGAACGGAAAAATCAGGCTGGACGAGAATCGACAAGCTATCGGCTCGAATTTCGTTATGGAGACCGTGCAGCTCGCAGACGGAAGCCTGGCTAATGAAATGGTCAAGAAAATTGACAACGTCAATCAAACGATCGGCCTAGATCCCGCGGCGTTCGCTGCAATCGGAGCTCCCGGACGCGAAAATCCGGAGTGCAAGACATCCTACAACTGACATCTCACTAGGTGACGCGCTCGCGCTAGGCAGGACAATTCCTGCCTAGCGCTTTTTTTAAATTCGCATCCCGCCTTCAAGCGAGGATGGACCGCACTTGATAGGGTGTTTCGCCCGCACGTCGTTCGCCAATCTACGGCCGGTCAATGTCGTTCGAGCTAATTCGGCCTGAAATTGCCGCGGACTTCATACTCTCGGCAAATTCATTCAGTTTTCTCTGAAACTCGTTTCGGGCTATGGGCACACTTTCCCCTAGCCGCCGGCACCCGATCCATGGGCCACAGGATACTCCGGTCCCGGCAACAGTGCCACCTCACGACATCGTCCCTGCAACCGTCAGCCACACGCGAGTTTCATGCTCCGGGGTAAGTAAACGCAGAAAATCATGAAGGTTTTATAGGGGGCTCGGAATTTCAATCGGACTTTGAGACCGATTGAAGTTAAGTCGTACTTCTCTCGAAATTCAAGTCGCTGCCGGTCCATCCCGGCCGGCCGAATGGTCTAGGCAGCGCTTCGCCTGCCCCTCTGGAAGACAATTAGCCGCGGTCCGATCAACTCCAAAGGCTATTGGCTTGCGCGCGGCCGCGCCGGAAAATTGAATCGCATGCGCGTCACGAAGCATGCCAGATGGGACAAATTGGACGGCGGGTGCAAATTCACTTTGGCGACAATCGAATTCGCATCGCCTGGACCGCGTCGCCGCCGCTAGAGATTCTTTCGCGCGGTCAAAACTTTCCCGAAAGGAACAGGGCGCAAAAGGCCGGTAACCAATATCGATCTGAAAGGGCATTCGCGGGAATTCCCGATTTTCGGCAATATTCCTCAGACCGCGAAATTCAATGCCTCCCGCAAGGCCGAATAAGAGTCCAAAAGGCCAGAATCATTCCGAATCGCGTCGAAATCTTGATAATCCGCAACACGATTGTCGCCATGATCATTTCGCGTCCTTGACAGAATTTTTGTCTTTAAGTCTAATTAATTCTCTATTGGTATCTTTTTATGGCGGTCAGTATTGCAAATTTCATAAACTTGCTCTTTTGTCGCTAGTCGAGGCTTGGACCGCACCGGCGGTGAAGGCGAAAAAGGGGACAGGCGCGATGAGCCAGGCAATTTCGGTTCTGCACGGAGACTTCGGGCGAATCGCGCTTGTCGAACTCGACCGCCCGACCGTCATGCATGCTCAAAAAGAGGCTCACCTCATGGTTCATATTGGCGGGGCGGGAGGAACCGCCGCCCTGGTGTCACGCGAGATTCCCGTCGATGCCGCGACCGCGGTCGCCGTAAATCCCTGGCAGGAGCACGGTTTCCGAATTGAGCCGCCGGGAGGGAACTTTCGAGGCATTGCGGTTTACTTTTCTAGCGAATGGTTCCTGCTCGGCCGCGAACCGAGAGAGCTGGCATTCGAATTCGGGCGTCCGTCAATCAGGGCGACTAGGCAGATAGCCGATGGAGCCCGTCAAGTCGCGACCGCTCTGCTGCAGGGCGAGACGGGGAGCGCTGTTGAGGACATCCTGTTCGCGCTGATACGCGATGCCTATGAGCAATCCTGGCAGAAGGTGCGCGGCGCGCGGCTGGCCGATCGTGCAATGGCCAAATACAACGATAACAGAATCCGGCGTTCCGTCTCCCTGATGGAAGAGAATCTCGGCGGCGGGCGAGGAATAGACTGGATTGCCTCGGAGATGAGCCTGTCTCGCACGTGGTTCTTCAAGCTATTCAAGAGGCAGACCGGAGTATCTCCCAATATGTATCTCAACGCCTTGCGCGTCGAGCGGGCCATAGACTGGCTCGTCAACACGGACATTCCGCTTGGGGAGATTTCGAATGACCTTGGGTTTTCGGCGCAAACCGGCTTCACGCGTTTTTTCACGTCCAATGTCGGAGTTTCTCCGAGCGCCTACCGGCGCGTGGCGTATTCGGAATAGACGGAGGCCCGGAATGCTCGCGCAAATTGAATCCGCGGGAATTCCGCGCTTCCGGCCCGCGCCGCGGACGCGAAGCCGGACATGCGCGAAATGAGGAGATTTGCCGAAAATCACCCGTGGTGGCTGGCGGCGATCGCGACGGCCGCGGCGATTCTGCTTTATTTGATATTTGCGATTTGGCCGGACTGGCTAGTCCAGATGCTCGGAAAAAAGAAGGTGTTCCTGAACGCATTGTTCAACGGAATCACGCTGGGAGCGCTTTATTTTCTGGTCGCAAGCGGATTCACGCTGATTTTCGGCCTAATGCGCAATGTCAATCTTGCGCACGGGTCGCTGTATTTGCTCGGCGCCTATATCGGCTATTCGGTTGCCGGCTGGACCGGCTACTGGCTGCTGGCGTTTCCGGCCGCCTTCTTGATCGTGGGGCTGTTCGGCATCGTTCTGCAGGTATTCGTCTTTCGAAGGATGGAGCGCCAGGATCTGCGCCAGACGCTTGTAACCATCGGAATATCGATAGTCTTGGCCGACATCATGCTTTGGGTATTCGGCGGCGATTTCCTCAATATCATTCCTCCGACCTGGCTGTCCGGACCCATGGAAACGATCCTTGTAACCGGCGTAAAGAGATCGTCCGGCGACCTGATCTATCTGAAATACCCTCTAATAAGAATCGTGATTTTTCTTGCCTCGGTGGCCATTGGCGTCGCAATGTGGACGCTTCTCAACAGAACGAGAATCGGCATGCTCATTCGGGCCGGCGTCGACGACCGTGAAATGCTCTCCGCGACCGGGGTTCGCATTCAGCTGGTATTCGCCGGCGTTTTCGCCTTCGGCGCGGGACTGGCGGGAATCGCGGGCGTGGTGGGAGGCACATTCCAGTCCATCGCCCCCGGCGAAGACGTTCGGTTTCTTCTCGCGTCTCTCGTGGTGGTCATAGTCGGCGGCATGGGCTCGATAACCGGCGCCGCGCTCGGAGCGGTTCTTATCGGCATTTCGGAGCAGTTCGGCTCGGTCTACTTCCCCACTTATTCGGTGGTCGTTACCTTTATGATAATGGTTCTCGTGCTGGCGTTTCGCCCGCAAGGGCTCCTGGGACGGTCCTAGGCAATGGCGTTCGGGGATGCCGCATGGGGCCGAAAGTGGAGCTGGAGCGCTACGATGCGCGTAAATCCGGCCTACTGGGTCGCGGGCGCGGTACTCTTGATTCTGCCCGCCTTCGCGAGCGATTTCGTTCTTTACCAGCTGTTCGGATGGACGTTCATACTTGGCATGATCGCCCTCAGCCTCATGTTTCTCGCGGGGTACGGCGGGATGGTAAGCTTGGCGCAGATGACCGTCGCCGGGGTCGCCGGCTATATGGTCGCGATATTCGGAGAGAGCGCGATCACGGACATAAGCCAAGGATGGCCCTGGTACGTAAGCATACCGCTCGCGCTTCTTATCGCCGCCTTGTTCGCAACCGCAACCGGCTGGCTCGCCGACCGGACCGAGGGCATCTACACGATAATGATCACGTTGGCGATCGCGGCCGCTTTCTTTTATTTTTTCAACCAGAACTACGTGATATTCAACGGATTTTCCGGTTTTAACGGAGTTTTGCCGCCGGAATTGTTCGGCGTCAATTGGCGAGACCCGATCGCATTCTACTATTTGACGCTGTTCTGGGCGGCCGCCTGGTACTTCGGGGCGATTTATGTTTCGCGCTCGCCGTTCGGCCTCGCTCTGCAGGGAATTCGCGACAATCCCCGCCGGATGGCCGCGCTTGGCTATCACGTAACGGCGCACAAGGTGGCTGCATATGCGGTCGCCGCGTTTCCTGCCGCCGTTGGCGGAATACTGCTGACGTGGCAGTCGGCGCAAATCTCCCCAGGCACGGCCGGGATCGGACCGGCGATCGATATACTGATCGTCGCGGTAATCGGCGGTATCGGACACCCGGTCGGCGCCTTCATCGGCGCATTCATATACGTCATCCTCAAGACGTTCGCCATCGATCTTATCGTTTTCGTGGGTCTTGGGAGCGAGCGATTCCGGCTTCTGATCGGCTTGGGATTCCTGGCCGTTGTATTCTGGTCGCCCGACGGAGTTCTCGGGCTGTGGGAAAAGCTGAAGCGGAGCCGCGGCTTGAATCCGCTGCTGCGGAAGGCGGGGCGGCGGCCATGACTCGGGGCGCGATGCCTGGCGACCGGGCGTTTTCGGCCGGAACGGCGAATGCCCTGGAGCTTCGCGGCGTGACAAAGACGTTCGGCGCCCTTTCCGCTCTCGTGGATGTAACGATAACTATCGGACCCGGCGAGAAAAGGGCGGTGCTCGGTTCCAACGGCGCGGGAAAGACGACTTTGTTCAACTGCATAACGGGAGATTTCTTGCCCAGCGCCGGCGCCATACGGTTTTTCGGCGAAGACATTACAAGCGCTCCGGCGCACGAGAGAATTCGGCGGGGGCTTCGGCGCACCTATCAAATCTCGCTGCTTTTCGCGGGCCTGTCGGTGATCGACAATGTCTATCTCGCCTGCAAGGGAGTTGCCCGCGGAAGGTTTTCCCTGCTGCGGCCGAGCCGCAGGGAAGCGGTCATGGAAAGCGCCGAGGAACTGGTTCGCACGGTGCGCCTAGAAGACTCCAGGGACGTCAAGGTTTCCGATCTTTCCTACGGTCAGCAAAGGCAGCTGGAGATCGCAATGGCGCTTTCGGGCGCGCCCCGCTTCATATTGTTCGACGAGCCCGCGGCCGGTCTTTCGCCGGGCGAGAGGCAGGATCTCGTAGGGATTCTGAAGGGGCTGCCATCGCACATGGGCTATATTATCATCGAGCACGACATGGACGTGGCTCTGCAGGTTTCCGAGTCGGTTACGATGATGCATAACGGACGCATTTTCAAGGAAGGGAAGCCGGCCGAAATCGAAGACGACGAGGAGGTTCAGGAGCTATATCTGGGGGGCGGCAATGCCTGATGCCAACGCCGCGGTGCTCGATGCCAGAGGCGTCAATGTTTTTTACGGCCATAGCCACGCATTGCAGGGCGTAGACCTGTCGCTCGGCGGCGGCGTGCTTTCCGTGGTCGGGCGAAACGGCATGGGAAAGACGACGCTGTGCAAGGCGATCATGGGTCTCGTGCCGGTAGCTTCGGGTTCCATAAGCTTTCGCGGCGCGCCCGTTTGCGGTCTCAATTCCTCGGAAATCGCTAGAATGGGCATTGGATACGTTCCGCAGGGACGAAGGCTGTGGCGCTCGCTGACGGTCGACGAGCATCTCAGGCTGGCATCCCGGCCGGGCGGCGCCTGGACCGCCGACCGCGTGTATTCCGTTTTTCCGCGGCTTGCGGAACGCAGAGGCAACGACGGCGCGCAGCTTTCGGGCGGCGAGCAGCAGATGCTGGCGATCGGCCGCGCCCTTTTGCTCAATCCCGCATTGCTGGTCATGGACGAGCCCACGGAAGGGCTCGCTCCGATGATCGTTCGGCAAGTCGAAGACATGCTTTACAGGCTCGTCGAAGACGGCGGCGTGCATGTTCTCGTAATAGAGCAGAATATCGGCGTGGCGTGCTCGGTGTCCGACCAGGTCGCGATCATGGTCAACGGGCGAATCAACAGGATCGTCGATTCATCGTCGCTTGCAGGCGACCGCGATCTTCAGCAGGCCCTGCTCGGCGTCGGGCGGCACGCCCACGACGAAGCGCCGGAGGCGAAAGCCTCGTCCAGCGATTCGGACAAGCCGGACAGCCATGGCCCGAAGCGCATCTTTCTGTCGAATCCCGCGCTGCCGACGCGCTGGTCGAAGACGGTGCCGGCGAAAGTAATCGAGCGGACGGCGCGAACGGCGACGGACTTGATCGGCCGGCCCGAGAAGGAATCGCCCTCCGGGCGCGATCAGCCGAGATCGGCCACTACGGTTGTTGTGGCGGGCACTCTCGACACAAAAATGGACGAGATGCGTTTTCTTAAGGATTCACTGGAGTCGCGCGGATTGAAACCCAGGCTGGTCGATCTTTCGACGAGCGGAAAGCCTTCGAGCGCCGACGTGCCGCCGCACGAGATCGCCGCCCTGCATCCCAGGGGAACGGCCGCCGTGTTCACGGGCGACCGCGGCACCGCCGTGGCGGGAATGGCCCTGGCATTCGAGCGCTGGGCGCGGCGCGGAAACATCGCGGGCATGATCGGAGCGGGAGGATCGGGGGCGACGGCGATGATCGCGCCGGCGATGCGGTCGCTTCGAGTCGGCGTTCCGAAAGTGCTCGTATCGACCGTGGCAAGCGGCAATGTCGCGCAGTATGTAGGTCCTTCGGACATACTGATGCTGCACTCGGTCGCCGACATCCAAGGGCTGAATTCCATTACCCGCGAGGTCCTCTCGAACGGAGCGGCTGCGCTGGCGGGCATGGTTCAGGCGCGAAAAGAGCGCCCGAACAGCGAAAGCGGCAAGCCTTCCATCGGCATGACGATGTTCGGCGTAACGACGCAATGCGTCCAGAATATCTCCAAGCGGCTAGGCGCGCATTACGACTGCCTGGTATTCCATGCGACGGGAACCGGCGGCCGGTCTATGGAGAACCTGCTGGAGTCCGGCCTGCTCGCGGGCGTAATCGACATTACGACGACGGAAATCTGCGACATGATAGCCGGCGGGATTTTTCCGGCGAATGAAGATCGCTTCGGCGCGGCGATCAGGACCGGCGCGCCGTACGTGGGGGCCGCCGGAGCGCTCGACATGGTAAATTTCGGGCCTCCGGATACCGTTCCGGAACGCTATGGCGGACGGCTGTTCTACGAGCACAACCCTCAGGTCACGCTTATGCGAACGACGCGCGAAGAGAATGAGGAGATGGGTCGCTGGATCGGCGAGCGGCTAAACAGGATGCGGGGCCCCGTCCGTTTCTTTTTGCCCGAAGGAGGGGTGTCCGGTCTGGACCGGCCCGGCCAGCCCTTCTGGGATCCCGAAGCGGACGCCGCTTTTTTCAGCTCGCTCGAAGCGACGGTCCTCGCGAATTCCGACAGGCGGGTTCTGCGCATTCCCGCCAACATCAATGATTCTGAATTCGCCGACGCCGTTGTCGGCGAATTCAAAAGCCTTCAGGTCCCTGCGACGCGGCGGGCCGTGCGGGAGCGAAGGCCATGAACGAGCGCCGGAAAATTCTCGAAAGGCTTCGAAAGAAGATCTCCGAAGGCAGGGCGATCGTCGGCGGCGGCGCGGGAACGGGCCTCTCCGCCAAGTGCGAGGAGGCCGGCGGCATAGATCTAATCGTCATTTACAATTCCGGCCGCTACCGGATGGCGGGTCGCGGCAGCCTGGCCGGCCTGATGCCCTACGGCGACGCCAACGCCATCGTCATGGACATGGCTCGCGAGGTCCTCACGGTCGTGGACCGGGTTCCGGTTCTGGCCGGGGTATGCGCAACCGATCCGTTCCGGTCGATGGACAGGTTCCTCGACGAGGTCAAGGCGGCGGGATTCGCGGGCGTACAGAATTTTCCGACGGTTGGCCTGATAGACGGGGTCTTTCGCGCGAATCTCGAGGAAACGGGCATGTCGTACGGCCTCGAGGTGGACATGATCGCGCTAGCCGCGGAGAAGGGCATGCTGACGACGCCGTACGTATTCTCGGCCGAAAACGCGGCGGCGATGGCCGAGGCGGGAGCGGACATCATCGTGTGCCATTTGGGCCTTACCTCCGGCGGGTCGATCGGCGCGGAAACGGCGGCGCCGCTGGAAGCCTGCCCGGCGATGGTCGACGAATGGGCGGGGGCCGCCCTCGCGCGGAATAGCGACGTGATCGTACTTGTCCATGGCGGACCGGTCTCGGCGCCCGGGGATGCCGCGTACATGATGGACGCATGCCGTCATTGCGATGGATTCTACGGAGCCTCTTCGATGGAGAGGCTGCCCGCGGAAGACGCGCTCGTTCAGAAAACCAGGGAATTCACGATGATCGGCCGCGGGGGCCGACAGGGAGGTTCCGGATGACCGGAGAACTAATTGGACAACTCGTACTGTGGCTGATCTTCGCCGTAATCGTAGTCTTCATCCTCTATTGGGTGATGCATTGGCTGTACCGCCGCTCGACCAAGGAAATCGCTTTCGTTCGCACCGGTTTCCTAGGCGAGAAGGTGGTTATCGACGGCGGGGCGTTCGTATGGCCGATCATACACGACATAACGCCGGTCAACATGAACTCGCTCCAGCTTGCCGTGAAGCGGGAGCGCGGGGATGCCCTGATTACCAAGGACCGCATGCGGATCGATGTCGACTCCGTCTTCTACGTCCGGGTCAAGCAGACCCGCGAAGCCGTGGGCATGGCGGCCTCGACGCTAGGAAGCCGGACTCTCGAGCCGGAGCGCATTCACGCGCTTCTGGAGGGAAAATTCGTCTCGGCCCTGCGCACGGTCGCATCCAGCATGACCATGGAGCAGCTGCACGAAGACCGCAATGCATATGTGGCAAGAGTTCTGGACGACGCGCAATCGGGGCTGGATAAGAACGGCCTCGAACTCGAAAGCGTCTCGATAACGGATATCGATCAAACCGAAATCGAATACTTCAATCCGTCGAACAAGTTCGATGCGGAAGGCCTTACGACCGTCATCAAGGCGATCGAGGAGCGTCGGCGGCTGCGCAACGACATCGAGCAGGACACGTTGACCAGGATTCGGGAGCGGAATCTCGAAGCCGAGAAGCAGTCGCTCGAAATCGAACGCCAGAGCGAGGAGGCCCGGCTGGATCAGGAGCGCGAAATCGAGTTCCGCCGGGCGCAGCAGCAGGCGGAGCTCGCGCGCGAGCGGGCGGAACGCGAACGGGAGGCGGAACAGGCGGTTTTCGTATCTCGCGAGGCGATCGAGACCGCGCGAATCGCCAACGAGCACCAGATCGCCCAGGCGCGGATCGCGTCCGAGCGAGAAATCCGGCAGACCGAAATCGACCGTCAGAAAGTCGTGGAGCATGCTGAAATCGACTCGCTGGAAGCGATCGAAAAAGCGAGGATCATGCAGGAGAATTCGATCGCCGAAGCGCGAATCGAGGTCGAAAGAAGCACGCGCGAAAAGGATATCGCCCGCAATCTAGCGATAGAAAAGGCGGAAATCCGGTTTCGAGAGGAAGCGGACAAGCGCCGCATAGAACAGGAAAAGCTCGTTGCCGCCGAGCGTATCGAATCGCAGCGGACCACGCGGGAACTGGAAATCGCCAATCAGCGACTGGTCGAGGAAGCGGAAATCGCGTCGCGCAACATGATCGACAAGGCGCGCATTCTGCGCGAGCGCGAGGTCGAGATCGAAAGAATTGAAAGCGAGGAAGCGACCAGGGAGCGCGACCTGGAGCGAGCCCGTGCCGTGGAAGCGGCGGAAATCGCGAAGGCGGAGGCTCTCGAGGCGGCTCAGATCGCCAAGGAAAAGAAAATCGCGGCCGAGCGAATCGCCTACGAGCAGGACGTAAGAGAGAGGGAAATCGCGAGGGCGCGCGCGGTCGAGGTCGCGTCGATCAAGGCCGAAGAGACCGTGAGCACGACCAAGATCGCCGAGGAGAAGGAGGTAAGACAGGCCGAAATAAATCGCGAGCGCGAAATTCGCGAAAGCGAAATCGAGCGCAACGAGACGGTTGAATGCGCCGAGATCATATCCCGCCGGCTCGTGGATCAGCAGCGCATCGAAAAGGAATCGGAAACCGCCGAGGAGAAGATTTCGCGCGACGAGCGCATCCGCGGGCTCGAAATCGCCCGCAACCAGAGTCTCGACAAGGCCCAGGTTTCGGCCGACCGGGAGATCGAAGCGGCCCGGATCGACCGGGAGCGCGAGATCGACCTGAGGAAGATCGAATCGGAGCGCAATGTCGAGGAAGCGAGAATCGAACGGCGCAAGCAAGTCGAAAGGCGCGAAATCGAGCGCGCCCAGGATATTCGAGAAGCGGAAATCACTAGCGGCGAAGAAACCGAGAGGCTGCGAATCGCTTCGGAGCGAGGACTCGACGAAGCGCGGATAGGCCACCAGAAAGATCGCAGGATGCTTGAAATCGACCGCGAAAGCGCGGTCGAGCAGGCGGCCGTTAGGCAGGAGTCGACCGTAGATATCGAAAAAGAGCGCGGCGCGATGAATGTCGACGAGGCCAAACTCGCGCGCCGCCAGAATTTGGAAATGATGGAAGTCGGGCGCATGAGGGAACTGCGCGAGGCCGAAATCAGATCCAGAAAGGACGTGGAGACGATGCGCGCCGAATCGGAGCGCGATATCGACGATGCCGAAATCGGCAGGCAGACGCGGCGACGCAAGCTCGAAATCGAACGGGAGCAGGCTATCGAGGAGGCGTCGATAGAAAAGGCCGTGGCCCTGTACAAAAAGTCTCTGGAAGAGGCGGTCGCGTCGGCGGAGGCCGATCTGGCGAAAGCGCGCGCCGCGCAGGCGGAGGAAAAGATCAAGACGGCTCGCGAAACCGAGGAGGCGGAGCGCCGGAAATCGGTCGACGTCGCATTGGCGGAAAAGGCCGCCGAGGAAAAGCGCATTGCCGCGGATGCGGAGCGCGTCCGAGCTACGGTTGCGGCGGAAGCTCAGAAACTGATCAACGAAGCGGAGAACGTGCTAACCGACTCGGCCAGGCATTCGCTGTTCCGCCGCAAGCTGCTCGAGCATGTCGAGGGCATCGTCGAAGCTTCGGTCAAGCCCCTTGAAAAAATCAACGACATCAAAATTGTGCAGCTGGGAGGCGACGGAGCGTCGGGATTGCGTCATGCGCAGGGCGGCGACGAGGGCGGCGGCTCCCCGAGCCCCACGGACGAGGTCATCAATTCGGCTCTTCGCTACCGGGTGCAGGCTCCGATGGTCGACAGCCTTCTCGCCGATATCGGGATCGACGGGGCGAACATCGCGCGGCAGGGCGGCCTCCTGCGCGAAGCCTCGGACCTCAACAGGATTCAGTACGAGCGCGCCCGCGCGGAAGAGCAGAAGCTAAGGAACGAGGCGGCGATCAGGAAGCTGCAGGACCAGGGCGGCGGCGAAGCGGCGCCGGGGAGCGAATAGATGGCCCGGGTCTACACGTCGTCCGTAATCGGGGCATCGGCGACTCGGGTTTGGGAACGCGTAAGGGATTTCAACGCGCTGCCCAGATGGCACCCGAGGATTAGAGACAGCAGGATCGAGGACGCGCTTCCATCCGACAAGATCGGCTGCATTCGCCAGTTCCATCTTCAAAACGGCGACGTGATTCGCGAAAAGCTGCTCGGGCTTTCCGACTACGACATGTTCTGCACCTACGAGATACTGGAAAGTCCGATGCCGCTAGACAACTACATCGCCACGCTTCGCCTTACGCCCGTAACCGACGGCGACAGGTGCTTCGCCGAGTGGTCGGCGGAATTCACCTGCGCGCCCGATGACGAAGCCGATCTGGTATCCGGCATCGGCTCCGGCGTTTTCCAGGTGGGGTTCGATTCGCTGAAGCGGCACTTCGGGGGCTAGGGCGGTCGGATGCCCCGGGTTCTTAGAAGCACGGTGATCGAGGCGCCGTCCGAGAAGGTGTGGAGCGTGCTCCGAGATTTCAACGGGCATGATCGCTGGCACCCGGAAGTGGCGACGAGCCTGATCGAGCGCGGCCAGGCGTCCGACAGGATAGGGTGCATTAGAAGATTCAAGCTCGCGGACGGTTCGGAACTGCGCGAGCAGCTGCTTACGATGTCAGATCTTGAGCAAGCATTCAGCTACTGCCTTCTCGATACGCCGATTCCGCTTTTCAACTACGTAGCGCACGTAAGGCTGGCGCCCGTAACCGACATCGACGCGACGTTCTGGGAGTGGGAGGGCAATTTCGACACGCCGGAAGGGCAGGAGGAGCATTTGGCCGAAATCGTTCGCACGCGAATCTACGACGCGGGATTCGAGGCGATTCGCGCCTATCTGGGACGGGAGAACTAGGCTTGGTCGAAGTTCTGGAATTCGAGACGCTGGCGCAGGCCGCCGCCTCCCTTCGCGATCGCACGGTTTACCTCGGCGGCGGCACTCTCGTGATGCGCGCAGTCAACTACGCCGACCCCGGCATCGCGCGGCTGGCGGTGACAAGCGACCCGTCGATCAAGGCGATTCGCAGCGAAGGAGGGCGGGTTTCGATAGGTTCCGGCGCGACCATGTCGGATATACTGGCTTCGCGGGACTTGGATTTTCTGTGGCCGGTAGCCAGGCGAATCGGCGGGCCGGCGATACGGAACATGGCCACGGTCGGAGGCAATCTCTTCGCGCCGCATCCCTTCGGCGATTTCGCGGCGGCTCTGCTGGCGCTCGACGCGAGGCTATCGCTGGCCGATGGTTCGGATATCGACCTCGAGGCGCTTTTGGCCCGGCGCAAGAGCATGGGGTCGCTCGTCGCCCGGGTCGGGTTCGAGCGCCCGGCGAATGGCGAGTTTCGGTTTCGAAAGATGAGCCGGGTCAAGCCGAAGGGCGTATCGGTGATTTCCGTCGCCGCGCGTCTTCCGCGGCCGGGACGGCGCGTATCCGGCGCTCGAATCTCCTTTTGCGGCATGGGCCAGACTCCGGTTCGCGCGAGAGCGGCCGAGTCGGCTCTTGAAGGCCGCGCTCTGGAGCCGCAGGGAATTGCCGGAGCCTTGGCGGGCGCGGCGGGCCTCTCGCCTCCGGACGACGCTATTGCGTCCTCGTGGTATCGACGGGAAGTTGCGCCGGTGCTCTTGAGACGGCTACTGCTAGACGAGGCGGAATAGGCCGATGCCGAAGACTCCAGTTTCATTCAATCTGAACGGCGTCGAGACGTCCCTGTTCGTCGACGGCGGGCAGAATCTGCTTGACGCCCTGCGCCGAGGCGTTGGAGACCTGACGCCCAAGTTCGGCTGCAACCAGGGAACGTGCGGCGCCTGTACCGTGCTAATCAACGGCCGGCCGCTCCTATCCTGCCTAGTGCTCGCCTCGAGCGCGGAAGGGGACTCGATAGTAACCGCCGCCGGCTTGGCGGACGGGCCGAACCTCCATCCGCTTCAGCGGGCGTTCATGGACGGTTTCGCGGCGCAGTGCGGCTATTGCACGCCCGGCATGCTGCTCGCCGCCAAGGCTCTGCTCGACCGCAATCCCAATCCGGCTCGCGAAGACGTCGCCGAGGCGATTTCCGGCAATTTATGCCGGTGCACTGGCTACGCTCCGATCATCGAAGCGATTCTCGCCGCCGCCGAAGTCATGAGAAGGAGCAGCAGAACGTGAATAGCGTCGAATTCAGAAAGGAGCTGTTCGCCGAGGAGCGCGCGGACAATCTCTCCGAAATCGGTCGGCCGACGGTCAGGCAGGACATCCTGGGGCACGTTACGGGTCGCTCGGCCTACTACGACGACCACCTGTTCGACGGCCTTCTCCATATGCGCTGCGTCCGGTCGCCGCATCATCACGCGAGGATCCGCTCGGTGGATTTCTCCGCGGCCGAGCGGATGGAGGGCGTGCGCCGAATCGTCGGCCCGGCCGACGTGCCGAAAAACCTCAATACGCTGCTGTCGCTGATAAATTTCGGCAAGGAGGACGAGCCGCTGCTCTCCGAGCGAAAAACCAGCTACAGGGGCGAGCCCGTTCTGGCGGTGATCGCGGACACGGAACGGCAGGCGCGGGGCGGCGGCCCCCGCCGCGCCCGGGGGTCTGTGGCGAACGGGGACCGGCGGCGGCGGCCCCCCGCCGCCGCCGTTCGCGTGGATTGGGAGCCTCTTCCGCATGTTCTGGACGTCGAGGAGGCTCTGGCGCCCGGCGCGCCGACTGTCAATGAGACCTACCCCGGCAACGCTTTCGAGTACCACGGGCGCTACGACCACCAGAAGCTGCGGTTCGGCGATGTGGACAAGGGATTTTCGGAGGCCGACCGGATCGTCGAGGGCCGCTACCGGATGTCGCCGATCGAACAGGCTCCGATCGAAACCTGCGGCGCGATCGCAGCCCCCGAAACCGGCGATCGCTATGTTTGCTACACATCCACGCAGGCGCTGTTTTTCTCGCTTTCCACCACCGCCAAGCTCCTGGACACGGCTTCGTCGCGGCTTCATTTCGTCGGCGGCACCGTAGGCGGCGGCTTCGGCGGCAAGGTCGACAGCATCGTGGAGCCCATGGCCGTGCTCGGCGCGATGCTGACGGGCAGGCCCGTGAAATTCATGTGGGATCGGGAGGAGGAGATGCAGGTCGGCGCGCCGCGCGGCGCCGAGCTGTGGATCATCAAGGACGGCGTCGCCGCCGACGGCCGCATTCTTGCGAGAAGCTTTACCGGCTATTTCGATTCCGGGGCGTATACGCGCCTGTCGTCCTACGCAGTCGTCAAGAGCACCGGGCATCTGCCGGGTCCGTATACGATTCCGAACGTCGCCTCCAACGTCTTCTGCGTGTTTACGAATCGCACGCCGGCAACCGCGATGCGCGGCTTCGGAATTACCGGCGTCGACTATGCGATCGAGTGCCAGATGGACCGCGTCGCCGAAGCGGTTGGAATGAATCCGGTGGAGCTTCGCATTCTCAACGCCTACCGCGACGGCGATATGAAGGCGCACCGCCGGGTCGCCAAGAACACGGCATTGATCGAATGCTGCCAGGTCGCGGCGCAGAAGGCGGGATGGCAATTGTCCCCCGACGCGTTGCGCCAGTCCAGCAAGGAGGGCGGCGGCGGCAGGCGGTCCGCGATTCCGGAAACGGCGACCGACCAGGTCGGGCGAATCGGAGAAAGGCGGAGATCGCAATTGCCCGCGGAACCGCTGGCCGGACCAGGTCCGCGCGGCCGCGTACCTGCCGGAACGGCAGGCCCTGCGACCGAGGCGGCGCCGCCGCAGCGACCGGACATGGCAATGGACTGGGAGCGGGAAAAATCGCCCGCCGCCGCGCTGCCCGAACCCGCGCGGCCATCGATTTCGCCTCCGCCTCGAATTCCGGCATCCGGAATTTCGGCGGCTTCCGCCTCTGCGGCTTCGCCGCAGGCGGCCGAGGCTCCCTACGCTCCGAAGGCTCCTTTCAGCCGCGGCGTCAGCAAGCCCGGCGTTTCAAGATTTCTGTCGGGCACCAGGAGGCGCTAGCAATGGCCAAGCGAAAAGGGCGCGGATTCGCGTGCATCAACTACCCGATCGGAATGAATCTAGGCGGAGATCCGTCGCAGGCTCTCGTTCATTCCACTCCCGACGGAAAATTCATGGTGTCGCTCTCGTCCATAGACCTGGGCCAGGGAATGAAGTCGGTGACCCGGCAAATCGCGGCTGAAGCTTTGGGCGTGCCGGTAGCGGATGTTTATGTCGATACGGCCGATAGCGATACGGGGCCGCATTGCATGGGCAGCTTCGCGTCGCGCGGAACGCACAGGGTGGGCAACGCGGTCATCCGCGCGGCGACTGAAGCCCGGGCCCAGCTGCTGGAAGCGGCCGCGGAGGAGCTGGAGGTCGACGCCGCAGATCTGGATACCGACGGCCAGGGCAATATTCATGTCAAGGGAGCGCCGAGCCGGTCGATAACTGTCGCCGACACGGCCGTCGCGGCGCAGTTCCGGCAGGGCAGAACCGTTTCGGGCCGCGGCATCTTCCTGATACCGCCTTCGGAAGCCAATCCTGAAACCGGGGAAATGACGCCGGTATCCTGCTTCGCGCACGGCGCCATTGTCGTCGACCTCGAAGTGGACGAAGAAACCGGCGAGGTCGAGGTGCTCGAGCTCAACTCCGCCTACGAGGTCGGGCGGGCGCTGAATCCCAAGCTCGTCGAGCAGCAGCTGGTGGGAGGCGCCTGGATGGGGATATCGCATGCGCTCTATGAAACGACCGAGCCGTACTATCCTTCGCGCGAGCACGGGCCGGTGGACTTCAACAGCTATCTCATGCCGGGTCCCGGCGATCTGGCTCCGCACCATATCGCCGTGATCGAGCGGCCCGCCGAGGATGCGCCGTTCGGCGGCAAGGGTCCCGGCGAGATGTGCGCCAATCCGGTGATTCCGGCAGTCGCGAACGCAATTTACAATGCCGTGGGCGTTCGTTGCGACGAACTTCCCATCACCCCCGAAAGAATACTTCGTGGAATTCGCGCGAACGGCGGCGCGCAGCCCGGGGGCGTTCGCCGTTGACCGGCAAGACGACGAGCCGACCCGCCTCCGATTCGCGCCGGGCGCCGGGCGCCGGCAGCTAATGTCCGTTCGATCTGTCGTAGCGGGAATCGGCGGCCCGGACCCGCTTCGCCAAGCTCTTCAGGGCGCCCAGTATATCGCCGACGAAGGATTGGCGACCGCCGCCTACCTTGCGCTGGCGCTTCGAAAGCCGCTGCTGCTCGAAGGCGCGCCCGGCGTCGGAAAAACGGAAGCGGGCAAGGCCATCGGGGCGGTTCTCGGACGCAGAGTTATTCGGCTTCAATGCTACGAAGGCGTGGATTCCTCGGCTGCGCTCTACGAGTGGAACTATTCGCGGCAGATACTTGCGATTCGGCAGGCGGGCGACGCCTACGTAAATCTTTACGCCGATGAATTCCTGCTTTCGCGCCCGCTTCTGGAATCGCTTCGCGATCCCGGCGGAACGCTGCTGCTAATCGATGAAATCGACAGATCGGATCACGAGTTCGAAGCTTTCTTGCTGGAATACCTGTCCGACTTTGCGATCTCCATTCCGGAAACCGGGACGATCAGGGCGGCGGAGCCTCCGCCCGTGATTCTGACGTCCAACAGGACCCGCGATCTGCACGAGGCGCTGCGCCGCCGCTGCGTCTACCACTGGATCGACTATCCCGATCCCGAACTCGAAGCCCGGATCGTTTTGACTAGGGCCAGTTCCGTCGTCCACGAAACGGCGGCCGCGGTCGTTGCGGCGGTCGGCCGCCTGCGCAACGAACCCCTCGTAAAGCCGCCGGGAGTCGCCGAGACGGTCGAATGGGCGGAGGCGGCTACGCTGCTGCGAAGCCAGGGTGAGAATTGGCCCGAAGCATTCCGACGAGCGGTGGGCGTCGCGCTCAAGGACCATGACGACCTGGAATACATTCGGCCGCGTCTAGACGCCGTTATCGAGGGAATCGCCACGTGACGCTGCCCAATCCAGTCCGGCCGCTGGTTGAATTTCCGGCTTGCCTCCGAGCGCATGGCTTTGCGGTTTCGCCCGATCAGACGATCGGCTTTCTGGAAGCCGTGGCGCTTCTGGGCCCGAGAAACATGGGAGACGTAAAGCGGTCCGCGCTGTCGCTGTTCGCAGTGCCGCCCGACAGATTCGAAGCTTTCGATTTGCTGTACAGGGAATTTTTCTACGGCGAAATCATTGACCGCGAGCAGGTCGCCGATTCGGAGGAGAGGGACGACGCGGAAGCCAGGGAGGATATCGGGCTGGAAGCGGTCGAGACTACGGAAGGCGAAGCTTCGGAAACGGGCATGGAAGCGGCGGCCGAGGAAAGGCTGGGGCGGCGTTCGATCGCGCCCTACGGTGAAGACGACGCATTGTCGCGATTCGCCAGGCTTGCTCCGGAAATTCTGCCAAAGCGAAGGACTCGCAGATTCGCGCCGGCTCGAAGCGGCGCAGCACTTGATCTGCGCAAGGCGTTCAGAGAGGCCGCGCGCCGCGACGGAGAATTTCTCGTCCTTCCTCGCCGAGAACGGCGCCGGCGCCAGAGGCGAATCCTTTTGCTGATCGATGTTTCCGGGTCCATGAAGGAATGCTCGGAATCGCTGCTCCGTTTCGCCCATGCGTTGTCGGGTTCCGCGGAGCGGTTCGAGGCATTTACTCTGGGGACTCGCCTAACTCGAATTACCAGGCCGCTCTCGAACAGGAACCGCGAACTCGCAATGTCCAGGGTGGCGGAACTCGTGGCGGATTTCGACGGCGGGACTCGAATCGGAGATTCCCTTCAAGCTTTCCTAAGCGTTCCGCGCTTCGCCAGCTTTGCGCGCGGCGCCCTTGTAGCCTTGATTTCCGATGGGCTCGAGCGCGGGGAGCCGGACGCAATGGTAAATTCCGTGCGCACCCTCGCCAGGTCCGCTTGGAAATTGATTTGGCTCACGCCTCTATACGGGGATTCCGAATTCCGCCCCGAGACGCGAGCGCTGACCCTGTCGCTGCCGAATCTGGACGGGCTTTACGACGGCTCCTCGGCGACGTCCGCTATCGCATGCTTCAGGAATCTTCGGAGAACGGCATGATCGACGCGCACCACCATATTTGGAATCAAAAGGATCTTCCCTGGCTGCTTGGCCCCGAGCGGCCTCGGATTTTCGGAAGATACAGCTCGATTAAGCGCGATTACTTGATTGGCGAATACCTCGCCGATATCGAGGGGACGGGCATCGAGAAATCGGTCTACGTCCAGGCGAACTGGGCTCCGAACTGGTTCGAGGACGAAGTGGCGTGGGTGCAGTCGGTCGCCGACGAAACAGGCTGGCCTCACGCCATCGTCGGCTATGCGGATTTCACGCTGGGCGACGTTAGGCCCCAGCTCGACAAGCTCGCCGCCTATCCGCTTATGCGGGGAATTCGGCAGCAGTTCCATTGGCATGAAAACCCGCTTTTAAGATTCGCGGAACGGCCGGACCTTCCCGCCGACGGGACGGTGCGAAAAAACATCGCCAAGCTTGCGGATTACGGATGGTCGTTCGATCTGCAGGTGTTCCCCGCGCAGATGGATGCGGCTGCCAAGCTCGCCGACGCCTGCCCGGACGTAACCTTCATTCTGCAGCATGCCGGCATGCTTGTCGACAGGTCGCAAAGCGGCTGGTCGGAATGGCGCCGCGGCATGAAGACGATTGCTCTGCGAGAAAATGTCGTTTCCAAGCTTTCAGGTTTCGGAACGTTCATTCGAAGGCTCGATCCGGAATTCAACGAAAGACTCGTCAAGGAGACCTTGGCGATTTTCGGCGCGGAGCGGTGCATGTTCGGGTCCAATTTCCCGATTGAAAAAATCTGGACCGACTACGGCAGCATGCTCGATACATTTCTATCGGCGACTTCGAACCTTCCGGACACCGACCGGCGGGCGGTATTTGAAGAAACGGCTAGAAGCGTCTACTCGATTTAGGCGTTTCCAGGCGAATAAGGAGAAACGTTAATGGCTCTGACAATCCATCTTCTCGACTACGGGGACATAGAACTGGAAACTAGCTTTCTGGTTCTAGGCCATGAATGCGGAAGGACGCGTCGCGTGCCGGTATACGGCTTCCTCATTCTCGGAGGAACATATCCGGTTCTTGTCGATACAGGCTATCGAGACAATGCGATCATGGAAAGCCTAGGCATGAGGGGGCTGCAGTACCACGACAATCTCGTCGAAAACCAGCTGTCGCGATACGGTCTGAAGCTTGGCGACATTCGCTATATTCTGCACACGCATCTGCATATCGACCACGCCGGGAAGGACGACCGGTTCCCGATGAATACAACCGTCGTGCTCAACCGCAGGGAAATGGAGTTTTCCGTATCGGGCATCATGTATCCGCAGTATCCCAAGCCGGACATACTTCATCTTGTCGAACGGATTTACGAACCGGAGGCCATGCGCTTCCTCGATCTGGAAATAACCGGCGCGGAAGAAATTATCCCGGGCGTTTGGTGCGAGCCCGCAAGAGCGCATACCGAAGGTTCGATGAACGTCATCGTCGAAACGGCCGAAGGCCTCGCATGCATATGCGGCGACGTAATCTACGACTTCAACGATCAGGTTGTTAACCACGTCTATACCAACAATCACCTTGAGCCGCGCGTAACCGGGAATCATGCAGGTTCAAAGCGAGAGGAAAAGGGCCAGATAAAGAAGCTGCTCAACAATTTCAGGTTTCTGCTTCCCGTGCACGATCGGCCCGCCAAGATCGAACACGGGCAGGTTGCCGGGCGCTTGTCCACGACCGTTCCAGGTTCCGTAGTTGAAACCCTGCCCGCGCGACAGTGGTTTCCCGCATAGAATTCCGGCGGCATGCCTGTCGGAAAAAGGAGCGCCGCGGCGGCTTGTCGGATAGCCGATAAAATTATCGATCGCGCTGCAAATTATCTTGTCGGCGCAAACTCGTATTGCAACCCGGTTTGCGGCAGCGCGGCGACGAAACGAAGCGATGCGGCCTCCCGAGTCCGGGGTCGCGCCTCCCTTCGAATCCCAATCCTCGATCAATCGAGAGCTTGACTGAACGCGAATTCGCCAAGAGCCGTTGCGCGCCTTGAATCTACGAGACGGGATTATTCGATGGTTGCAAGAAATGCGCGAAATACCGTCAGAATCCTGCGCGCTTCTACAGCTGCTAGCGATCTTTCCCGCGCCAAAGCGGGAGATTTCTTTGCTGCCGGCGGCTGAATGCGCCTTGCGCGCGAATTGGACCGCCGAAATCCACATAAGTGATGCTATTACCGGGTTTGATCAAGGGCTTGACGAATCATCGATGATACCGCCGCAATATCCTTCGTTGTCGATACATCCACCAACAAATCGCTATCCGTATGCACTCGGTTCGGTACGAACTTCCATGTAGAAGCATCTTGAATCGTCAACCCGTGTGCCTCCTCCACTTCGTTGAACTCCAGGGGCAAAATAATTCTGATCCATCCCTTCATCGGCAACAGCTCAGCGAAGAATTCCGGCCGTAACAGCACACCGACTTGTGCTCCACCACCTCGATGATGTCAGCGAAATCACGGATTGATTCTCGAATGTCATCAAGCAGCTTCCTAGCCTTATCGTCCATCTTCAAGTCTTTGGCGCTTCCCTTTTCTGCGCGCACCCTGAGTTCTCGAATGTCTTCCTGCTGGATTTGGGTTGCGTCCGCCATATGGTGCGGCCATATCTCAAGCGCTCGCTTCGACAGCCGGTCTCCGCGCGCCAGGATCTCTCCATCCGTCCATCTCTCTCGGTCGGCGACATCGCGGTTTAGCCGTACAGCGCTCTGTCGAAACCCGCCCGAAATGTCCTTCTTCTCCTCGAAAGGCCGGTTCGAATAGGTGCTGTTGTATGCTGTCAGCGTCAAGTTGCCCAACCGGTGCCGATAGGTCGTATGAATTGTCTCCCAATCTTCACCTAGCATCTCCTGCCAATCACGTACTCCGCTGATCTCCCGTGGCATGATGTGCTCTATTGAAAAATCCTGAACCGGACTCGGCTCTCGGTGGTCTGCGTTTTCGAGCCAGTCCAATATGTGCTTGCAGACGCGCAATCCGTATAGGTCGCGCTGCTCCAATCCTCTCCTGAATTCGTCATCACTCGGGAAGCGGCTGCCGCCTCTCAGCCGCGCCAAGGCGACTTGCAACGACTGGAAGGCCGACTCCTGCTTCAAATTGTGGGCGATTCGCGCAAAGACGGACCAGTAGCCGCGGGTCTGCAAACCCAGAACGGCGCGACGTAGGAGATAGCTCTCGATCAGCTCCACGGCACGAACGAGGTCATCTTCAGATATCCGATCCTTTTCGTAGCAGTCGCGTAGTCGCATGACCAACACCCCTTGGGTGGTGTTCAATGACCGCATGCGGTTCACAGCGCGAGCAAGCTTCGGAGGCTTTATGGGCACAAGTCCGAGGAATGATGCATAGGTCTTTGCGACACGGGCCATGTCGGCGAGCAAATCTTCCAACGGCCTGCCAGCCGCGACTCCAGAAGGATTTGAATTCGTGGTAAACGCGATCCAGACGTATCTGTTGTGCGAGGCGATGTTCCAAGGCCATGTAATCTCGAAGAAACCAGTCCAATGCGCTGTCCGAGGCACGGAAGAACGACTCGATCTTCTTCCAGTAATCTTCGTAAAGCCGCGTTTGCTCGGTTTCGTCGAGACCCATCAACAGGTAGTTTCGGACCAGATCACTTTCGCGCAGGGCAATTCCGGTCGAGTTCATGCTTTCGAATACAAGTTGAGGGTCATCAGTGTTTCGATCGAGCGTTACATCAACGACACCTAGGCGAGCAATGCCTCGATATATCTCGTCCGGATCATAGGTCGATTCTTTCAGCGAGGATCGGAAAAAATCATAAGCTTCGATGAGCAATTCAGAGCGTTCGTCTCCAAGTTCAGACGTGTATTTCTCGTCAACCAGTGCCTGGAGCGTGGCATTGTCTTTCCGACGCAGCATAAGCTTGTATTGCCGTCGTCCGGACTCCTGTGTGTTTTAAGGTAGTAAGCATCGATCTTTTCGATTGTCGGGCTATCTTCATCACCAGACCATTTCTCGTCTCGAATGTGGTCTCTCAATGCGATCATGAGCAAAGTCAGTGTCGTCATCCGCTGTTGACCGTCTATTAACAGCCATCGTGCAAATGCGGCACCCGCCAATTCGGCTTCTATGTAGACAATTGACCCTATGAAATGGGCGTCTATTTTTTCCCCGCTTGCTCTCCCAACGTCTCGCCACAGTTGCTGAAACTGTGGCTGAGTCCATCTGAAATCACGTTGAAAGACGGGAATTACGAATTGCTTCCTGCAGTCGATTATTTCGGTGAAGAGCCGATTGACTGCCTTCATTGTACCAGTCTCAGTTGCGGTCTCTGAATCCTGTACACTCATAAGGGCACGTAGTTCCAACATACATTCCGAAGGCATTTCCTCCGAACCGGCAAGAACTCCAAGCCCAGCATGACTGAAGATAGCCTACCGTCGGTCGATCTTCCAGTAGTCAGGCCCAGGGAATTGAGCATGGATTGTACGGGCGCGTCGGCCTCGTCGGGCTTCGGCCGGCCTCGTTGAACAAGGCGCAGCGGCTGGCGCGCACTGGGCGTGGCGCTGGGCGGCATCCCGGAATGGCGAGCCCCGGCCCTGCCGGTCCACTCG
>MPMP01000069.1 GCA_002238565.1 Albidovulum sp. bin36
CTGCGCCGCGGTTTTCGAAAGCGTCCCCAGCTGGCGCTCGGCTTCCGCGAACAGCGCGGCGACCGCGCTCTCCAGCTCGGCCTGCGCCGCCTCGAACCCCGCCGCCGGGAACCCGCCGGCATCGAGGCAGCCGAGCCGGACGGCGTTCAGCCGGTAGATCTCCGCGATCCGGTCGATCCATTCGTCGCTCCACTTCGCCAGCTGCGGCCGCCCGGCCGCGCACTTCAGGAAATCGCGCCTGGCGTGAGCCCAGCAAAAGCACAGGATGACGAGGGCGGGCAGCAGGCGCGCCAGCTTCTTGTACGCGCTGTAGCGGTCGCAGACCAGATATACCGGGCCGGCGGCTCCGGAGAACAGCTTCTCGGCGACCTCGGCGCTGCGCGAGTGGTGGACGTGGAACAGGAGCGCGTTATGGCTGACGGACGTCCAGAGCCAGGCGCGGCGCGATTTCCGGATCTCCCTCAGGGCCTGGATCCGCCTGCTGGTCTCGTCGGCGTGGCGCAGCCTCGCCTCGTTCTGGTGATCGAGGACCGCATCCCACAGCGGCTCGAACAGGGGCAGCGCGCGGCGCGCGGCTCCTGCCCGCGGCCAGCGTCCCCGCCCCGGATGCCCGCCCCACGCCGGTGGCCAGAGCCCGGTGCCGCGGGCGAGCGCCCCCGCCGAGATTGCCAGCCCATGGCCGGTAGCCAGGCCGCGATGCGGCGGCACGGGCGCAGGCACGCGAAGCGCTCGTGCAGGACATGCGTCCATACGCTGGTCCCGAAGGGCGTGCCGGGAACAGCCGCGCCGGCGGCTCCGCCGCGACCTCGGAAGGCGAGGAGGCGCAGCCGCATCCCCGGCGCCAGCGCGGGCGGACGATCTTCCGCCTGTGCGCCTTCACCTCGATCTCGATGATTTCCGATTCGCGCGAGCCGTTGGCGACATAGGGCTCGCCGCAGCTGGAGCAGGTGCGCGCGTCCTCCGGCGGGTCCAGCCGCTCCTCCGTCTCGTCGAGCCTCGGCCGGGGCGTGCGGCCATGGCCGGGCGCCCCGGGCTGCTGGCCCCGCTTGCGCTTCGAGGCCTCCCCGCGACGCTTCTCGCTCTTGCTGCCGAACATCGACTTCGACATCAACGACCTGCTCGAACGAAGCTCCTCGTTCCGCGCCTCGAGCGCCGCGACCCTGTCGCGCAGCCTCCGCGAGAAGCCTGCTCAGCCGCGCAGCCTCCCTCTCCAGCGCAACGGCCCGCTTCGCCGTCCGGCGAACCTTCCGGACCTCCTCGCGGGCGGCCTTCAGCTTCGCCCGGTTGCTCTTGCCAACGGCGTCCAGGCTGCTTGCGCGCTGCCCGGACCCGCTCGCGCTCGCAAATGTATTTCCAGTCGACCGGACCGGGAGCCGACGCCTCTGACAGCCGCCCGTCGGCGGCGACGCGCGGAACCGGCGGAGTCCAGATATCCTCGATGCGAATCTCCATGCGCAGCCAAATAGCACGCCGGATTTTTCGTTACCAGATCCAATTTCGCAGCGACCGAAATGACGCCGCGAAGGACTGTCGCCACCGCTCGACCGAACACTTACGATTGTTGCTTCCCATTTTCATTTCGGCGCTGTTTGGAATTACGGGCGTTTAACAATAGAGCAACGATCCTATCGGCTGCCACCAATTGCGCAATTTCATTCGACGGCCAATTCTAAATCATCCGAGTTTTCATCTTTTAATCGGCTTAATTCCTCTGAAAGCAACCATTGATCTTTTTGGAGATTACTTAATTCGTCTCGAAGTGCTTGAATTTGAGGCATAAGTGATTCATATGCACTTTGCGTTGCATTGTTCGCACTTTGAATATTTGCGTACATTGCTATTATTATGAGTATTATCCCGATTATTGTTGCAATAGCTCCATATGTACCGATTCTTTCAACCCAGCGTTCTGCGCTTTTCGCAGATTCTTCAGCTGCAACCGCTCGTTTTTTAGCTTCAATCGCTCGTTTGTCTGCTTCTTTAGCGATAAGCGGAATTGAACTTCTAATCGCTACGGTTCTTCCTAATCCGTTTATTGGACTTGCAGCCTTTCCGATAAATTTCTTGATGTTCCAGTGACCTTTACTGTCTTCTTTAACGAGTGGGTCGCGTCCGTATTTGGTTTTACCAGACGTTTTTGTAAACTCAATCCAAATGAGGCCTTCAGACCTAGGAATTGAATAATTTTCATTCGTTAGATTATGCAATGGAATGCATAGTTTCCCCCAAAACCCGGGGTCAATTAATGGACCAGTACCAAGAAGCAATCCTCGATGCACGTGCCTTATCTGAAGATTAAAGCGTAATGCAATGAAATCTGGCAGCCGGAAATCCAAGTCGCATTCAACGAAAACTATTGAATTTGCACAAACAACGAGAGGATTTGTACATACTTCGACCAAACAATTGTTTTCCGTGAATTTATAGGCTTTGTCTCCAATGCGCCCTTCGTATGATGCTTTTTTAAGCCTGCTAGGGTTGCCGCCGACAAAAAAAGGCGAAATCGCTCCAGTTTCAATGATGTAATTCTTAATGTCCTCGCTCGATAAAAGTGCTGGAGGAACATTTCGCAATGGATCCTTTCGCCCGGAATTCCGAAAATTTTCCGCAATTTTTTCGGCTTCGATTCGACTTAATTCTTCTTGTTCCTCCTCTTGCTTATTCATTCCATGCGCCTTTTCTTCTCAATGATTCCAAATGGTGAAAACCCAAGCCAATCAATGCTTCGACCAATTCCTTCCTCAATTCTCGTAATAAAATTTCTAACTGCGCTGCTAGGAATTTCCAAATCGCTCTCAGGCCCGATGTAGTCCAAGTGATTCATAACCAAGCGCGTCGGCTTATTGACGTCCAAGGCTTGCAGAACAATTTTGGGATCAAACTTACCGACTCTGCGGAGGCGTTTGGTTGCAGTGGTAAATTCGCGAATTTCTTCGGATTTTCCGGATAGCCGACTAATTTCAGCCCATGTAGTTTCGTTGGCAAGCGGTCCCGAATTGCCGGATACGCGTATCGGGCATGATCGAATTACCATCGTAATGTCATCGACATCTAGCGGACTAAGCCCGCATTCCGATAATGCTCCGGCCGCAGTCGTCAGTCTCGACGTCGTTTTGGGCCAATACTCGCTGTCGAGAAGAGAGAGGCCGAAGCCTTGCGTTCCCTCAACAACGATTCTCTGCTTCTTTTCCACTGCGTTTCGAAGTTGCCTTGGCACATCGCGGATAAACTTGGCTAATTTCGCTTCGTCCTTGGCAAGGGAGCATGGCAGACCGAATTGTTTCGCTCCCCGTGCAACAGTAGCCATAAGCGCCGCGCCGACACCAGAACCCGTAGAACCGATTGAGGAAGTTAGACAAGCGTTCCGTTCCCAATCGCGGTGCGCCGGCAATATCACGCGAGCGTTTTCGCTTACGGATATCCTATCTCTTGAAATGCCGACCTGCTCAATCTCTTTGAAAAATATGTCCACGTCAATAAACGAGCCGGAAGGCAGAACAACATCAACATTTCCGTCTATGCAAGCTGCAGGCAATTGCCGCAACGAGTGCCTATCCCGCCGTTTGCTGTAGGCTGTATGCCCCGAGTTGGGCCCGCCGACCCTAACAACCGTCACAGGCTCCGCTGATCGTTTTACGATTTCAAGCGCAATTTTGCCCTTGCCTTCCGATCCAAACTGACCTCCGATTACAATGGATACCGGCATTGTCATTCCCCGCCAAATCGCTTTGCCAAGTTTTCCGAATACTCGCTTAGTTCGTCAATGCTGCTTTCATTCTTGAACACATCGTGTGCCAATTCCCTAAGACTTTCCGATGACTTTTCGACCTGTGCATCGGATGCTTCCGCAAATTTCAAGTTATTGTCCATCTTTTCAAAGCGACGCCGTCGAATCGACTCTTCTGCGCTAACAAAAACGTGCCAGAAGTTCGCGCCGAATTGCTCAGCGAGATAAGCGAAGTCGTCAGGAAATCGCAACCCGTCAACGACTATCAGTTTCGATCGCATCGATTTCGAAACCGTTCTCTGGCAAAGCCATCTTTGGTTTCCCGATTTGTGGATTTCCATTCCTAGTCTCTGCCGGTTTGATCGCGAGAGCGTTTCGCCCCTTTCCAGCAACAGCTCGTCAAGGGTTAGGCTAAACCTGGCATAATGGAATCCCCTCCTCTCCAATTCCCGTGCGATCGTCGTTTTTCCGGCGGAAATCGGCCCGCTCAATCCAACGGCAATCGTGTCTCTCGTTAAGTCGACGCTAGGTATGATTAGCGGAGGTTCCTTCTCCGTGCCCAAGGCTTCCGACAATCCCGCCATATGAAATGTTCCGACCAATGCCGACGAAATAGCATCGAGTTCATCGTGCGAGGCCTCCTCGAAGTCGCCCAGTATTCCGAATTCCCGCAATCCCAGTTGCAGCCAATTCTTGCCCGCTCCCTTTCGCGGAATTCGCATTATGTCCTGGGCGGCGCCCGGATAGCTTTCGATGACGGGGATTCCTAAACTGCGCAACGTAGCGGCAAGTCGCATTCCGCGCGCGGTTAGATTCTGCATGCTTCTTATAAGACACGGATATACGTTGATCCCTCGTCGCTTCAACTCCCGCTCGCATTCTCGCATGATTCCGAACTCTTCTCGTCCCGGATCATCGTCGGTTACGGTAATTCGACCGGCAGGCAGGCAAAGCGGAGAGTCGATTGAAACTATGTCGGGCTTGGCTTCGATCGTTCCCTGAACGATCTCTTCGTCCGTATTCATAACGCATACTTGGGCGGACCGACCCTCCAGAAGGCACCAGCCGCTTTTTCTTTCCGCCGACCCCGACAGGTCGATTCCAACGGCTCGCCAGATTTCTGAACCGCCCTTGCAAAATAATTCGGTGTATTTGTACTTGTTCTTTGCAACTGCCCTTGGAAGGGGCGCAATTTCCGGCAGAGTCTTCCAGCCCCGAGGCGCGGCCCAGTTCTTGAAACTCGGGGTTTCAAAGAACAATGTCGCCGGTAACTCTAGTCGGGCAATTGCTTCATCGAAAATCATACCCATCGCGGCAATGTCGCTTCGATTGTATCGAATCAATGTCTTCAGCGCATCAATGTCGCCTCGCTCGTATTGATGCCAAAGCATTACGGCGACTGCCCCGTCAACGTTTTGCAAATCGTCTCTCAGCTGAATGTTCAGCTGTTTTTCGATTGCCTTCTGGCCTCCCGTCAAGCCAACGCGTCGGCAAAGATACATTAAGTCAACATGCTCTGTCGGCAGGGAAAGGTCGGGAATCTCCTTAATCAAGAACTTCGTGTCGAACCTGATGCCGTTGAACGTCACTAGGCATTTTGCGCGTTCGACATCTTCGTGCAATTGGCCTAGCGGCTGCCCCTTGACGATTGTTCGCGAGCATCCGCCGAACGACCATCCTATGACCGTGATTTCGTCATAATAGTGGCTAAGCCCTGTAGTTTCGATGTCTAGAAAGGCTACGAGTTCCGGGGATGATCGGCAAATATCAAGTTGCCTCCGCAATTTTGCAGGCAGCTTGCGGCATGCTTTGGCTTCCCGGTCGAATCCTTCGAACATCAATTGCACGGGCGCAGTTCTTTCAGACTCTTGCATAAGTGGATTGCTCGGGAATTATCGCTTTAGGGCCGCGCCGCTAATTTTCCGCGGCATTTCTAAGGGCGGATTGGATGCCATCGTGTCAACCTTGTGAGAACTGCGAACGGCTGATTGCGTTAAGTGTATTGAGGAAGGTGCATTGTCCGCCATAGCAAAATCATTATTGCAATATAGCTATAGAATTCGAAAAAGCATATTCGCGGACCGAACTTTGCAAAGCGCCTATCCGCTAAAGCGAGCGTCTGGATCGCGGATGCGCTCCTTCTTTCCTCGCTTGCACCCGCCGCGCGATTAGCGCGGCATCGGCAATTGCTGGAATCCGAAACGGTGAAGCTCGCTTTCGAATGAATTCCGGTAGACTATCCGGCAACTGGCAGTCTGTTTTGCGACCTAGCCAACTGTTCCCAAACGCCTTCCCGGTTCCGTACGAACCACTGTTCGGGTGAATTCCATCCCCTATAGCCGAGCGGCGCGAATCCGCGTGCTAGGAATCGAGTCGTTTCGCCAAGACTTCCAATCCGGCTCCTTGTCCAAGATTCCGGCAGGCGGATTGTTTTTGTCGAGATGGCGCAGCAGCTCGGCGCGGTCGGAAAGCGACAGCTCAACCGACCAATGATCGAACTTCGACGGATTCAATTTTTTGCAATCTCGTTGCAAGGCGTGTGACCGGCACATGGTTAATTCGAATATTGTGCAAGCAAATTAGGCGCGCTTGCGCAGCAGCTTCCATGAGCCGATAGAGTCGCGCAATAGCGTCGTGAGGAAGGACTGGCGAAGACGAACCCGCCTTGCCAGCCGAGGTCCGACCGAACCTGGCGGCCGCCGTGCTGCGCGGCCCCCTGCGGGCCAATGGCACTTCCTTAAGATTCGCCGTCATTTCCTTAAGCCGCGCACTTGCACATTGGTCTCTTCGACCCGTTTAGATCTGCGTTAGTTCCTTTTTAGTTCCGGTTCATGTTTCCCGCTGCCGTCTCCGGCTCCACTTTCCGACGGGCTTTCTCGATCGGCGCGAGAACGCCCGTCCCGGTCGAAGCCGCGTGCTTGAGGATCATCTCCTCGAGGTTGAGGGACAGCATGGCCAGCGCGCTCGTAAAGTTCGTCTTCTTTCGCGGCCGGTCGCTTTCGTCCATCTCTTCCAGAATGCCGTCGCCATGGTTGGAGAACAGGCGGGCCATGGCCGACCCGGTTGAAATGGGCGTAGAGCTCCTAGCGGACGCCGCGCTCGCTCCGGCCGTGGAATTCGTCCACCGTTGGGAAAAAGCGCGACGGTCTCCTGGATGTCGGCGATCTGCCGCCGTGCGAAGCGCCGGCCTAGGAAAGCCGCGGATTTGAGGGCGGCGATTCGCGGGTCCATGGCGGCAGGCTCCCGATAAGGGCGATCTGATTCTCAACTAGCATGCCATGGCGGCGGTCCCGTGTCAACCCCAAGGCAAAAAAATAATCGCGCGCGAAATCCAGATACAAATCAAATGGCTGAGACTTCGCCAAATTTATTAGGCGCAATGATTTCAATCTAACGAAATGCCATTGGCCGACCGCGGGCGTCGAGGATGCCCAAGGAGTCGCAGACGTGGCGGACAGCGGCCGAGCGGTTCTCGAACGCCTCGCCCTCCGGAATGCCGGACAGCCGCTCGAAGCCGGCGGGCGAGGACAGGGTGCGGCGAATCAGGCTTTGCTTCTCCATGCTTCCCGGAAACCGGAAAAGCCGGGCCGCGCTCAGCGCTTGTTTTCAGCCAATGGGTAGAGCGCGGCAGCCAAGCCATGCAGGCGCCGTCATGATGCTGCCGCGTTGCGCATAGTTACTCGCGCTCGGCCAGAAGCGCCAGGAGCGGTGGGTTGATGTAGAGGTTCTCGCGTCCCGCCTTGATCTCTTCGAGGAGGCCTTCCGCCGCTAGCGCTTTCAAGTAGACGGCGGCCGTCTGACGCTTGGCTATATCCGCTTTGACCACGTCGCCGATCCGGCAGTAGGGATGCACAAAGATCAGTTCCGTCAGTTCCCGGGAGTAGATCTTCGGTATCCTCTGTCGAATTAGGGCGCCCGTATCGTCGAGAAGGTTCCGGATCGCGCGGACTTTCGCCGCCGTCCATTCCGCCGTCGTTCTGACAGCCTCCAGAATGAAGAGTATCCATGCTTCCCAGTCCTGTCCGGTCGTCACCTCGAGCAGATGCCGGTAGTAGAGCGCCTTGTTCCGGATGATGTGCCGGCTGAGATAAAGGACGGGAACGTCGAGCAGGTCCTTGTCAACGAGATAGAGCAGGTTCAGTACGCGTCCGGTCCGGCCGTTTCCGTCGACGAACGGATGGATCGCCTCGAACTGATAATGCATGACCGCAAGGCGGATCAGCGGGTCGATCTCCTCGACATCGTGGATGTAGCGCTCCCAGTTGGCGAGCTTGCTCCGGAGGATGTCCTCTCCCTCCGGCGGCGTGTAGATGACCTGCCGGGTTGCATCGTTCACCAACGCCGTTCCCGGCGTGGTGCGAACGTCGAGCTCCACTCCCTTGATCGTTCGACAGACCTCGACCGCCATGACGGTCGAAACCGGCCGCCGGCTCAGCATCTCGAAACCGCGGTGCAAGGCGGTGCGGTAGCGCATAGCTTCCCTGGTGGCAGGGTCAGCTCGACCCGTCGTGTCGTTGGCGTAGCGGAACAGCCGGTCGGCCGTCGTGACGATGTTCTCGATTTCGGAACTCGCCTGCGCTTCGAGCAGGGGGATCGAGTTGACCAGCATCGCCTGGTTCGGGATGAGCCCCCCGGAAACCCGGAGCTCCGCCAGTGCCGCGCGCGCGGTTATGCAACTCCGGAGAATGGCTTTGGTCTCGGTTTCCGATGCCGGCGGCAGGTCTGGAAGGTCATTGAAGGGGCGATTGGGATCGAATGTCATGTCGATGTATCCTGCTCCCGTCGACGCGTGTTCCGAACATGTCGATCTCATCGACACTTCATTCTAACGTGTCGATACAGAGAGAATATATCGACACGATGGGCCGTGGCAAGCAGATAGATCGGCAATGTGGATCGCTGTCAATCAGGTGTCTGGGTGTAGTAAGCGTTCGGTCGAGCGGTGACGATCCGTTTTCGTTGTCCGACTGTCATTCCCGAATGCCGCTGACGCCCTGGACGCAGCCGTGAACGGTTGTCCGGAGCGCGCGTCGCGCGGACTGCACAATCGTGCCGGGGTTCCCCAAATACCGTGAACGCGGGAACCGCCTACAACGCCCGGTGCGCGGACGGCCTGAAGGACATGCATCGCAGCGGGCGGCCGCCGAAGCTGGGCTCGGCACAGCGCGCCGAGGTCGGCCGCTGGCTGGAGGAGAGTACTGCGGCAGGTGTGCCGTCCTGGACCATCGGCCTGGTCCGGGAGCGGATCGCGGGGGTTTTCAAAGTGGCGCTGTCGATGGAGTCGGTCCGCACCCTGATGCACTCTCTGGGCTTCTGCCGACAAACTCGCCAACATAGCGATGCAGATGCTGCAGCGAGACATGGTGAAACGTGCCGTGGTGGCCGCGCTTTAAGAGCGCCCAGAAGGACTCAATCCCTTTAGTGCGGGCCTGATCCCGGACATACTCGGAAACCGAGTGGTTGACGGCTTCGTGGTCGTACCACGGCCTGAGCGCGTTGTCGGCTTTGGCTTCATCCGTGCAGACTTTGTAACCGAATTCGGTTTTCTTGTCCACGAACCTGGCAAGGTGCGGCGAATCCGTGCGCTGAACATGACGAGCCGCTACCTTGTTCGTTTTTTATCCTTGACGCCTACGACTGCCGCCCTTTCAACCGCGCCGCGCCCAAGTCCTTCAACTCTTTCCGTTTCGCGTTTCTCATGTTCTTTCTCTTGCCGCCGAAATTGCTTTCGTCAACCTCTACCGGACCCGAGACATGGAATTGTCGTTCTGCCAGGTTTCGCGGATGTGCTGCGCGAGATACCAAGCCGTCTTTTGCGTTACTTCCAGATCTCGGCTCAACTTCATTGAAGAAACCGACTTCAAGTTGGTCGAAAGCAGGTAGATTGCGATAATCCACACCTGAAAGTCCAGCTTGGAACCTTCCATCAGGGTTCCGTTCTTGGTCGAGAAGTCCTTGCGGCAGTCGCAGCAACGATAGGGTTGCTGCTTGCGGTTCTTGCGAATCTGCACGTTCTTGGACTGACAGCACGGGCAGGTTTCGCCTCCTGGCCACCGCTGCTCAACAAACCACTTTTTAGCGGATGCATCATCCGGGAACATCCGCGTGAACTTGACCAGCGAGAGTCCTTTACGGAACGATTTTCCCGGTGCTTTCTGCAGTATCTGCGTCCCTCTTGATTGAGTTACAGATTACCCAAATCCGGGCTGGAAGTCAAGCGGATTCCTGCTATTGACAAAGTATAAACATGACAGTATGTCATGTTCGCGAGCAACGTAGTTCCCTTTGAAAATCCGCTCCACGATGCCGGCCGTTGTACCAATCACGTCCGAAATTGTCTTGACAGGAACGAGATTGACTTCGAGCAACCGCACTTCCGTGATCGGTTGCGGGAACGGGACATCACCATGCGGCAGGTTCTCTTAACTTTGCGAAAGGGAGAAATCATCGGCGTACCCAAGAAGGACGTTCATGGCGACGTTAGGATAAAGATGAAGCGCTTCGTGGCCGGACGGACAATACAAGTAGTCGTAGCACTGAATGTCAGGAAATGCAGGGTTGTTACCGTCATCTGAAAGGGACATACGATGACAGAGGCATACCATTACACCGAATGCGGACTGAATGACATCTACCTCGCGAACGGCTTCGAGATGAACGCCGGCCGCCTGAAAATACATGACATAGATGGGCTGCATCGTGCGATCGGACGTTGGCTGGTTTCAACCAGAAAACAGCTTTCTGGCGGTGAAATCCGGTTTCTCCGTCACGAACTGGAATTGTCGCAGGCGACGCTTTCAACTCTTCTTGGTGTCACCGAGAGAACAGTCATTCGGTGGGAGAGAGACAGAGAAAACAGGGATATTGGAAATCCGTCTGCCGAACGGACCCTGCGCTTGATTTACATGGAGAAGGAGATTGGCAGTTCGGATGTGTACGGATCGCTGGAACGAATTGCAAATCTTGAAGATCGGATCAATCGGCTTGTCGAGTTTTCGTACTGCGACGATAACGAGTGGCACGAGAATATGGCTGCATGATCCCAGACCGCCGCGCTTGAAGCAAGATGTTTCTGTTGTCAGTGGCTGAAAGTAACTAGTCACATTCCATTTTCCAACCTTTTCGGGTGACACTTGGATTTTCAAGTCGAGATTCGACCGTCGCGGGACCGCTCGGCATTTTTTGGTCGGAATTCGGGGGGCGTGAAGCCGGAGGCTCCCGGCCACGACGTCTTCAGCTTGGTCGAAGCCGCCGCCGGGCCGGCCTCCAGCGTCTCCAATACGTTCCAGCCCTGCATGCGCGCCGTCTCCAGCATTGTCCTCAGGTTCGCCTGGGCCACCGCGCCGGACAGGCTTCGGTAGCAGCCGGAAATCGTCTGTTGGATCTTGTATAGCCGCAGAAGGCGCTCCGCCAGGTTGTTGGTTGCCGGAACCGAGGGGGGCGCGCGCGAAGCGCAACACCTCGTATGTTCAAAGAATCAGAAACGAATCAGGAGGTGGATGTGGATAAGTTGGGCGCGGATTCCTGTGGAAAACCATTGCCTTGCCTTTCATCGGCTCCCCGGTTCATTCCTATGTCGTGACAGGCGATGCCCGCCGCGACGATGTCGTCGGACTCCCGCCCGACCCGGTCCGCTAGGTCGGAGGTGATCGGCTGGTCTAGCACTGAAATCGAAAGAGTTCTGCCATGGCTGAAAAAGGACCCGTCACCAACTTCGAGACGCCTACACTCCAGCGATCAGAACCCGACGGCAAACCATTTGCCGTTGCCACAGTACGGCTCCGAAACAAACTCCATGGAAAAGGTGAATTTGACTTTCGAGTCGCGGAACTTCGCCAACACTGTGTTCGACGCGGCCGAAAAAGTCTTGGAGAAACGGATTTCGTCCGGAGCGCATTCGCCGAGAATACGAGCCGCATCGAATACATATGAACCTAAAACCTTCATGATTTTCTGCGTTTACTTACCCCGGACCATGAAACTCGCGTTCGGCTGACGGTTTCCGCGACGATGTCGCGGGGTGGCGCTGTTGCCGGAACCGGAGTATCCTGTGGCCCATGGATCGGGTGCCGGCGGCTAGGGGAAAGTGTGCCAAAAGCCCGAAAAGAGTTTCAGAGAAAATGGGCAACGCTGTCATGGAATGCGCTGTCGGCGGCTATTCTGACCGCAGTTATTCTATCGATGCTTGTTCGTCGTATTGGTATAACTCAGCTAGTTGCACATTGTCGGTTGACATTATGAACCGCTGCTTTGGAAAAAAGCGCCTGAGCATCTCGCGAATTTACCGAAATGCTCTTGCCGGAATCGCGCGTTTTCGAAGAGCCGCCGACAATTCATAAGATTACTTTCTTGCCCTTTTCGAAAACCGACCGCGCTTGCGGCCATGCGAAACAGACGATTCTTTCGCTTCTGCCAGTAGTCTTGTCATGGGATGATCTGGATATTCTTCGGAATATTTTCCATAAAGCTTATCGGCCTGTTTCGAAACTTCGACTTCGTCAGGAAGACCCAATGCCCAATCGAAAAAAATTGAACGGCAATTTTCATCGGTCAAGCCATCCATGCGAAAAGCTTCACGGATCAATCCGCGCGCATCGCTGGCATCGTTAGTTATTTTTTTCTTCTGCATTGCTACAAGAACCCAAATCGCAAGTTCTCATCCATTTATTTCCCAATCCGAATCCATGCTCGCCCATTCAGTCGGATTGTAAAACAAGGGAATCATCCAGAGAACTTACTGGAACTTGCTGAGTTTTCAATTTCCGACGAAGCTCGGTGATTTGAATTTGATTTCTCACGGAACGGTTCTAACTTTCGAATCCTGTAACTGCTTGCCCTCATTCACTCGAAGTCAAATGACCGCTGTTGCAATCCTAGTATGACTAAACATTTTTTACTGATACTTCCTATATGAATAGCGAATTTCTAGGTCCGACCGAACCGTGTGGCGACTATCCGATAGTGCGATATCGCAATTCCATAGCCCGGCAATTCGCAAATCGACTATATTGCTCTTGCTGCAAAAGAAAGAATCGCAGCTTGCCTTTCCATTCGCTTTCAGTTGCGCCTTTCGCCATCCCGCTCGCACATTTTCAAAACCGATTGGCCTCCGTGCATTGGTCGACTGGAATTTTGCGTGGCGGCATTGCTGGATTGATTATTACGGCTGACTTCGCTTTACGCCGCGATTATGAAACTCTCTCTCGATAGCGACGACAGGATTTCCGCGCCGCTATCCCGTAGGATAACGATATCCTCCAGCCTGATGCCGAACTTTCCCGGAATGTAGATTCCCGGCTCTATTGAAAACACCATGCCCGCTTCGAGGACTTGCTGCGAGGTCGACATGATGTAAGGCGGTTCGTGGACCTCGATTCCTAGGCCGTGGCCTGTTCTATGCAGGAAATATTTTCCGTATCCGGCGTTTTCAATCACTTCGCGCGCGGCATGATCCACATCGCACGCTCGCGCGCCGGGGCGGGCCGACTCGAAACCGGCAAGAAATGCCTGTTCTACGATGGCATGGACTTCGTCGTAGCCTGCCGGCGGCTCCCCGACGATCGCCATTCGAGTGATATCGCTCGAATATTCGCCCTTGCGACCGCCAATGTCTAAAACAACGGCATCGCCGCGCAGGATTTCCGTATCTCCCGTTGCATGATGGGGCATAGCGCCGTTGCCGCCCGAAGCAACGATGGCGAACTGCGGCGACGCGCCAGATTCCAGGAATGAATTGCGAACAAGCTGCGCGATTTCCTTTTCCGTTTTCCCCGGAGAAATTGCTGAAAACGCCTTCTCCATGACCTTGTCGGCAATTAGGGCGTTTTCCTTAAGCGAAGCGAATTCCAACGCATCCTTTCGCAGGCGCAGCGCGCCGACTGTAGCGTCGCAAAACACTGGGATTGCGCCATGCAAATTGTCCAGAAGCAGCAATGCGAAATCTGCGCGCATGGCCTCGTCGATGACAACTTTCTTGGCTTTGTCCGTTTTGGAATCTTGCAGCGCGGAAACCAGCGCCGATTGCGGCCCGTCCGCATCCTCCCACGTATGCATGGCGATGTCCGAATGCAGCTTTGAACTGGCGGCGTTTAAGGCAGGCATTAAAAACGCTTCGCTTTCCGGTCCGACAAGAAGCAAGCAAGGCCGCTCGTCGGCGTGCGGCACGAATCCAAGCAGCCATTGCAGATGCGCACCCGGCCCCAGCGCTACAAGGTCCGCATTTTCCATAGCCATTCGCTTCCGTAGCAAAGCTAGGCGAGAGGCAGTTCTGTCCATTTCCGTTTCCTTCTTTCTTCGCTAGCCGGCGGTTCGCCTTCTAGAGGAGGACTTTGTCCCGAGGCATCGCGCATACTGAATGTCTTTCAGCATCATCGGGGCTGTTGCCGTCGCCAAAGGCGCCCTGCCCGCTTGACCGCTGTCGAACAAAATCGCTAGCAAAATTTGCCTTGGCTTGCGAATTCGCGCACACGATTGCGCCTGGCTAACTCGCCGAATTGTCGGATCAAAAACATATTCGGTCCGATTTTCTTCAACAGTCCGAAAATTTCCATTCGTACACCAGCGATCCCTATCGAATTTAGCGGCGAAGTCCTAGGCTCCTTGTCCTTGCGAAAGCCTCGAAAACGATAATTGGAACTGCTAGCCGAAGCGAAGATGTTAAATTCAGGCGTCCGCGCGGCCAATCGAATTCTTCCCGATTCTACTGTCACGCGATCCCGGATCGCATATATTGATACCTGTTGAATCTGGCAGCCCAAGCTTCAATTCAGCAACCGGGAAAATAATCTGTCGCACAAGGTTTTGTTTTCATTCAGACGCATTGCCAATGCCTCGATTGAGTTCTCGCCGGTTTCCCTGAGTAATAGTTCGCTTGCTCCGGTTCCTGCGGCTTCGGGCCTAAACTTTCCATCGAACGTCAGGCGCGCAACTTGCAAGACCTTGCGAAGCAGGCCGTAGGAGCTCAACAGTAGCGCCAAGCCATCGTCGTCGATCCATCCGTCGGCTCCGCCGCATTTTATTTGGCCGGCAACCATGCGTTCGGAACTTCCTGCGAGCAGAGTTGCCGAATGCGCCAATAAATCTATATCTAGAAGCCGGCCCGGACCAAGTCGAGTTTCCCACGGGTCGCCGACGCGTTTCGAATCTGCATGTTTTGCAAGTCGCGTCCGCATATCGCGAACATCCTTCAAAATTACTCCTCTATTGCTCCTTTTGGAAATGATCACCTTGCGCCGGACGCTTTCGAAGAGGTGAATTAAACTCGCCGATCCAGTTATGGGCCGAGCCCTCGTTAGCGCCAAATGTTCCCATGTCCATGCTTTCCGCAATTGGTAATCTAGAAATCCATGAATTGACACGGCGACCGGCCCCTGCCGTCCGGATGGTCGCAATCGCATATCGACGGAATATAGCTTGCCTTCGGATGTCGGAGCTGAAATCGCGGCGACAACCGCCTGCGTAAGCCTTGCGTAGTAGTTGCGGGCCGCTAGCGGCTTCGGACCGTTTGAATAGTCATCCTGCCCTTCATCGAATATGAGCAGGAGATCTAGATCCGATTGCGGCGTTAGGCTGCCCGCGCCGAGCGATCCCATGGCTACGATACATGCCCCCTCGCCCGGCGGCGCGCCGTGCCTGTTCTCGAATTGGCGCAGAGCTGCCGGCCAGATGGCCGCGATGACCGCTTCGGCGAGATCGCCGTAGCACTTTGCGGCTTCCTCGGCGCTAATAATTCCTTGCAACTGATGCACGCCGATCCGAAAATGCTTCTCCTTCATCCATCTTCGAGCGTCGTCCAGCTTGCTTTCGTAGTCCGAGGCATTCTCCATTTCCCTGGCAAGCTGGGACTGGAGGGTTTCGGCATTCGGGAACGGTTCAAAGAAATCGCCGTAAATGACCGCGTCGAATACCTTTGCATTGCGCGAGAGGTAGCTTGCCAGCCCGGGCGCGGTCGTGCAGGTGTCGACCAGCAGGTCGACAAGCTGCTCGTTGGCCATGAATAGCGAAAACAGCTGAACGCCCGCGGGCAGGCCCGACAAAAAGCCCTCGAAATGCTTTAACGCTTCGCCAGGATTCGCCGCCCTTTCCAAGCGCGCCAGAAACCTGGGCTGTAGCGAGGCGAAAATCTCCCTGGCTCTGGATTCTCGCATAACCGGATAGGACCGCCACCGCTCGGTGAATTTTTCGGAGTCGGCCAGGCTGCTTGCTTCCGAGCCGTCGGCAGTGCCGGCGTTTGAATTCTGGAACAGATTCGCGGTCGCCGCCTGTACTTCTTCCAGCGACCGCATGATCGATTTTCGCAGCGAATCCGGGTTGCTTTCGCCGCAAAGGCAGGAGAATCTTTCGAACTCGACCGGGCTGGAGGGAAGAGAGTGCGTACGAGCGTCGTGAATCATTTGAAGGCGGTGCTCGATATCGCGATGGAAAACATAGTTCCTGGACAGCGCGCTGCAGCAATCCGCCTCAATCCATCCTTTGGCTTCAAGCGCGGCAAGAGCGTCTAGCGTCGACGGAGAGCGCAAGCTCCGGTCGCGGCCGCCCGCGATGATCTGAAACGCCTGAGCGAAGAATTCGATTTCTCGAATTCCGCCCTGTCCGAGCTTGATATCGTATCCGGGCAATTGAATTTGCCCGACAAGGCCCTTGTGCCGGCGCATGCGGCTTCGCATGTCCTTTGCCTCGGCGAGAGTCGCGAAATCGAGATGCTTTCGCCATACGAAAGGCGAAATCGCCCTTAGAAACCTGGCGCCGGCTCGCAAGTCTCCTGCGCACGGCCTCGCCTTTATGTACGCCGCTCGCTCCCATGTGCGCCCGTAGGCTTCAAAGTAATGTTCGGCGGCTTGAACGGACATGCAGACTTGCGTCGCCCTCGGGTCGGGGCGAAGCCTCAAATCCGTCCTGAATACATAGCCGTTCGCCGTGATATGGGACAGCAGCGAAGCAAGCCTCTGCGTCGCGCGAATAAAACCGCGTCGAACGGCGTCCAGGTCGGAATCTTCGAGGTCCAAATCGAATAGGACTACGAGATCGATATCGGATGAATAATTGAGTTCGCGGCCGCCCATCTTTCCCATCGCTAGAGCGAATAGGCCGCAATTCTCTTCCAGGTCGCTTTCGCGAAGCGGGCCGAGCCTTTTTCGCCGCGCAAATTCCGCTAGGATTCTCAACAGCAGCGAGTTCGTGGCATAATCCGCGAATTCGGTTAGAGTCCGCGTCGAACCGCCTAAATTCCAGACTCCGCCGAGGTCGGCGAGCGCCACGAGAAGCGCGGCCTTTTGCTTTGCGACTCTAAGTTCCTCGGCAGCTTTCCCGGCCGAGTCGGACAAGCTCGAATTCAGAATCTCCTTGAACGCATCCTCGGGTTCCCGCGCCGGCAGCTCCGCGGCCCACTCGCGGTGCCGCTCCATCAGACCGCGCAGATACGGGCTGCACGAGGCCGCTCCAAGCGCCAGGTCGCGGAAACTCGGATATCTGGCCGAAAAATCCTCCGCGGAGAACGCTCCAGCCTCGGGACCAAATGTCAACGGCGCTTTTGAAATGCGGCTTTCGAAGCTCATGCGGATTCCTTGAATGCTTTGATCCGGCTGGTCAAGCGGCAATATTCGATATTCGCAGTCGACGCGGATAAGCGCGGCTGCGGTTCAAGTCTCCGCGCGAGCTTCGCCGGGTTGTCTGCAATCGGCAAGGAATCGGCAATCCCGCCGCGCGCCGCTTCGCGGCCTTGCGAAAATCCGAACGCGGCTTTACGGCTACGGCGGCAATCGGGAAGTGCAATGAAAGCCGCATTGAAAAATATTCAGCGCAATTCGTGGAAATTCGTGGCGGATGCCGTTGCCGTTGCGCTGGCGGGATTCGCGGTCTACGTCGCCGGCCAAGGAATATTCGATACGATCATTGTTTACGGCACGACTGTCTCGCTTGCGGTCGCGCATTCGTTTTTCGCGCCGCCGAATTTAGATTCGCGCTGGGCGGCCGTTCATAAGTTTGCCCATCCCGCGCTCGGCCTGCTGTTTCTCTGGCTCATATGGCGGTGGATGGGCATCATGCTGGAACAGGAAGAGTTCTTTATAAGCATTTCCGAATTCGATTTTGCCTTAGCGTGGGTCGCTTTCGCGGTCATAGGGTATTTGACGTGGCGGCAATTCGGCTTGCCGATGCTAGCCGTCTACGCGACAGCCATCGGCTATGCGGTGCTTCCCTCGGGATTCGGAGGCGCCGGCCTCGACTGGTCGAGCATTGCGGACCGCCAGTGGTTTACCACGGACGGCGTTTTTGGCCGTCCGGTACAGGTCGTAACGACCGTCGTCCTCGTGTTTGTCGTATTCGGCGCCGTTATGCAGCACTCCGGCGCGGGAGCCGTGCTGCTGAAAATGGCATTCGCGGCAACGGGACGCGTAGCCGGCGGCCCGGCTCACGCCGCGATCGTGGCCTCGGCCATGTTCGGAACGATGTCGGGGTCCGCGATTGCGAACGTCGTTTCGACCGGGGTTTTTACGATCCCCATTATCAAGAAAGCGGGATTTAAGCCTCGATTCGCCGGAGCGGTGGAAGCGACCGCCTCCACGGGCGGGCAAATTATGCCGCCGGTCATGGGAGTCGTGGCTTTCATAATGGCGGATGTCACGGCGATCCCCTATCTGCTGATCATCCTGGCGGCGCTGCTGCCGGCGCTGTTCTATTATTTCAGCCTGTTCACGGTTGTGCTTGTGGAAGCCCGCAAACAGGGTATCGGGGCGGTACCGCCCGAACTGCGACAGACGCTCGAAGCAAGCGACTGGATCAAGAGCCTTGCATTCTGGATTCCGCTTGCGATTATCGTCCTCGTTTTGGCAACCGGAAGAACTGCGCAGAATGCCGGCTTCTTCGCCCTGATATCGTCATTCGCCATCAATCTTGTTCTATTTCCCGAATTCCGCAAGCCGAGGCTGTGGCTCAAGTCCCTAGTCACCGCCGGACGCACGGCGGCGAGCCTTATGGTCGTCGTCGCTTCGGTCGGAATCGTGATCGGCCTGGTCAACATGTCGGGAATAGGTCTTGCCTTCGCGGATGCCATTCGCGAAATGTCCGGCCAAAGCCTCTTCCTTGCGCTCGTTCTCGTGATGCTCGGCTGCCTTGTCATGGGCATGGGGGTTCCATCGGTCACCGCGTATCTGCTTCTGGCGCTCGTAATGGGACCGGTGCTGGAGAATTTGGGAATATCGAAAATTTCCGCGCATTTGTTCATGCTGTACTTCGGCGTTCTATCGGTCGTTACTCCGCCGGTCGCTCTGGCGGCGTTCGCGGCGGCCCCCATCGCCAACGCCGGGCCCATGGAAACAGCCCTCGTCGGAGTAAGGCTCGCGTTCACGGGGTTCGCCATTCCGTTCTTCTTTGTCTACCGCCCGGAGATATTGCTAATCGACGGCTTCGAGCCGGTCGAACTCGTCTGGTCCATTATTTGCCTGGCCGTTGGATCCTGGGGAGCGACGACCGGACTGGCGAGGTACGAGTTCAGCCGGCTTTCGCTTCCGGCAAGCGGCGTTCGCCTGATAGCCGCACTGGCTGTGCTAACGCCGGAAACATGGTCCAGCATAGCCGGAGCGCTTGTCATCGCCGCGGCATTTGCTACTGAAGCGATGCGCTCCCGAAAGCGCTAGCCGACCCCGGACTCTCATCATAAAGGAATATCGAATGAATCTAATGCAAAATTTCATCGCGGCGGCGACAGTCGCAGCCATGGCCGCTCCGTGCGCCTACGCTCAGGAACGGCTTCGCATGGCGACGATCGCGCCGGGATCTTCAGCCTATCTAGTGATGACTTCCATGGCCAGCATCGTCAACGGCAGCCAGGATGAAGTCGAAATTTCCGTCGATGCCACAGGCGCCGCGACCAAGCATATCGTCGAAATGACGCAAGGCAAGCTCGACCTGGTCATGACGTCGCCGGCCGTCTACATGTTCATGTCGACCGGCAAGGCGATGTACCAGAAGCTCGAAGAAGCCCCGGAACTCGCCAAAAACGCGGGACTGGTGTTCTGGTTCCCGTACGGCGCCTACCATGTGCTCGCTTACGATGATAGCGGCATTGCGACGCTCGAAGACTTGCGCGGCAGGAAAGTCTTTCTAGGACCGCCCGGCGGCGGCGCCTGGAACGCGGCGCACCAGTGGGTCGAGGCGACAACGGGAATGAAGGCCGGCGAAGACTACGAGAACGTCAAGGCGTCCTGGAGCGCCGCGCTTCAAGGCTTTCAGGACCGCCAGTTCGATGTCTATATCAACGGCGGCATACCGCCCTTTCCGCAAGTGGAGCAACTGGCCCTGACGAGCGACCTGCGCATTCTCGGCCTGACAAAGGAGCAGGTCGACAGCGCGTCCGAGAGCGCGCTCGCTCCGACAAGAGTCCTTGGGCGAAGCCTCGATATAATTCCGGAAGGCATTTACGGCGATAGCGTCGCGACCGACGGCGACGTCTATACGCTCGGCGCCATCGTCGGCGTGACCGCTCGCATGGATCTTTCCGCGGACCTCGTCTACGCCGCGACCAAGGCGTTCTGGGAGAATCTGGATGAAGCGCGGAAGACTTCGCCGTTCCTTAACCGAGTGACGCTGGAAGGCGCATTCGTCGCGCACAACTTGCCGCTTCATCCCGGTGCTCGCCGCTACTACGAAGAAGTCGGCGCGGCCATTCCGGACGCCCTGCAATAGGCGCCCGTCCGAACGCTGCCAAATTCCCGGCGGCATGCGGGCGCCAGGCATCGAACCGCCATTCCTGATCTTGCTGCGAATTTGAACTGCGGGATCGCGAGACGAGCAAGAGCCTGGCGCGCGCTGCCCATTGGTCATTTTCCAACTGCGCGCGGAGGCTGTGGATAACGAATCCGCACTCGAGCCGGTTTCTCGCGGATGGCGACCGACACTATGGATGCGGGGTTACGCACGCGGCGCGGACCGGTCAAGAATTCGATTCTCGCTCCGCGCCGTTCCAACGGGCCGCCTTTCCTTCGCCGCCGCTCCGCGACATCATCGGGAGTCGCGGGATCGAATAACTCCCGGCCGTACTATCTCATCGGCTGCGCTCACGGCGTTCCCGGCGGCATCGCGAAGCGGTTCAGCCACCAGGACAGGGCACCCCGCCGGATCTCGCACTCGTGCGCCGCCCGCGCCAGGTCGCGGATGCAGAGCTCGTCCTCGCGCAGGAGGCGCGGATAGAAGAGTGTGCGGATGTCGGCCAGAAGCTCGCGCACGAGCTGTCGTTCGCCTGCGTCCTCCGTTCCCCGGGTCAGCATCCGGTGCATCTCGCCCCCGGAAGGTCGTCCTTCGAAGCCGGCCAGATGGCCGGCGCAGAGCATATTCAGCAGGCGGTGCTCCGGATCCGGCCTTCCCGTCACCGCCAGCGCACCGGCGTGGCCAAACCAGTCCAGCGGCATCGGATCGTAGCCGAAGCGGTGCTCGAGCGGGGGCAGGTCGCTCCTTAGAATCGGCTTGCCGATGCCGCCGATCAGGTACCCCTTGCGGCCGACCCCGGATTTCGCCGGGTCGAAGCCCTCCTTCAGCAGCATCCGCTCCATCCGCCAGTGCCAGCGCGCGTGGATGTCCTCGCGCGTCGGAATACGATCAGTCCGGATTTCGCCGCCGGTCTCGTCCAGCCTCCGGAACTCCCGCCGCGCGGCCTCGACGTCGAAGGGCATCGCGCTAGAAGCCCGGCGACGGATCGTCGTCGCGCTTCGGCGCGGTCCGCCTGCACCTTTCGAACGTCTCCCCCAGCATCAGACCCGCCGCCCGGTTCGGCAGGTCGGCGACCCATTCCGGGCGGCGGGGGCGGATCAGGTCCCGTCCGCCCATCGCTGCCTTGCCCCGGGACCGTACCTCGATCGCCAGCATCCGGCGGTCGTCCTCGGCGATCGCGCCGAGCGCCAGCTCCAGAGCGTTGCGGTCGAATTCGGACGCGGCATAGATGTCGTAAAGGTCTCTCGCCACAAGAACGCCGCTTCCCAGCATGCGCAATCGGAGCTTCTTCGCCAGAATCTCGGCGGAGGATTCCAGGCGCAAGCCCCATGTCGCAACGCGGTCGGTTCTCGCGGCATCCCGCTCGGGAAGTACGTCAGGCGTCGTCGATATGGAGAAATCGCCGCCGGGCAGCGTGCCGCGAGCCCAGCCTCTCCCGCCGGCGAGCGAGACGGCGCCCAGTTCCGACGCGATATCCATCCAGCCTTCGCGCACGCGGCCGAAGGCCTCCGGAGTTGCGAAGAGGCTGATATCCGTGCTGATTCGGTGGTCCCATCGCGATGCCAGCGCTGTACCCCCGCCGAGTGCCAGATCGTCGGCCGACCCGCAAAGTCGGATCAGGCCCGGCGCGAGCGCTGCAAGGATGCGCGCCGCCGGCTCCGGTGCGGCGTGGACAGCCGTTTTCCTTCCGGCCGTCATCGCGCCGACAGCAGCGGCACGTCGCAGCGCCATTGCGCAGCGCTGGCCTCCGCCGAGCGCAGCAGCGCCTCCAGGGGCACGCCAAATTCGACGGCGAAGATCCGCCGCGCGTCCAAGTCGGTCTCGATGAAGGACGAGCCGACCTGGGGCATTTCGATATCGCCGTTTCGCAGCGCCGAGGCGAGTGCGTATGCGTCGACCTGGTCTTTCCAGGACACGTTGACCGTCGCAACCACGCGGGCGATTACGGTTCGCGGCTCGAGCGGTTTCGCAGGCTTGCCCCGGAATGCCTCGACCCGGGCCAGGAGTTCCTCAAAAACCGTAAACGAAGGAACCGCCAATTGCTTCATTTAATGTGGTTGCTCATACGCCCAGTGATTTCGGCGATTGCGCGAGCCGCGCGCTCGCCGGAGGGCCCTGAGCCTTTGCCGAGCCGCTCCATGGCCGACCTGCAGGCCTGCAGCTGCGCTTCACGAGCGCCGGGGTCCCGGAACAGCCGGACGAATTCCCCGGCAATTTTTTCGGGGCGGCAGTCGCGTCCAAGGCATTCCGGGACGGCTTTTGCCTCGGCCGCGAGATTAACCAGGCACACTGATTCAACTCTCAGAAGCGAGGCCACGATCTGGCGGGAAAGCCAGTTCATGTCGTAGGCTATCACCATCGGCGTCGCCGCGGAGGCGAGTTCGAGCGAAACCGTTCCCGACGCGGCGATCGCTCCGGACGCTATTTCGAAAAGCGCTCTTTTCCTGATTTCGGCGCTCTCCGGGCTGTATCCTCTCGGATCGAGGACAGCGGGGCGGACTGGCCATGAATTAACCATGTCGGCGACTATATCGGCGACCGGATATGCCGCCGGGACGATCGGTCGAAGCCCCGGAAGTTCGCGAATGGCCAAGTTCAAAGCCGCTCCAAAAACCGGTCCGAGCCTTGCGACCTCAGCTTTTCGGGAGCCGGGAAGCACGACGGCGACCGGCTCGTCGCCTTCAATGCCGAATTCGCGCCTGATTTCGTCCGCCTGCGCGGGCGTCGGCGTCGGAGTCTCCGTTGCCGGGTGCCCGACGAACGTCGAGCGAACGTTGTATTTCCGCAGGAACGCCGGTTCGAAAGGGTAAACGGCCAAGACGTGATCGAAGATGCGCGCGAGCTTCGACGCCCTCCACGGGCGCCACGCCCAAACTGTCGGCGCGACGTATTGTATCGCTAGCAGCTCGGGACAGGCTTTTTTCGCTCTGGCGGCGACGCGCAGGCAAAAGTCCGGGCTGTCGATAGTAACGAGCGCGTCCGGCGCGAATGCGACCGCGGCGCGCGAGGTTTGCGCGAGACGCGCGAAAATGCGCGGGAGACTAGGAACGACTTCGGCGAATCCCATCACGGAAAGGTCGCTGATCGGATACAGGCTGTCGAGGCCTTCCGCCTGCATCGCTTCTCCGCCGACGCCGGCGAATTCGCAGTCGATGCCGATCTGTCTGAATCCCGACATCATAGCGGCGCCCAGCCGGTCGCCGGAGGGTTCGCCGGCAACCAGGAATAGCCGGAGCCTTGTCACGCCTCGGAGTCTCGCGACCAGATGAATATCCCGGCTTCATCCGCCAGCTCGACGGTTTTCGCACGGTCCAGAATCATGACTCCGTTCGCTTCGAAAGCGATTCCGGCAAGCCCGGCCCTGGCGACGCCCGCGGGCGTATCCGGTCCGATAACCGGAAAGTCCAGGCGCAGCTCCTGCTGCGGCTTCGGAGCCTTGTATAGCACGCCGGATCTGATTTCGGGCCTTGGCAGGAGCCGTTTGGCCAGCCCCGACGACCGGATAAGGTGGTCCGTGCCTTCGACCGCTTCCACGCCGAGGCAAACGCCCTGCGCGACCACCGCCGCCTGGCCAACGTCAACGGTGCCGAGCGCTCGAACGATGCGGGCCGCGGTCGAAGTGTCTCGCTGCGCGGCCTCGTCGGGCCGCGCTCGACTCAAGATTCCGGGACCCGCCAGCAGCTCGGGCAGGAATTCGTGGGAGCCCACGATGCGGAAGCCGATATCCTCGATTATTCCAACGAATTTGCGAATCGCGGCATCGTCGCCGGATTCGATATCGATCGCCAGCCCGGAACTGCCGTCGGCAATCCGAGGACGGCCAATGCTCCCGGCGAAAACGGCGGTTCTGCATCCGTCCTTGAATTGGTCCGCGAACTTCGGCAAAAAATCGGTAAACGTAATCAGCGTATGCTCGCGGTCCGCCAGCCAGCCGGGAACGCATCCGTCGAGCGCGAGATATCTCGGGCTGGCGCCGGCCTTCTCGAGCCTGTTCGCAAGCAGCTCCGGAAGAATTCCCCGGCCCGCGAAAACGGCGATCTTGGAACGGAGGCAGATTTCGGACGCCTCGGGAGTCATGGCGCCATGTAGTTTCTTTTCGAGTCCTTTTTGACGAACTCCAGAATGTCCTCGACGCATCCGCAATGGGGACCGCTGGCTTCCAGCCGCGCCACGCGCTCTTGAAAATTTAGTTCGCCGCCGCCTACGAGCAGATCGTAGGCCTCTTTTATGGAGCGGATATCTCTATTCGAAACCTTCCTTCGCCTTAAGCCGACAAGGTTGATTCCGATTAATTTGCCTGGCGATCCCTGAACCTGCGTGTAGGGCAGTACGTCGCGGCTTACGAAGGTAAGCGCGCCGACGAAAGAGCTGCGCCCTACGCGCGCGAACTGGTGCACGCCGGAAAGGCCGCTTATTATCGCAAGGTCCTCGACGACGCTATGGCCTCCAAGCGACGCCTGGTTCGCCATCGTCACGCCATTGCCGACATGGCAATCGTGGCCAACGTGGGAACCGGTCATAAATAGGCAGTCGTCGCCCACTTTCGTAATGCCCCTGCCTTTGGACGTGCCCGTATTGATCGTCACGGCTTCGCGAATGCAGTTTCGCTTGCCTATGACCAAACGGGTTCTTTCGCCCCGATAAGTCAGATCCTGCGGCGCCTCGCCGATCGTAGCGAACGGAAAAATTACCGTCTCTTGCCCGATTTCGGTCCAGCCCAGGATGGAGCAATGCGATTTCGCGATAACGCCCTCGCCGAGCGCCGCATCGCGACCCACGAATACGAACGGTCCGATATTCGCGCCCGCCTTTATAGTCGCGCCATCCTCGACGATCGCCGCGGGGTGAATTCTGGCGTCGGGATGGATGCTCACTTTGCTTGGCCCGCCTCGTTCAATTCCCAGGCCGCCGTGATGTCGGCCGTAGCGACGACCTTGCCTTCAACTTTCGCCTCGCAGCCGAACTTCCAAATTCGACCCCGCCCCCTGATGACGGACACGGGCAGAAACAGAATATCGCCCGGCACTACCATCTTGCGAAATCTCGCGTTGTCAACGGACATCAGGTAAACGTTCAGGTCCCTGTCGGTCATTCCGGTCGAATGAACGACTAGCACCGCGGCGGTCTGCGCCATGGATTCGACGATTGATACGCCCGGCACGACGGGCTTGTTCGGAAAGTGACCGACAAAGTATGGCTCGTTGACAGTTACGTTCTTTATGCCGAGAGCGCCTATGCCGGCATTCAGGTTGACGACCTTATCTATCAGCAGGAACGGATACCTGTGAGGAATCATCCTCTTGATCAAGCATATGTCGGCTGACGGCAGCGTCGGATCTACTAGCTCTGTCATCGGTATCGCACCCTGGCAATCACTCGGTCGATTTGCGGCGCAACTATCATTCAGGCAACCGCCGGGCAAGACGCGGCCCTGAATTATTAGCGGGTGCCTCCTGCGGCGGCCGAACCGTCCGCCCCCGCCGATTTCCCGCAATGCTCTAGATAGTTGGCAATTACTTCCTCTTGATCGGTAATCCCTACATAGCTGACAATGGAGTCGATTTCTATCAGTTCCGGGTTTGCGACCAATATATCGTTTAAGAATACAACCGCCGTACCCGTCAGGTCCAATTCGCTCCTAAATGTAATCGCGCTCGATTTCGGCAATACAACATCGACTCCGGGAAGGATCCATTGCATGTTCGTCGCGGCGAATTGAACGAATTCATCCTGCTGCAATTGGAACCATTCTTTCCAAAGTCTGAACTTCTCCTCGCGGTCGCTGCGAATGCACTCCGTCATCGCATCGAATTCGCTTCTAAGACTCTCGAATTCTTCGTCGCTCAATCCGGGTTTTCTCGCCGCAATTTCGTTTTCCAGCTCGATTAGCTTTTGCGTTATGATTTCGTTGTTGGCGTGATACTTCGCTACGGCGTCGCTTCTTTCTTCCAGGACGCGAGTTCCGAAATTCGATCTAAGAAATAGCAATTCCAGATCCACCACGGCGATTCTCTGATGCCGGATGCCGAAACTGCCTAAATCGAAATCCTGCTGAATCGCCTGCTGCGCCTTGGCCGAGCACGCTAGGACCGCAAACGCCGCGAGCAGCGCGATCATTGAGCGCATTGCTAGAACCGGCTGGCGATCGTGAATTCAAAGTCCTGCGTCAGGTCGTAGGGCTCTTTTTCGATTGCCTTGCTGAAATTGAACCGCAGCGGTCCAAAAAACGTATCCCAGATTAGCGATACGCCAACAGCCGAGCGGAGGTTTGGACTGTCGTCGATTTCTGACGTTTGAATTACGCTCAGGTTACTGAGAGGCGTGCGGCACGAAATGCAGTCACCGCCTGCAGTATCGTCAAGTTCCCAAAGCGAGCCTACATCCAGAAACAAGCCTCCGCGCATGCCGATGTCCTCGGCAAAGCCTAGCGGAAATTCCGCCTCGAACCGCGCAACGGCAAAATTCATTCCGCCGAGCGCGTCCTGGTTGATGGGCGCAAGGTCCCGAGGACCTATGCCGGCTCTTCGAAAGCCCCGGAAAATCCCGCTATGAAAGAAAAAGCGATCTTCATACCTGCTTTTGTCGCTAAGCATCGAAAGATTGCCCGCTTCGAATTCCGCGGACAATGTAATCGTATCGTCGAATATCGATGTCTTGGCCGCCGCAAACCCGGTCGTCCTGATAAACCCGAGGCTGTTGTCTCTTACGCCCAATTCCTGGCCGACGCGGAAAAGGTAGTCGGCGGATTCGCCGAAGCCCGCGCGTCGCGTGTCGAATGAATAGGTATAGCCAAATTCTCCGGTTGTCTGCTGTCCGCGCAAACTTTCCCTGATGATTTGAACAGACGAAAACCTTGAAGGGCTGCCCATCTTGTAATCGTTGTAGGATGTCGTCAGGCTGAATCTTCCTCTTTCGCTAACGGGAAAATCCGCCGTAACGCCGGTTGTGAATCTCCTCGCCTCGAAGTACTGGCCAAGCCCGCTTGTTCTTCGTTGCCCCAGCGTCATCGACAAATCGATTTCCCGGTCGAGGAAATCCGGCTCGCCAAAAGTGACTGCGAAGTCCCGCGCGTTCCTGCCTCCGCTGAACTCGAACGCAAGGTATTGCCCGCGGCCCAGAAAATTCCTTTCCAAAAGGCTGATTTGCCCTGCTAGGCCGTCCTGCGTCGCGTAGCTGAATCCAAATGTCAGCGATCCGGTAAGTCTTTCCTCAACGTTGACCGAAACTACGGCTTGGTCGGGCGACGACCCTGGAACCGAATTGACTTCGACCTGGGAAAAGAAGCCAAGGGCCTGAATTTTTTCGTTGGCTTCCTGAATCTTGCGCGGGTTTAGCGGATCGCCTTCGACAAAATCGAACTGGCTCCGGATTACGCGGTCAAGCGTCTGGTTGTTGCCCTGAATGTCGATCCTTTCGACGAAGATTCTGGGGCCACGCACGATCCGGAAATTAATGTCCAGGGTTCGATTTGAATCGACTCTCGTAATTTCGGGGTCGACCCGAACAAATCTCAGCCCGCTCTGAGAGGCTGCGTACTCCATGCGGGCGATCGCTTTTTCAACGAGCTCGGGGGTATAGAATTCCCGCCGCGGTATTTCATGCAAATCGGCGAACATTTGCGGCTGCACGCCCTGAACTTCGCTCGTTATCGTTACTTTTCCAAACCTGTAGGGCTGGCCTTCCATTACGTTGAAAGTAATGAAAAACGCGTCTCGCTCGCGAGTCAATTCAACCGAAACCGAGTTGATGACGAAATCCACATAGCCTCTAGACAAATAGAACTCCCTTAGCGAAGCCTTGTCCAGCTCTATTCTTTCGGCGAGGAAAGTATCGCCTTGCACGAACGCGCTTAACAGCCCCGCTTCCCGGGATTCCAAAACCGAGCGCAGCTGCCTCTCGGAAAACGCCTTGTTGCCGACAAAGCTAATGCGTTCGACTTCGACGACATTGCCTTCGAAGACCTCGAAAACTAGATCGACCCTGTTGTCCGGGCGGGGGATGATCTTCGGAACTACGGTCGCGGCGAAACGGCCCCCCGCCCTGTAGACTTCGGCGATCGACGCCGCATCGCTTTCGGCTTGCGACGCGTTGTAAATGCGGTTCGGCCGAGAGGTAACGGCCTGTATCAGAATATCGTCGCCGAAGCGGCGGTTTCTTTCTATGCTGATTTCGTTGATAGTCGGCAGCTCGGTAACGCTAATCAAGATCGAGTTTCGATTGGGCACTATCGAAACGTCTTCAAACAGTCCCGAGGCGGCAATGCCCTGGAACGCCGCGTTGAGCCTAGATGCAGACACTATGCCGGATTGCTGGAGCCCGGCGAATCTCAAGACGCTTGCGTCGCTGATCCGCCTGTTTCCTTCCACGACGACCGAAGAATAGGAATAAGTTTGCGCGAGGGCTATTCCGGGCAAGGAAATTGTCGCTGCAATCACGAGAGCGGCGCTAAGGACATACAGCATCATCGCGCGGCGAATCCGAACCGGCGCCTTTCCGAGAACCAATGATTTCATTTTAGCCGCCCTTGAAATTAAACAAAGTGTAAAATACTCCCGTTATCGGGAATTGTCAAAACCGAGGAACTTGCAAAATACTGTGGCCATGGCTTTTCTGGCATCCACCAATTGTAGCTTGCATTGCAGGCATTGTACGCCAAACAATCGAGTCTAAGCAACGGAAAAATTTCAATCACGTTCAGAGCCACCCGCCGAGACTTGGCCGAGCGTCTATTTTCCGAATGGTCGCCCTCCCCCGGATCATGAGCGAGGC